>JANMZX010000558.1:0-2549 GCA_031383745.1 Rhodoferax sp. | reverse complement strand
ATGGCGCGGATGTCACCGCGCATTTCCTCCGGAAAGCGGCCGTTGCGCAGGAAGATGCGGTAGATCTCCTCGTTGAGCACGCCCTCGCGGTCCAGGCGCACCGGCGGGATCATGATGCCGTCCTGGAAGATGTCGGTCGCGGTGGGCGACATCGAGCCGGGCCAGGCCCCGCCGATGTCGTTGAAATGCGCCCAGGTTTGCGAAAAACCCACCAGCGCACCGTCATGGAACACGGGCGAGGCGAACACCTGGTCGGGCATGTGCGACACACCTCCCTTGGAGGCGTAACAGTCGTTGTACCAGTACAGATCGCCTTCGCGCATGTCATTGGCCGGGTAGTGCTCGAAGATGGGCTGGATGATGTGGCCGAAGATCGGCAGGTTGGTGCCGGTGATCAGTTGTCCGACCGGGTCGAAATACCCGGCGAAGAAGTCTTTCTTCTCGCGGATCACGGGCGACACGGCCGTGCGCTCGAGCAGGGTCTCCATCTCCAACTGGGCGGCGCGCAGGCTGCCCTTGATGATTTCTAGCTTGACCGGATCACAGGTCCTTTTTTGCAGCTTGACGCGGGTGTCCATGGGGGCTCCTTGGGAAGTGGTGTCAGTTCGGCAACGCGAGTTGCAACTCGCGCCGCGCCTGGCGCAATGCGGCCAGCAGCTTGTTTTCACCGCGCCGAATCTGGGTCAGGGCGAATCCCTGCAGTTCCTCGGGCAGTGTGGCCCAGCGGTGCGCCACATCGAGGCCTGGCAGTGCGGGCATGGCGCTGGCCGGGTCGTGACCGAAGCGCGGCTGAAGCGTGTGGTTGATCGGCACCAGTATCCTGGCCAGCCGGCGGATGGCATCGTTGGCAGCCGTGTCGGAGATGGCCCGCACCTGCAACGCCTGGTAGAACTGCTGCAGTGCTGCATCGAGCTCTTGCAAGGCGTCGCGGCTGGCTGCCAGGCTGTATGCGGCACCCACGGAGGTCTGGCAGCGCGCCAGGGTTTCCTGGAACTCCTGCGTGATCGCGCGCCAGTCAAACGGCAGGATGCGGGCATTGGCGATGCCCACCACCAGCCCCAGGTAGACCCGGATGTCGCGCAGCATCACCTCGCGGTCGGCGATCTCGAGGGTGTCGTTTTCGGTATGCCAGCCGATATTGCCGCCACAGCCGCCCACCGCGTAGTAGCCTTTTTCGGCTGCCACGGCCTGCGGAATGGTGGAGCTGAGCATCATGAGGCTGGAGATGCCGATGTTGTTGAAGGAGTAGTCCCCCGCGCGGTGGGGGCGTTCGCCCTGCGACGGCAACCCGGCGACCTGCTGGATGACGGCCTGTGCATAGGCCTCGGTCTCTTTCATCCACGACACATTGCGGTACTCGCTGGCCCAGCGGCAGCCCGGAGAATCGCAGTTGATCTGCGCCACGCAGTGCGCGTCGAGGTCGGCCGCGAAACGGTCCGCGAACCAGGTGCTGCCGGCGTAGCGGCCGGTGGAGTGCCCTGGCCACCAGGCAATCCGCACACTGCGCTGCAGGTGCGTGCGGTGTTTCCAGAGCACACGCGCAATCTCCAGCAGCGTAGCGTCACCGGTGGCGTTGTCGCCCACGCCCACATCCCAGGAATCGTAGTGGCCGTGCAGGAGCACGAAATCGTCGCTGCCGGAGTTGCCTGGAATGGTCACCACCGGCAGCTTCTGCGCAAACCAGCCCTCCTCCAACTGCGTCACCAGCGTGGCGGACTGCGCCTGTGCCGCCAGCGCGATCAGGCGCTGGCCGTCTTCGTGGTTGACGGCGACCACCGGTATGCGGGGCTTGCGATGCAGGTCATCGAGTTCGGGTGCGCCCCAGATCGTGGTGCAGATGCCCCAGTGAATGTCACGCCCCGGGTTGATGGCAACCACCCCCACGGCCCCGGCCTGCTCGAACTCGCGCATCTTCTGTGGTGTGGCATACCCTTCGGAGACGACGATCCGGCCCTCGACACGTTCACGCGCCGACGTGCTGCTGTCAAAGTTGCGCTGGAACAGCGTGGAGATCGACTTGGAATAGGCGGCCGGCACATACACCAGCTCGGCTTCCAGGCCCCCGGGCACATGGCGCGAAAAGGCAGACGGCTTGGCCCGCAAGGCGCCGGTGGCCGTGCGGACCTGCGCCTCCCCGGGGATGCTCAGGTACAGGTCCGACATCAGCACCTCGACCGGCACACCATGGCGCGCCAGTCGCTCGACCAGGGCGTCACAGGAGGCATTCACATCCTGCGGATGGCAGCGCGGCAAGGTGGCGAACAGTTCGGTCAGTTCCCAGGGTGCGTCCAGAGACACTGCTTCGACGAAACGGTGCAGATCGGTCAGGGCCATGGTGCTCTCGATGTTCATTGAAATCAGACCAGGTGGCAGGCGACTCTTCGGCCCGACTGCATGTCGCGCAACACCGGCACCTCGCTGGCGCAGCGTGCGATCGCCTGCGGGCAGCGCTCGCGGAACCGGCAACCCGACGGTGGTTTCAGCGCATCGGGCACACCGCCCAGGATCGGGATCGGGTCATGCGGCTGGTCCACGCGCGTGCTGGGAAC
>JANMZX010000548.1:0-5210 GCA_031383745.1 Rhodoferax sp. | reverse complement strand
TTTGTGTCCGGGACTCGCCTCCTCGGCACCCCAGAAATCGCCCGCACCGGGCACCGCCAGCCGCGCCGCTGGGTCTTTGGTATTCGTTGTTCCGGGCGTCAACAGGCCAACCAAGTCGCAGGATCAGGTCGGCGGTGCGTTCGGCGCAGCGGCATAAAGGGGGAGCCCGCAGGGCGGAGGACAGCCGCGGAGTCGAATGCGCCGTCGGCCTGGTCCCACACCACGTCGCCGGTATCCTGGCTGTCATGATCTCGCGCAAGTCCAACGACGACCGCTTTGGGCCGCAAGCCGCCACCCAATGCGCCTGCTCCCTCGGTTCTTCATAGCCCACGTGGTCGCCTCCCGACATAGGGTAAATTGCACTACACCATGCCTCTTGCCTCACCCTCCCCCCTCAAGCCGCTGCGCGGCATCCGCATCCTCAGCCTGGCGCTTAACATTCCCGGGCCGATGGCCCTGGTACGACTGGCGGACATGGGAGCGCGGTGTACCAAGATCGAGCCGCCAGCCGGCGACCCGATGCGCCACTACAAGCAGCAGGCATACACCGACATGCACGCCAAGGTCAAGGTGCTGCAGGCCGACCTGCGCATCGAGAGTGGCCAGAAGCTGCTGGAGCGGCAACTGGCCCGCACCGATGTGTTGTTGACCTCGTTCCGGCCGTCCGGCCTGGCCCGGCTGGGCCTGGCCTGGCGGCCGCTGCACCAGCGCCATCCGACCCTGTGCCAGGTGGCCATCGTCGGCGCCCACGGTGCGCGTGCCGAAGAGCCCGGGCACGACCTGACCTACATGGCCGAGAACGACCAGGTGACCGGCCTGAACCTGCCGCCCACGCTGTACGCCGACATGGGCGGCTCGCTGATGGCGTCGGAGGCCGTGCTGCAGGTGGTGCTGCAGCGCCAGCGCAGCGGCAAGGGTGTGTACAACGAAGTGGCGCTGGCCGGCGCGTCGGCCTACCTCGGCTTGCCACGCACCTGGGGCCTGACCTTGCCCACCGGTGCCGTGGGTGGGGCCCACGCCGGTTACCGCATGTACCCCTGCAAGGACGGCCGGGTGGCGGTGGCGGCGCTGGAGCCGCATTTTGCCGCCGCCCTGTGCCAGGTGGCCGGTGTGGCCGACAGCAGCCTGAAAAGCATGTTTTCCCCCACGACCCACGACGCGGTGGCGCGCTGTTTCGCCAGCCGAACCCGCGCCGAGCTTGACGCACTGGGACAATCCCGGGACATTCCGATCCACACCCTGAAAGACTGACACACCATGGCCGACTGGTACACCATCACGAACGCTGCTGCCATCCCGTCACCCGCGCTGCTCGTCTACCCCGACCGCATCCAGGCCAACCTGCAGCGCATGATCGCCATGGCCGGTGACGCAGAACGCCTGCGTCCGCATGTGAAGACGCACAAGCTGCCGCAGATCATCCAGATGAAACTCGCGGCCGGTATCCACAAGTTCAAGGCCTCGACGATCGCCGAGGTCGAGATGACACTCGCCGCCGGCGGCCGCGACATCCTGCTCGCCTACCAGCCCGTGGGGCCGAGTGTGCGCCGCCTGGCCACACTGTTGCGCCGCTTCCCCGACGCAAACCTGACGTCGCTGGTCGACGACGCGCGCAACCTCGCGGTGATCAGCCGCACCGCGGTGGCCGAGAACATCGTCCTGCCGCTGTATGTGGACATCAACGTCGGCATGAACCGCACCGGCATCCTGCCTGGCCCGGCCGCGCTGCAGCTGTACCGCGACCTGTGCCAGGCGCCCGGCGTACGGGCCGCGGGCCTGCATGGTTACGACGGCCACCTGCGCGCGGCCGATCCGAAAGACCTGGAGGCCGAGGCCGACAAGGCATTCGCCCCGGTCTGGGCCATGCGCGAGCAACTGCTGGGTGAGGGGCTGCCGGTGCCCAACATGGTGGTCAGCGGCACGCCGACCTTCGCGCTGATGGCGCGCAAAGGGGGCGTCGAAGTCGGCGCCGGCACCACGGTGCTCTGGGATTTCGGCCAGGAGGGCGTCTGCCCCGACCACCATTTCGAGAATGCCGCCCTCCTGATGACCCGGGTGCTGAGCAAGCCCGCCCCCGGTCTGCTGTGCTTCGACCTCGGCCACAAGGCGGTGGCATCCGAGATGGCGCACCCGCGGGTTCGCCTGTTCGGCCTGGAAGATGCCGTCGCCACCACGCACAGCGAAGAACATCTGGTGCTGCAGACCTCCCGCGCCGACGACTACCAGGTCGGCGACGTGCTGTACGGCATTCCGCGCCACATCTGCCCGACGATGGCGCTGCACAGCGACGTGTGGGCGGTGCGCGACGGCGCGGCTGCCGAATCCTGGCCGGTGGTGGCGCGCGCGCGCAGGATCACCGCCTGAGCATGGCGGCGCCATGACGATGACCGACACCACGCTGGCGGCTGCGCAACCCTGCGGCGCCGACTGGTATGGCCCGGACATGGCCGCGCGCGGCGACTGGCTGGAACACCTCACGAACGCGGAACTGGAGGAGCTCGGCCAGGTGGCGACGCGTCTGTCCGACAGCGGCGCCGACCTCACCGCCCTGCGCGCCTCCGATGTGCCGCTGCCTCGGCTCGCGCCGCGGCTGCGCCGGGTTCTGGGCGAGGTGCTCGACGGGCGCGGATTCGCGCTCTTGCGCGGCGTGCCAGTAGGGCAATGGGGTCGCCGCCGCGCTGCGGTCGCGTTCATGGCACTCGGCGCACATCTGGGCGCTGCGCGGCCGCAGAACGCGCAGGGGCACCTGCTGGGCCATGTGCGCGACATGGGCCTGAGCTCCACCGACCCGAACGTGCGCATCTACCAGACCCATGAGCGACAGACCTTCCACACCGACTCCTGCGACATCGTGGCGTTGTTGTGCCTGCAGACGGCGCGCAGCGGCGGGCGCTCAGCGCTGGTGTCGTCCACCACCCTGTTCAAGGAGATGCACCGGCTCCGCCCCGACCTGGCCGCCGCTCTGTTCGAACCTGTCGCCACCGACCGGCGGGGCGAGGTCGGTCCCGGACAGGCGCCGTTCTTCACCATCCCGGTGCTGACCTGGTGGCCTCCAGGTGCAGAAGGCCGGCTTTCCGCGATCTACCAGCGCCAGTACATCGACTCGGCGCAGCGCCATCCGGATGCACCGCGCCTGAGCCCGCAGCAGGTCGAGGCGCTGGACCTGTTCGATGCGCTGTCGAACGATCCGTCGCTGCATTTCCTGATGGACCTGGAGCCCGGCGACATCCAGCTGGTGCACAACCACACCCTGCTGCACGACCGCACCGCCTTCGAGGATTGGCACGAGCCTGCACAGCGCCGCCACCTGCTGCGCCTGTGGCTGGCGCCGGCCACGGCGCGCGCGCTGGCGCCGGCGTTCGCGCAGCGCTACGGCAGCACGCAAGCCGGTGCGCGCGGCGGCGTGCACCTGCCCACGGCCCGGCTACAGGTGCCGCTGGAGGGCGTGGAGCCATGACGCAGGCGCTCGGGGTGGCGATCGGCAGCGGTGTGGCCAGGCCATGAGGCCAACCCTGGCACCGGGCGACATCACCCGCACCCGGTTCGAGCGCGACGGCTACCTGTGCCCGATCGGCGCGCTCACGCCGGCACAGACCGCCCACTACCGAGCGCACTACCTCGACTTTCACGCGCGGCACAGGAGCCGGCTGGACGCGCTGCGTGCCGGCGAGCGCTGGCAGATCAACACCGACACCCATTTCGTGCTCGCATGGGTCGACGCACTGACGCGCGAGCCGGCGATCCTGGATGCGGTGGAACAGTTGCTCGGCCCTGACCTGCTGGCGTGGAACACCAGCTGGTTCGTGAAGTTCCCCGGCGACCAGGCGTTCGTCAGCTGGCACCAGGACGGCGCCTACTGGGGCCTGTCACCGATGGAGGTGGCGACCGCCTGGGTGGCGCTGGGGCCGGTCAGGTCCGAGAACGGCTGCATGCGTGTGATTCCGGGTTCGCACACGCAAACCCACCTGCCCCAGCGCGATACCTTCGCCGACAACAACGTGTTGTCGCGCGGCCAGGAGATCAGCGTGGCGGTGGACGAGGCGCAGGCCGTGGACCTGGCCTTGCAACCGGGACAGATGTCTCTGCACCACCTGTGGATCGTGCATGGTTCCAACGCGAACACGTCGGACATCCCGCGCATCGGCATCGCGATCCGTTACGTGTCCACCCGCGTCCGGCAGGAAGGTAACGCCAAACCGATCGCCATGCTGGTGCGCGGGCGGGACGACTTCCACCACTTCCGGCTGGTGGAGCGTCCCATCGGCAACGACGCCATGGCCGGTGAAGGCCGGCACGCAGAGCTGCTGCAGCGGGTACATGTGGCGTTGGCGGCGGCGCGCCGGCCTGTGTCCCCGATCCGGTAGCCCCGTATCGACCTCCACGCAAAGGACACCGTGACCCACCCCCTCAACGTCCTCGTGCTCATGTCCGATGAGCACAACCCCCAATTCATGGGCTGTGCCGGGCATCCGTTCATCCTGACCCCAAATCTCGACCGCCTGGCGGCGCGAGGCACGCGTTTCGCCAGTGCCTACACCACCAGCCCGATCTGCGTGCCGGCACGCGCCGGGTTTGCCACCGGCCGGTATGCGCACGAGATCGGATTCTGGGACAACGGCGACGCCTACGACGGCAGTGTTCCCAGCTGGCACCATGCGCTGCGGGACGCGGGTCACACGGCGGTGTCGATCGGCAAGCTGCACTTTCGCGGACGGCCGGGCGACGACCACGGTTTCAGCCAGGAGATCCTTCCCATGCATGTGATCGACGGTATCGGCGATGTGAAGGGCCTGGTGCGCGAGAACATCCCGGTGCGCAAGGGCGGCGACAAGATGGCGAAGCTGGCCGGGCCCGGTGAGTCCACCTATACCCACTACGACCGGCAGATCAGCACCGCCGCTTGCGACTGGCTGATGCAGCGTGCCCAGCCGCAGCCCGATGCCAAGCCCTGGGTGCTGTTCGTGTCGATGGTGGCGCCGCATTTTCCGCTGACGGCGCCAACGGCCTGGTTCGACCACTACGCGGCCATGGACCTGCCGCTGCCCAAGCTATATGGGCCCGACGTTCGGCCGCACCACCCGTTCACCGACGAATACGCCCGTGTCGTGGACTACGGCCCCCATTTCCACACCGACGCCGACGTGCGCCGCGCCATTGCCGGCTACAGCGCTCTGGTGTCGTTCATGGACGAGCAGATGGGCCAGGTGCTG
>JANMZX010000538.1:0-10878 GCA_031383745.1 Rhodoferax sp. | reverse complement strand
CCTGCGCACCCAGGCTGAACAGCTTGCGGAACAACTCGGCGTCCAGCAGGGGATCGGGCTGGTCGATCGGATCGAGCAGGTCCGACGACGCCTCCAGGCGGGCCAGGAGATCCAGCAACCCATCCGCCAGTGCCACGTCATCTCCGGGCAGGGCGTTGAACAGGGCGAACAGAGCTTCGGTGACCAGGTCCTGCACGTCGCTCGAGATCGATGTGGCCAAGCCATCGACAAGCGTCACCGCCGCATTGCTGCCGAACACCAGGTCTTCGGACAGGCTGCCGTACAGCCGGTCGTTGCCTTGTCCGCCGACCAGGATGTCGTTTCCGGCGCCGCCGTCGAGCACGTCATCGCCGCCGAACACCACGTCGAGCGACAACACGTCCAGCCGTGTGCCGCCGTTGGAATAGGTCACCTGGCCGCCGTCACCGATGACCACGTCGTTGCCGGCGCCGCCGTTGACGGTGTCGCCCTGTGCACCGCCGATGGCCACGTCATTGCCACCACCCGTGCTGATGGTGTCGCTGCCCCCCAGGACCGGGTTGCCGGAGGCCACCTCCAGCAGGGCGCCACCGGAGCTGATGACGATGTTGCCGTTGTCACCGAGCACCACATCGACACCGTCGAGCGTGGTGACGCGGTCGTTGCCCACGCCACCGATCACGAGGTTGTTGCCATCGCCGCCGTCGATCACATCGTCGCCGCCGGTCCCGGCCACGATGTCGCTCGACTGCACCGTTGTCAGCACCGCCCCGGTGAAGCCGACCTGGCCGTTGTCGCCGATCAGGGTGTCGTTGCCGGCGCCAGTGCTGACGGTATCGCTGCCGAAGCCGCCCAGCACGATGTTGTCGCCGTTGCCGGCGGTGATGGTGTCGTTGCCACCGTCGTCCGGCTGGATCGTCTCGACCACACCGAGCGTGATCGGCTGGCCGGGCAACTGCGGCGCGTGCAGGTCGGCGGCGGTCACCCGGCCGCTGTCACCGATGACCAGGTTGCTGCCTTCGCCCGCGTCGATCAGATCGTCGCCACGCCCGCCGATGACGATGTCGCTCCCGGCACCGGCGCTGATCGTGTCGGCGCCGCCGAAGGCCGTGGTGGAGATGCTCTCGATGACGTCGATGTCGGTCGGGTCGCCATCGGCCCCGATGTAGTCCACACGCCCATCATCGCCCAGCACGATATCGGCACCGACACCCGTGGTGATGGCGTCGTCGCCGAAGCCGCCCACGACGATGTTGTCGCCGTCACCCACGTCGATCGCGTCGTTGCCACCCACATCGGACTGGGCGGAGCCGAAGCCGGTCAGCAGGCCGTCCACGTTCCAGTTCACATAACCGTTGTCGCCCACCACGATGTCCTGGCCGGCGCTGACCGCAGGCGCCGGGTCGGTGCTGCCGGCTCGCGCCGGCTGGTTGACCCGATCGTCACCCGCGCCGGCCAGCACGATGTCGGGGCTGGTGCCGCCGCCGCTCACGATGACGTCGTTGCCGCCGGTGGCTGCCGTGCTGTCGGTGGTCTGGGCGTTGGTCAGGATGGCCACGCCGTTGCTGTCGGTGGTGTAGGTAAAGACTCCGTTGTCGCCCAGGATCAGGTCCTCGCCCACGCCCGTCTCGATCACGTCCGCGCCGAAGCCGCCGGCCACGATGTTGTTGCCGTCGCCGACACGTATGTCGTCGTTCCCGCCCAGGGTCGGGTCGGTGGTTCCGAACTGGCTGTAGACACCGGCCGGCGTCCAGACGATGCTGCCGTTGTCGCCCAGCACCAGGTCGACGCCACTGCCGGCAGTGACCGTGTCCGCGCCCACACCGGCCACCACCACGTTGTCGCCACCACCGGCCGCGATGGTGTCGCCGCCGCCAGTCGCCTCGGTGGTGTCGGTGGTCTGGGCACTGGTCAGGACGGCCACACCGTTGGCGTCGGTGGTGTAGCCGAAGCTGCCGTTGTCGCCCAGCACCAGATCCTGGCCGGCACCGGCGGTGATCGTGTCGGCACCGAAGCCGCCGGCCACGATGTTGTCGCCCTCGCCCACGCTGAGGATGTCGTCGCCACCCAGTTCAGGCTCGGTGGTGGCGAGCGCGCTGTACTCGCCAGCGGGTGTCCAGAGAATGCGGCCGTTGTCGCCGAGCACCAGATCACTGCCGCTGCCGGTCGTGACCTGGTCGCCACCCAGACCGGCGATCACCACGTTGTTGCCGTCGCCCGCCGTGATCAAGTCACCAGCGCCAGTGGCCGCCGTCGGATCGGCCGTCTGCGCGCTGGTCAGGATCGCCACACCGGCGGAGTTGGTGGTGTAGCCGAAGGCTCCGTTGTCGCCCAGGATCAGGTCCTGGCCGCTGCCGGTGACGACGGTGTCGCTGCCGAAACCGCCCGCCACGATGTTGTCGCCGTCGCCCACCTGGATGGTGTCGTCGCCACCCACTGCCGGGTCGGTGGTTTCGAACGCGCTGTACTCGCCGGTCCCGGTCCAGTGGATGCTGCCGTTGTCGCCGAGCACCAGATCGATACCGCTGCCAGCAGTGACCGTGTCGCCACCCACACCGGCCAGGACGACGTTGTCGCCTTCACCCGCGGTGATGGTGTCGCCGCCGCCTGTGGCACCGGTCGGGTCGGCCGTCTGCGCGCTGGTCAGGATGGCCACGCCGGCAGAGTTGGTGGTGTAGCCGAAGGCGCCGTTGTCGCCCAGCACCAGATCCTGACCGCTGCCGGTGACGATGGTGTCGGCGCCGAAGCCACCCGCCACGATGTTGTCGCCGTCGCCGGCCTGGATGGTGTCGTCATCACCCACGGCAGGGTAGGCGGTGGCGAACGCGTTATACACGCCGGTCTCGGTCCAGCGGATGCTGCCGTTGTCGCCCAGCACCAGGTCTGCGCCGCTGCCGGCGGTGACCGTGTCGGCGCCCACACCGGCCAGCACCACGTTGTCGCCACCGCCTGCGGTGATGGTGTCTGCGCCGCCGGTCGCAGCCGAGGTGTCGGAGGTCTGCACACTGGTCAGGATCGCGACGCCGTTGGCGTCAGTGGTGTAGGCAAAGCCGCCGTTGTCGCCCACGACCAGGTCGGAGCCGGCGCCGGCCACGATCGTGTCGCTACCGAAGCCACCCGCAGCGATGTTGTCGCCTTCGCCGAGCTGGATGTCGTCATCGGCGCCCAGCGTCGGGTCGGTGGTCTGCACCAGGGCCAGGTCGGCGTCGGGTGTCCAGATCACCAGGCCGTTGTCGCCAAGCACCAGGTCGTTGCCGCTGCCGGCGGTGATGGTGTCTTCGCCCACACCGGCGATGACGAAGTTGTTGCCCTCACCCACGGTGATGGTGTCGTCGCCGCCGGAGCCATTGACCACGCCGGTGGAGCGGGCGATCAGCGGGTCGGTCGTGCCCGGCGTGAAGCTCACGGCACCGTTGTCACCCAGCACGATGTCGGAACCGGTACCGGTGGTGATGGTGTCGTTGCCGAACCCGCCAACCACGATATTGGCGCCGTCACCGACCAGGATAACGTCGCGGCCGCCGGCGCCGGTGCTGGTGTTTTCCAGCAGTACCAGCGCACCGCTGTCTTCGCCCACCAGCAGGTCAAGATCACCATCGCCGTCGATGTCGCCGAAGGCCGGCATGCTGAGCGTGCCGCTGGTAGCGTCATCGAGCGGATTGTCGGCGCCGGTGCGGGCTTCGTAGGCGGGCGCAGTGGCCGAGCCGGTGTTCTCGAAGAAGCGCAGCGTGCCACCGATCTCGCCCACGACCAGGTCGAGGTCGCCATCACCGTCGATATCGATCAGGGCCGGGGCGCTCATGTTGCCGACGTCCACGCCGCCCAGCGGGTTGGCAGTGCCGGTGCGCGGCAGATAGACCGGGGCGGTGGCGCTGCCGGTGTTCTCGAAATAGTTCAGCAGGCCATCGGCCTCGCCCACGATGGCATCCAGGTCGCCGTCGCCATCCATGTCTGCAAACACCGGGGTGGCCATGGAGCCGACGTCCACCCCGGCCAGCGGGTTGGCTGCACCGGTGCGCACTTCGAAGACCGGATCGGTGCCGGTGCCGGTGTTCACGAAGTAGGCAAGCGTGCCGTCGGCAGCGCCCACGAAGGCATCGAGATCGCCGTCACCATCCACATCGGCAAATGCCGGGGCGGCCATGTCGCCCACGTCGATGCCATCGAACGGGTTGTCGACGCCGCCACGGACGGTGTAAGCCGGTGCGGTGGTGGTGCCGGTGTTCTCGTAGAAGACCAGCGTGCCGTCCTGGGTGCCGGCAAACACATCCAGATCACCGTCGCCATCCATGTCGACGAACACCGGCGCGCTGCGGCTGCCGATGTCGATGCCGGCGAACGGGTTGCCGGCACCGGTAGCGGGGTCGAAGCGCACGATGCCGCGATTGATGCTCATGAACGAATCCACCAGGCCGTTCGCATCCCAGGTGACGCGGCCGTTGTCGCCGATCACCACATCGGCGCCGGCGCCCGGCACCACGCCGGCCGAGAAAGCCTGCGTCGGATCATTCACATGGTCTTCGCCCATGCCGGCGAGCACGACATTCGCGCCGCCACCGGTGACGATGGTGTCGCCCCAGGTCGGCTGGTCCAGCGTATCGGTGGTCTCGGCCACACGGACTTGGGCAGAGTTGGGCCAGAAGTCGAAGCGCGCGTTGTCGCCAGCGATCGTGTCGTCGCCGTCCCCGGCCGAGATCCGGTCGGCACCGGCGCCGCCCACCAGCAGGTTGTCGCCGGCCAGGCCGATGATGGTGTCATTGCCACCCACGGTGGCGTCGACGCTGGCCACCAGGTCGGGAAGGCGCACCAGGCCGTCCGCGACGTCGCCGGGGCCGCCCCCGCCCTGCTGCTCTGCCACCGTGCCCGGCGCGACACCGTTGGTGGTGTCGTAGCGCACCAGCTGGCCGCGGTCGCCGAACAGGACGTCGTTGCCCGAGCCGCCGGTGATGCTGTCATCGCCCTGGCCGCCGAACACGATCAGCGGCAGTGTGGAGGCAAACGGAGTGCCGCTCACCGGGTGGTTGCCGGTGCCGACGACCCGGTCGTTGTCGCGCAATGCAAGGTAGTCGTTCCAGCCACCCTGGGTGTTGAGCACCAGCAGGCCGTCGGAGGTGTCGGCGCCGTTGGTCTCTGTGCTGTCCAGGTCGACATACACCACGTCGTCGCCCAGGCCGGTGTTGACGGAAGTGATGGTGCGTACTCCGGCGTCGGCGATCGTGCCGTCGATCCACAGGACATCGGCGCCAAAACCGGTCCAGACGCTCACGCCATTGGCGAAGTCGCCGGAGCCGCCGTAGGTGATGGTTGCCTGCGGCAGGTCGACCCAGCCAAAGGCGTTGTCGCCGCCCGTCAGGCCGCGCACGGCGATCTCGGCCCCGGCCGGTTCGGTGCCCAGGATCCGGTCGGTGATGACGATGTCGGCGTTGTCCAGCGTACTGGCTTCTCCGCTGATCAGGAGCTGCGCGCTGCCGGCGCCGGCATCGATGTTCAGCGCACCGTTGATGTTGTGCAGGTGGCCGCTCAGGAAGCCGGGCAGGACAGCACCGGGCGAAGGGTCGTAGGCCACATTGGCTGCCGAAGACACATAGATCCGGTCATTCCCGTCGCCCAGGGCGATGTTGGTGACGGCAGTCGTGCCCTGGACGTTCAGGATGTCGTCGCCGGATCCCAGCGTGACATCGAGCGACTCGAAGCCGTAGTAGTTGATGCCGTCCACCCGGGTGGCAACCACGGCCGCTGCGGCTTCGACAGAATCCGGCCGCCCGACTGCATTCACCGCCAGGGTGGTTGCGAACACATTGCCACTCAGGTTTTCGATGTGCAGTTCGCCGCCCTGTGCCGTGGCAAAGAACTCCGGGCGACCCAGCAGGTTGATGCGCTCTGCCAGTGCGCGGGCCACGCTGGCATGGGTTGCATCGACGCCGGCCACATGGGTGAACACCAGCGGCCCGGTGCCCGCCTGTCCGGAAGTCGCGCGGCTGGTGGCGCTCTCGAGCGTGACCGTCCAGGTGGAGCCAGCCTGCGGCTGGCCAGCTGCCACGATGCCAGGCGTGGCGGCAAACAGCGTGCCGTTGCGGCGCACGACCAGCACCACGGCGTCCTGCGCCACGGCGAAGTAGTCGGCGGGTGCGCCGCTGTTGATGGCGGCGGCCAGGCCGGCAGCGATGCTGTCCAGCGTGCTGCCCGCCAACACGGTGAAGCTGTGCACCGTGGGTGTACCGGCGCTGGTCGACAGCGTGATGGACCACACCTCGCCAGCGGCGGGTTTGCCCGAGAGCTGGATCGCGGCCTCGGTCGGGGTGGAACGGTCGATCGAGGTCACGGTCAGGCCGGAGGGTCCCACCGATGCCGTGGTCTTGAACACGCCGCCGTCACGGTTGACGATGACCAGCACATCACCATCATTGCCGGCAGCGAACACATCGGCGGCCGAGTCGTTGATCGAGCCGGCCAGCAGCCGCAAGATGGCTTGCAGGGTATCGCCGCTTGCGGCCTGGTAGCTGTGGGTGCTGGACACACCACGCAGCGAGACTGTCACGCTCCAGAGCTCACCGGTCACCACGGCGCGGCCGGTGAAATCGACCGTGGTGGCACGCGGCGACTTGGCGTCCACTGCCACCTCACCATCGGTCCGGCCGAGGGTCACGGTGGTCACCGGGGCCTGGTGTTCGCTGGCGCCGGTGCCTTCCTGGGTGGTCAGCAGGCGGGTGTCGATGTCGTGGATCGACAGATCGCGGTAGGCGCCCTGGAAGGTCAGCAGGAACACATTGCCCACCTTGCGCACCGCCACGTTGTCGGTATAGGGCCGTGAGGTGATGCGGCTGGCGAAGTCGAACGCGGGATCGATATCGATGGTCGAGCCATTCGGATTGAGCAGCCGGCTCACCGCCTTGTACACGTCGAGAGCACTGGCCTTGGCGTCGATCGGAGCGGTGGTCCAGATCTCGAACACGCCGCTGCTGTTCTCGATGCGGAAGGACAGGGTGAAGCTGCCGCCCGTGACATTCGGATGGAGGGTGACGGTCTGCAGCTTGTTGATGCCGGCATTGACCGTGGCGCCGTTGCGCACCGTGGCAGTCGCCAGCTCGACCGATGCGTTGGGATTGGGTACCAGGCCCGAAGCGGACACGGCACGGATGGGGTCCTTGTCCAGGCCGGCCTGGTCGCGCACGAAGCGCACCGTGAAGGTGATGTCGCCGCTGCCGCGCACGGCCGAGACATCCAGGTCATCAAAGCCGTACAGCGCTGTCAGCTGGGCCTGCAGCTGCGCCGCTGCCTGGGCATCGGTCAGGGCGGCCAGCGGGAACTCGAGCGCGATGTCGGCGCGGCCTTCGCTGCGCGTGATGGCACCGGCCTGCAGGCGGGTGCTGAACACCTGCCCCAGCCGGTCGATCAGGATGATGCGGCTGCCGTCCACCAGCGCGGTGTAGCGCTCGGCGGCCGCATCGTTGCCCACCAGGTAAGCCAGCGCTGCGGCGAAGTCGGCGGCGGAGTTGAGGGTCACCCCATGAACCACGGCACCCCGTTGCACCGCATAGGACAACTCGCGCGCCAGGCCGTTGTGCACATCGTTGATGCGCAGGCGCCAGACTTCGCCCGCCGCCGGCATGCCGATCAGGTTCACCAGTGTGGTGGTGGCACCGCCGGCATCGATGCGGGTCACCGCCACCGGCACCAGGCTGGCAGATGCCGACAAAACCCGGCCGGCGATGTCGACCAGCAGCAGATGCCCGTCGCTGGTGGAACGCGCCACCAGGCCGGCCAGCGGTGCGCCTGGCAGCGCGGCCGCAGCGTTGATGCTGCCCGCAAACGCCTCGGTGATCTGGACCCAGGTCTGCGCCGTGGTGACTGGCAGCTCGAAGTCCGAGGTGATGCCGCCCACCTGCAGATGCAGCGTCCAGCGCGCGCCTGACACCGGTGCCCCGCCGGCCGTGGCATTGGTCAATGGCAGCAGGCTGGTGACCGGGCTCGCGCCGGCGCTGGTGCGGCTGGCCACGATGGTGGGTGCGCCGACCGAGCCGCTGATGACCTCCAGGGTGGTACCGCTGGCCTGGGCCGTGAAGCTGGTGCCATTGCGCAGCGCAGCAGCCAGGCGCTCGAGCACCAGCACCAGGTTGTCGCCAGCCAGCACCTGCACGCTGCGGGTGGTGAGCGTGCCGCCGAGGTTCACGCTGACCGACCAGGTTTCCCCGACCTGCGGAGGCAGCAGCACCGCGCCAAAGGAGACGCTGACGCGGTGACCGATGCGCACATCGATGGCCGGTACACGGTCGTTGCCCTGGGCATCCTGGCCGCGTACGACCTCGACAGCGCCGGCTGGCCGAACCACCGGCGCCACGCTGCCTGCCGCCGTGAACACACCGCCCAAGCGGCTGGTGATGATCAGCCGCAGGCCATCGGCAATTGCGGTGTAACCCGCTGCAGCATCCTCGTTGATGGCCGCTGCCAGTGCAGCGGCGATGGCCTCACGGGTCTCCAGCACGCCAGTGGCCTGCACGATGGCAGCCGCATGGCCGTAGGTGCGCGCCGTCGTGCCGGTGGTGAGCGTGATGTTCCAGCTCTCGCCCAGGCGCGCCGTGCCGCCGAGCAGGAGGGTCTGCGTCGGGGCGGGGGCCACCACCTGTGCCGTGCCGCCGCGTGTGCCGTCGGCCAGGCCGATGGCCAGGCTGGCGCTAAAAGACCGGCCACTGCTGTCCACCACATAGAGATCGAAACGGTCCGGCGCGGTGCTGCTGCGCGCGATCGCCGTGAAGCCGGCCGCAGTGGCGGCGTTGATCGCCGCAGCCAGGCCACTGACGATTGCTGCGATGCCGTTGCCGCTGAGGACCTGGTAGCCAAAGGTGAATTCGGTCTCGGTGGTGGCGAGCACCGCGTACCAGGTCTGGCCGGCGACGGCAGTGCCAGCCGGATTGAAGGTCAGCCGCTGGCTGGTGGGTGTCGCAGCATCGACAACGATGCGGGCGGCTGGTGCCACCTGGAAGACCGGAGTGGCGACAGCCACGTTGTCGGCCCGCACCACCACCAGCAGGGCGCCGTCTGCAAAGGCGGTGAAGACCCCCGCCACGCCGGCATTGATGCGGGCGGCCAACGCCGCCATGGTCGTGTCGGCCGACTCGACGACATACCCGAAACTGGTGCCGCCGATGGTGACACGCCACTCTTCCCCGAGGGCAGCGGTTCCGGCCAGCACGAACCGGGTGCTGGTGCCATCGAGCGAACGGGTCGCGCTGCCACTGCTGCCCGGTCCTGCCAGGATCGAGAAAACGGGTACCGCCGTGGCTGCCGGGGTATTGGCATCGCGCAGCAGCAGCGTATTGCCATCCACGCTGGCCACGAAGCCCAGCCCGGCGACATTGATGCGGGCGGCGAGCCCGGCGGCCACTTCCGACAGCAGCACGGTGTCGCGCACGGTATGGCTGTAGGTGCTGCCGCCGAGCGTGATGCTCCAGGTCTCGCCGGCCTTGGGGGCAGCCGTGGGTGCCACCGTGGCCACCTGGGCGTTGTTGGCAGCACCGGCGTCCGGGCCGAAGGAATTGCGCGGTGCGACCCCGGCGGTGGCACCGGAGAAGGACCCGGACAACGGCACGATCAGCACCCGACCGCCGTCATGGGCCGCAGCGTAGTTGCCAAGCAGGGTAAGCACAGGAGCCAACGCAACGCCATTGCGCTCCAGGCTCACCGACGGCATCAGTTCGGTGGCATTGGCCAGCACCAGGCTGGAGCCGATGACGCGGGTGGTGAAGGCGCTGCCGCTGATGGCATCCAGGCCATCGGCCAGGCCGGCCAGCACCTGGGCCAGGGCATCACCTGCCCGTGCGGCATAACTCGCGTCGAAAGTGCTGGTGCCCAGCGTGACGCGCACCGTCCACAGTTGGCCCGCCACCGGTGCACTGGCCGTGACGGCTGCGCTGACCACGAACGCAGTGGTATTGATGGAGTTGGCCACACGTTCGGCGATCGCCTCGAGCGACTCCACGGTGTAGGCCACGTTGCTGGTGCCCAGGCCCACCGACCAGGTTTCGCCATTACGTGCGGTTCCGGCCAGCAGGAAACGAGTGGTGGCACCGCTGACCGAGCGGGTGGCGCTGGCGCTGATCGTGCCGCTCGACCCGATCGCCAGCGACAACACGGTGGTGCCGGCGCCGGACTCCGTGACCACCAGGGTGTTGCCATCCACGCTGGCCAGGAACCCATTGCCCAACGCATTGATGCGCGCAGCCAGCGCGCTGGCCAGTTCTGCCAGCGGTACGGTGTCGCGCACCTGCACCACATGGATGCTGCTGCCCAGGTTGACGGTGACCGTATCCCCGACCCGCGGCGTACCACCGATCAGCACCGAGCCGGCCGCGACACTGCTGGCCGGAGCCGCCTGGTTGTTGCGCGCGGGCACCGTGAAGCTGGCACCGGCCGCCACCACGATGGTGTTGCCACGTACCACCGCTTCAAGGCTGCCAACCGGGGTGGTCGTGTTGAGACGGTTCGCCAGTGCCGCCAGCACGTCGCCCAGGGACTGGCCGGCCAGCACGGTGTGGCTCAGGGTGGTGGCCCCCACGGTGACCTGCCAGACCTCACCGGCAACCGGCAGGCCCTGGGCCAGGCCGATGGTGGCTGCCGCCGCACTGGTGGACGCGGTATTGGCAAACCTGCGCTCCACCGTGTAGGTGATGCCGAAGCCGCGACCGGCATCGGCGCCGTCGGTCGCCACCCGCAGCAGGCCTCCGACCAGCTCGGCACGGAAGCTGGCCTCGCTGTCGATCTCAGCCAGCAGATCAGCTTGCAGCTGCGACAGCGTGGACACGACCGGTACCTCCACCGTGCGCAGCACGCCACCCACGCTGAGCTTGATCGTCCACAGGTCGCCGATGACGACCGGGCCCCAGAGCTGCAGGTCGCGGGTGC
>JANMZX010000509.1:0-8900 GCA_031383745.1 Rhodoferax sp. | reverse complement strand
CTTTGCTGCGCCGCTCTACCTCACCTTGCAACTGCCAACACCGCGGTGACCCAAAGCGCAAATCCGCCCGCCCAACTTCACAAATCAGCCTGACAAACAGGTGGTGGGATTACTTGAACGACAACACTCGGGTCCTGAAGTGAGGCCATCTTGGCATCCACAAGCTTGCACTTTTGCTGGTACGTGTCCAACGTCGACGGCGAGGGCGTTGTGTCCTTCCTCTTTGCACGGATCTCGGCGTCATTCAGCAGCAGGCTTCGTGCACGCTTAACGATCTCGAATGCTTCGGCGTCGGTGACCTGAAGGCTGGCTTCGACATCGTCGTTCTTCGACAACGAAATCTCTTCGCCCTCGAATTCCACTGCGATCACGTTGGCTGCGGCTGACTGCGTCCGCCTTGTTGCAACGGCGCCCGCAAACGCCGCGCCGCCCTGCGCAGGATGCTGCGCATCCTCCTTGTGTGTCACGTCGTTTGCAGCACTCGTTGCAGGGGCCCCTGGCTTGCTACGCAATGCTTCCTCTGACGTCTTGGGGCACATTACCGAACCGTTTGGGGCCGACTTGCCATTGGGGTTCGGTAATGTGGAAAGCGTTTCGTGATCGAAGTCAGTCTTCGAGGGCGATGAGACTGCGTCTGCGATCCTTGTTGGATGACTCATGCCTCGGGCTCCTCACTGGGGGCTGCTTCCGTCGCGGCCGACTTGGTCTTCGGAGCGGCCTTCTTCAACACCTTGCGCGCGAGGAAACTGGTCATCTGCTCCAGCAGCGCGTCGCGCTGGTTGTCAGACATGGCCGTCTCGATGTGCATCTCTACTGCGCCCTTGGGCGACGGGCGCCAGAAGCCCACCGGCTTGCCCCCGCTTTCCAGCACAGTCGTTTGACCAGCCATTGGCGGCTGTTTGCATGATGCAAACTCGCCTTTGCCCGCCTGGGTCAGCCGCCTGACAACCTGCGGTGCGGCCACTGGCGCACTCTCCGCGCGGATGCGACTGGACTCCTCTTGCAATGCGGCCGTGTTGCGCTCGTAGGCGTCGCGCAGTGGTTTGACGTCTTCGTATCGGATGTCGTTTGGCGACTGGAAGGCGTTCACGACGGCGTCTGGCAAGTTGGCCATATCGGCTGCGCGGCTGATCGTTGACACATTGCAGCCGATCTTTGCCGCGAGTTCGATCTTCTTCATCCCCGGGGGGCGGTCGAGCGCGTGTCGCACCTGCAGACAAAACTCCCAGGGAGAAAGGTCGGCCCTACCTCTGTTTTCGCGGATGCGATCGAGGTAGTCCTCCGCCGGTGAGTCTGTCTTCGCCTCGATCGCGCGCACGGACACGCCAGTGTCTCGACATGCCCGTAGCCGCCGCTCGCCCCACACGAGTTCCCAGTGGGCGGGCACCCCTTCGGACTCGGCAACCCATCGAACCATGATCGGCTGCAGGTTCCTGCCTTTCGCGCGGATGCCCTGCCGCAGCTCCTCAAATTTTTCGTTCTCGAAGGCGGTTTCGGTTCTGTTCGGCGTGTCCGGTATGCGAACGGAGTGGGGATCAAGGAGGATGACGAATTCAGTGACGGGAGGGTGGACGTTGGCGGCTAAGGCGCTGTTGTTGACTGATGCGGTGCGTGGATCGAACGCCGGGAGCCCGATGTCGAGGTCAAGGGCGGCGGGGGTCGAGGAGGGGTGATTGACGGGGTGATTCGAGGCCACGGTGACTTCCTTTGTGGGTGGGTGGAACCCATCGCAAAGAAGGTCACGGCAATGCCCGTGACCCCCAGTGCGACGAGTCGAAACTCGTACAAGCGAACTGAAAGTCACGGTGGCCAGCTACCGTGCAAAGCACTGCCTGACCCCTGGAATGTTTGCGGCACCTTGGGTTCATGGAACCCGCGGAGAAAATGCAGAGGCAGTGCGAACGAAAGATTAACAGGGTTCGGCGCCGCATCGGCCGCACCAGCCCGCCTTTTGGCCGAAAGTTTCGAGCCTCAGCATGACTGGCCACTCAGTCACTTCAAAGGCATCATCGATCCGTTCATCATCGCCACAACGCGCAGCCTCAACCATGCAGGAACTGGCCCGCTCTATCCTCAATGGGGTCGACCACGACGCCGAAATTCGCGTGCGCAGTTGCGTCGAGCGACTGCGCGAGCGTGTTCGCGATGGGGTCAAGGAGGCGTTTATGTTCACACTGGGCGCACGCCGGGGCATTCGCCATGCCATCACGGTGTCGTTCGAGCGCGGTGACGCGATTCTGGAAGGAGTCATCAAATCTGATGACGCGCTCGGTCAGGTCCTGTCCGCCTACCGCGACAGCATCGTCGATGGGCTGTCCTGCATCGACAGGCTGCGGTCTGCGCGGCAATCACTGGACGGTGAGCTGGGCGACGAACTGGACGCCCTCTATCCTGGCGAGGCCAGCGACGAGTTGGAGCAGTTCCTCCGCAGTATGGATAAGCGCATCGAGCGGGCGGGCATCGTGCAGCGTCTGTTCTCGCTGCGCTCTGACTTTCTGGGCTCGTACATGCCGGCAGCACGTAGCGGGCATATCACGCTGCACTGGGGATTGATCGGTCTAGTGGCACCCCGACTCGGCGTGAGCGTGGAGGCACTGGCGCTGAAGGTGCTGGCGCACGAGTATGCGCACGCGTTGTCCCACCTGGGCATCGATGCGAACGGCGAGCACTGGACGCTTGACGCCTACGGGCAGGCGGACGAGTTCGTTCACGAGGGCCTGGCCAACTACATGTCGGCGGCGGCGTTGGCTGCCAGCGACGACTGGTGGTTTCGGGAGGCCCTGGAAGCGTTGAAGAGGATGGTGGAGCATCAGACACCTCCATATCGAGAGTTCCAGCGCTGGCAACGTGACGTGGGCGCCAAGCCTGAGGCGGTGCGTGCGGCTCTGCGAACGGCGAGAACGATGGACCGAGTGACGGGTGCGCAGTTTGAACAACTGCTGCAGGATTACGCCAGCGGGCGGTGACAAGTCGAGAGCTGCCAACCAATCCGCAGTGGCCGAGTGCTGACCAGCAGGTATCGATCGTCGGGCGTCGAAGTCCCCGGGGGGGGGGGGGCGACGTACAGCCGCCCGTCGGCTGCCGGCCACGAACGCGGGCACCCGACATGTTCCTTTCGGCGGGCTCCCTGTAATGTCGGCAGAACAGCCGACTTTGATGCCCAGGCAATTGCACACCCTTCCGGCCAAGGGGAAACCCGTAGCCAACGTAGATGCCAATACGCACGCCGCTTTACGTCTTCACCGCAAATCGCGTTGCCTCGAGCGTCACTGCGTACCGGCTCAGCTGAGTGATGTGTTGCGAGGCAGGAGCAGGAGCGCTAAATTTCACGCACGAGAACAAGGAGGCTGTTCATGGGCGGAACCAAGGTGCTGCGCGTCGGCAATCGACGTAGATTCCTTTGCTGCTGTGCCTGTGTCAGCCTTGGTAGTCTTGACTCAACGGCCCAAGTCTTCCCCGACTCAGCGGCGACCGTCTTGCCACCCCTCCCGGAAGCGCCGGGTTGCGGGTCTGGCCCAGGAAAAGATACTCCCAACGCATGGCAGAACATTTCTCGAAGCGGCATCAGGGAAGTCGACGACAACCTCGCACGGGAAACCGAACTGCTAAGGAAGCTGTTTGGCGTGGAACCAGATTTCACTTTCGTTCAGGGAATGGCGGAGCCAAGCGCGAGGACGCGCCACTTGCGAGCAACCCAAAAGACGCTCATCT
Source organism: Rhodoferax sp. (assembly GCA_031383745.1). Lineage (GTDB taxonomy): Bacteria > Pseudomonadota > Gammaproteobacteria > Burkholderiales > Burkholderiaceae_C > CAISIP01. The sequence continues at coordinate 5,189 of JANMZX010000509.1, read as the reverse complement.
TCATGGACGTTCGTATGATCCGTGAGGAACAACGCATTAATCCCCGCCATTGGCAGTCAGCAATCATTGGCGTGCTTGCACACGAGTATGCCCACGCATTGCAGTTTGACTCTGGGCTTGGTGAACGGTCGAACCTCTGGGAGACCCAGGCAGATTATCTCTCTGGATGGTATCTTGGCAACAAGGTATTGATGGGCTTGTCCGCCCTCAACATTGACGCCTACGCCGACGCACTCTTTAGGCGCGGTAGCAAGAGCGGATTTTTTGATGAACAGGGGTACGGTCCGCCGGAAGCACGCGCCGCCAGTGCGACGCGAGGCTTTCAACGCGCATATCTCGACTTTGACCGGGGGAAACTTGCCGACATCCGGCTTGCTGCCGGCGATGGTTACAAACATGCCATGACGGTGGTGCGTTGAGAGAAGTCACCGTGCACAACGTTGCAATACGTTGCCTACGCTCTTCTGGAAGACGCTTGGCGATCGCATGCATGGCCATGTTTGCGTTGCACGGTTCTGCTCAAGAGTCATGCGCCATTGAGAAGAAGCTTCGAGCAGCTGCGCTCGACAACTTCGCGGGCATGCGCGGACCGGAGACAACCGTCAAGACCACGCAAAAGCTCGATCTCAAGACGTTTGCAACCACCTACCCTCTTCCAAAGGCAAGTGAATGCACTATCACGGTATACGATCGTGGTTCCTCGAACTATGAATGCGAATGGCATGTTGCTAAAGGCGCCGGCAAATCCAAGGAGGCATGGGCAATCTATGCCACTACAGTAAGAAGCTTCTTATCTTGTGTTCCGCCAGATGCGGACATCAATGAGTCCGAGCAGCAAGACAAGCGGCAAGCAGATACATCAATCACTTTCGCGCCCCCCGGATGGCCGAATGGAAAGCAGGTCACGATAGACATTGAAGTTCGGTACCACGGCCCCTGGTGGTACGTATACGTAAAGTACAGTCCAATCAACCTTTAGAGAGATCGAAATGCATTCCAACAGAACGTGGATTGCCTGCCTGATTGCGCTATGTGTTCCCTCGGTGGGCGCAAGCAAGGACTTCTGTTCCGAACTGCGGCAAGTGCTCTTGACGACTGAGGCGGGATACAAGCCACTTCAGCGGGGATTTGACCACTTTCTCAACGAGTACGAAGGCAGCGTCGTTCCACCGCCGTTTGAGGAGTGCCTGACGAACGCTACGCCGTCGTCAGCACGATACACCTGCCGGGCTCGACTGCCCGACGATGAAACAGCCGCGAAAGCGGTCTTGGCTGGGCTGAAGCTGGAGCTCGAACGCTGCCTCGGCAAAACAATCGCCCGTCGCAGCGGCTCCCCTGATTATCGGCTGGACTACAGGCACGTTGACTCCGGGGAATCTATTGTTCTCTCTGTCAGAAGGCATGTATCGAAGGACGACCGGATACCACCTCGATTCGGACTAAGCCTCCGCGTTTCAACCGTCGATGTGAGCGTAAAGTAGAGGCACACTCATGAAGAGAATTCTTTTCCTGTTCTCTGGTCTCCTGAGCGTCAGCCTGATGGCTTATGGCCAGACGCTACCAAAAGGCCCAGAAAAGAAAGCTTCGGGGGCTGCACAGAGCGAAGACGCAGGAATCGATACGCCAGGAAAGCGAGTTGCGCCGGCTGCCATTAGAGTTTCCGATCCGCCGCCATCTCTAGTTCCGCTCTCGGCTGAGGCCAGGAAGGCTTGCGACGCGTACTTTGAGAAGCACAAGAAGGAACTTTCGACGTGTCGCTCGGCAAAGTAACTGAAACTGCCGCCCTTCTGGTGCTTGCACCTTCCGCCCACAGCTACTCGTTAGCTGCGCCAGCAGCGGCGTGCGCGGACCCCCTTGAGCTTGAGGTGTATCGTCTTCGGCTAGTGGACAATGAAAGTGCCTTCGCAGCTTGTAGCGCCGACCTGCTGAAAGTAAGTGGTGCGGCGCACGACATAGACGTTCAGTACCGCAAAGCGTACTTCGAGCAGGAACTAAAGTTCCGAGAAGTTGAGCTTGCAGCCTATCGCTGGCAGATGACTGCAGCAAATGTCGTACTTGCTCTCGTCGCACTTCTCACTGTCTTTGGTGTGGGCTTTTCCGGCTACCAACTCTGGAAAGTGAGTCGGCTCTCTAAGGCCCCACCTGCTGGGATCGAGCTTGAGCTTTCAATGTCAAAGCTGCGCATTCAGACGTCAATCATAGGAGCAGTGGTGCTCTTTATGTCCTACTCGTTCTTGGTCGTGTTTACGCGCGACATCTATACGATACGCAAGACTGATCAGCCGCAAACCGAGACGAAAGTAATCAGCAAGCCGTAGTGTCCTGACGCACTTGTGTGTTGGGCAGTTCTTGCGTTGACTTCGGCACCTTGATGACCGGAGGTGGTGATGTGCTGGATGCTGTGGGTGGACGAGAAGAGCAACAGGTTCGGAATAACGTAACCGCCGACAGTGGCGAGGGTGTCCGCGATCAGGGTAGAACGCTGTCCGCCATCAGAGCGGAACAGTGTCCGGGATGGCGTGGAGTACGCGCCCATAATACTTCGTGACCGGAGCGCAGGCATGTGCCGCAGAATGCGACGAGCGGCTGGCAATCGTCAGGTCGACGGAGGCTCGGTTGGAGGACCCCAGACATCTGCTTGATCTCATCAAGCTGGTGAGACCCAAGGCTGCCCTCTTCACGACATACACGTTCAGCGTCAGTCACTTCGACGCGGTTTTCCTGCCGGTCCTGCGGTCGGTGGGCTGTCAAGACATAGCAGTGCTGGTCGATGCTGATGAAGCCGCGGGCTCCGTCGAGGAATCGCATTCGCGTGCCGCTGGGCGGGTCTACCGAGTCGCGCCAGTCATAGCGCCGGGCGGCGGCGTGTTCCATCCGAAACTTGCCTATCTGGCGGCCGAGGACGACGATGTGTTGGCGGTGGGTAGCGGCAACCTCACCGCTTCAGGTCAATCCATCCAGCTCGAGTCGTTTGACGCGGCTTCTGCGCGGGCGGCGCCGACCGTGTTTCAGGACCTCGCGGACTGGATGCAGCTCTTGGCGTCGCTGACGCAGGCAAGCTCCTGGCAGGCATCGCAGGTGCTTGCACAGACCGCGCCACGTGCGCGGCAGGCACACCGACGAAACGCCAATGTTGTTCGAGTCGGGCCGCTGCCATCCCCGGCCTTGGTTCAGACGTTGACCGGCAGCGCGCGAGAGTCCCTGGAGACCCTGTTCATCGCTGAGGCAGACTTTGCAGAGTCCGTGACGGTCTTGTCCCCATTCCATGCACCCGACGGTGGCCCACTGCTTCGACTTGCGGCGTCCGTTGAAGCCAAGTCACTCGCGATAGGCCTTGACGGAGGTCGCAGGCAGTTGGTTGCACCGTTCGAAGTCGGTCGGTTCAAGCAGACGCTGCCCGGGCGATTCGTCATCGCCGAGTCTGCGCGAAACAACAAGCGTCTCCACGCCAAGGTGTTCGAGCTGAAGGCCAAGGACAAGGTGCTGGTCATGACAGGTTCGGTCAACGCGACCGCACAAAGCTTCGAGTCCACCAAGAACGTCGAGGTCTCGCTCGCAAGGTGGCTGCACACAAGCCCGTTTGCCTGGAAGGACGCTGAACCGCAAGCGTACGAAGCAACTCAGGAGCCGTCTGACTTCGGGCCGGGGCGCGCCCTCTACGTCGATGCTTGGCTTGCTGTGGACAGGATGTTGCACGCCAACGTCACGGCGCGCGGTGAGCTGCCGACGCCGGTGAAGCTGGAGATCTACACGGGCGACGCGGTCGTGTATCACGCGGACGTCCAAGTCAGCGCAGACGGAGCGAGCACGGCGGGCCCAGTGCCGGTTTTCGACACTTCAAAAGCCTCCCTCCTCACGGTGTCGGGAGGGGGCTTGTCGGCGTCGTGCTGGCTCAACGTCCACGAGGAGTTGGACATCGCAGCCGAAGAGCGCGAGCGCCGCGCAGCGATCGCACGGGTCCTCCGCGGGGAGTACGCGGCAGAAGACATCGCCGAGGTGGTTCGCCGTCTCTCAATGGCCGCCCATGGCATGGCCGCAGGCCATGGCGCTGCCCTGCGGCGCCCGTCCGGGGAGGACAAGGCTGAGGCCGAGGTCGAGTTCTCGTTCATCCGGTGGGAGACCAGCGGACGGCAGCGCGGCGGCACCACGTGGCTTGGCCGGAATCCATACGAGTTGCTCAAGGCACTCAATCGATGGATGAACTCGGACCTCACGGCGCCGGCACCGGACGAGCCAGAGGTGGGGGCAACCAAAGGGATGAAGCAAGGCGTTCAACTGCTCGGTGGCACCGATGGCGAGCAAGAAGGCAGTGGCCCAGTCGTCGACGCATACGCCTTGCTTGATCAGCTTTGCCAGGCCATCCCCGTGGCGCTCGAGCGGCAGCCAGAGCTCGAATATGGTGGTGTGCTGGCGGAGGTCGTCGCCTCGCGGGCAGTGGACCGTGCGTTCAAGCAAGGCCTGCAGATGGCACCTTGTATCTCCTGGCTCGACCGCTTCTCGCGGTTCAGGTACCCCGACAGTGCACGAGAAGACCTCAGCGCCGTGGCGGCCGCGATGGCCGGCATCACGGCCAACCGGCTGGAAGGCGCCGGTCAGGATCCACAGTTGGCCATGCTGCGCGAGGCCGTCGAACGGATCGCTGGCGCAGCCTTGAACGAAGCGCAATGGGCGACGCTTGTGGAGAAGGGCCTGGGCCGAGAGCTCTATCGACGGGTTGTCGACGCGGAGCGCGATGCTGCGCTCTTGGCGGCGCCGCGACTTGCGTGCGCAGCAACGCTCGATGACAGCGTGCTGGCGCTCCTGAGGAAGGCCTTGAACGGTACTCGATACACGCCGGGCGAAGAAGCTGCTGCATTTCCAGAGGTCGCAGTCGCGCTACGCGAACGGCGGCCCCGCAAGGGGGCACTGCGAAGGGGTCTGCTGGACGCGGAAGCCCTTGGCCGCGCCGGATGCCCGTTTTGCTTTCGGGAACTCTCGCTCACGGAGGTCGCTGCGCTGCGGCAGAAGCACATCATCGTCCACAGGAATATCACCTGCAACGGGCTGCTTGTTGTCGTTCAAGTAATCCCACCACCTGTTTGTCAGGCTGATTTGTGAAGTTGGGCGGGCGGATTTGCGCTTTGGGTCACCGCGGTGTTGGCAGTTGCAAGGTGAGGTAGAGCGGCGCAGCAAAGACAACGGCCCGGGGA
>JANMZX010000494.1:0-8448 GCA_031383745.1 Rhodoferax sp. | reverse complement strand
GCTACGCACCCGATCGAGCCGCGCTGCGGCACGCTGGCGGCGTTGCTTCTCCTCGCGGGCACGAGCCCGCAGCGTCGTCGCGCCTTGCCAGCGCACCACATCGCAGCCCGCTCGGGCGCGTCCAACTGCCGAATCTAGGTTGAAACCAGCGCGAACCCCGCGCCGAACGACACCGGCCTGTCGCGCAAGCACATCATGGACGCCATCGACGCCAGCCTGCGGCGCCTGGGAACCGACTACGTGGATGTGTACATCATCCACCGCTTCGACCGCGAGACCCCGCTCGAGGAGACGATTCAGGCACTGCACGACGTGATGCGCGCCGGCAAGGCGCGTTACATCGGAGCCTCGTCCATGCACGCCTACCAGTTCGCCGGCATGCAGCATGCGGCGCAGCTGCATGGCTGGACGCAGTTCGTGTCGATGCAGAACCTGTACAACCTGGCATGGAGCGAGGAAGAGCGCGAGATGAACGCCTATTGCCTGCAGACCGGGGTGGGCCTCACGCCGTGGGCGCCGCTGGCCGGGGGCTTTCTCGCCGCCGACTGGCGCAAGACGAACAACCAGCACTCGGAGCGCGCGCGCTCCGGCAATTCCTATTCCACCAAGGCCTACGGTACCGCGGAGGACTACCGGGTGCTGGACGCACTGCTGGAGGTGGCCGGCCGTCTGGGTGTGCCGCCGGCGCAGGTGGCACTGGCCTGGAAGCTCACGCGCCCGGGCGTCAGTGCGCCCATCGTCGGCCCCACCAAGCTGCCCCAGTTCGAGGATGCGCTGGCGGCGCTGAACCTGCAGCTTGCCGACGCGGACATCCAGTTGCTGAACGACGCCTACACGCCGAATCGCCAGCTGGGCTTGTTGCGCTGACCGGGCGCGCCGGCTGCCGGGCGTATCGCGCGTGGGCGCCGTCCGGGCGGTTCAGCTGTCCCAGTCGCCGCCGCCGCCGTCACCACTGGCCATCGAACCGGCGTCATCCCAGGAACTGGTGTCGTTGACGCCGAAGTTCTGTCCGCCCAGGTCGTAGTTGCTGGCGGCGGCCGGACTGGCCGCGTTGTCCAGCAGGCGGTCGGCATGGTCCTCATGGCCGAACAGGTTCTTGCCGATGGCCTGCGCCGCCATGACGCCTGCGCCTACCGCCAGCCCGGTGGCAAGGCCACCCATCACCCGGCCTCCGATGCCGGCGCCCGGTGCCTGCCCATAGGCCGGGGCCTGCCCGTAGGCTTGCGCCGGACTGGCAGCGCCCATGCCGAAGTTCTGCGGCCCGCCCAGCCCGCCCTGCGGGGAAGCCTGGGCCGGGAAAGCAGTCGGACTTGCCATGGCGGTTGCGGGCTTCTTGCGCATGAGGAACATGCCTATGCCCAGTGCGCCGGCACCCAACGCGAGCGCCATGCCCCAGGGGAACGGGGCGGTGGCGGGCGCAGCCTGCGCATCAACCCTGGCAACGGTGGCTGCCGGGCGGCTCAGCATGCCCGCACTGGCGCGACCTGCCAGTTGTGTGCGCAGTGACGACACCGCCTCGGGCTTCGCGAACCCGAGGCCCGGCGCCAGCTTTTCGGCTATGGCAAGTTCCTCCCGGGCCCGGCTGGTCTGCCCCTGGCGGGCCGACAACTCGGCCTGAACGAAATGGGCCTTGGCGCTGTTGGGATGCGCCAACAGTACCTGCTGCATCATCTGGTTGGCCTGGTCGAACTTGCCTGCCTGGGCGGCCTCATAGACCTGGTTCAGCGTGGGTTCCGCGGCCGCCATGGCCTGGAATGCTCCCAGGGCCATGAAGGCGGCGAGGACGAGCATCCTGGTGAGGCGTGTTGCAATGGTGTTGGTATTCATGTGCGGGATTCTCGCGTCGCAGGCTTAGGCGGGTCTTAAGCGGCGCAAGCCGGACCTGCGGGGGGCAGTGCAGGGCCGTGCTGTGCGTCTGGCACCGGCATGTCGTATTTGCCGGGATACCTCAACAGGCCGATGCGGCACCATGGGCAAACCCTTAGCAAATACATCGGCGCGGTCGCAAATTCTTCACGGAGTCTGCATAGACTGTTGACCATGCCCGAGCCGGCGTGCGTGTCCACTGGACCACCCGGAAAATCTGTTTTGTCGATTTTCATCATCAACTTTCGTGGAGCCCATGCCTATGTTCAAACCCCTGGTCCGTGTTGCCGGTATGTCCCTGTTCGCCCTGTCGTGTGCTACGCATGCGGCTACGGTGGCACAGTGGAATTTCAATGACAGTGATCTGGTTGCAGACCTGGGTGTGGGAACGATTGCCCTGGTAGGCGGCACTTCCACGTCGGGTTTCAACAGCGGGAGCGGATCCAGCGACCCGGTGCAGCCCGGCATTGGCTGGTCGATCAGCAGCTTCGCCGCCCAAAGCAGCGGCGACAGGCAACGTGGCGCGCAGTTCACAGTCAGCACCCTGGGTCTGGAGAACATCGTGTTCACCTACGACATGCGCCACAGCAACACCGCGTCAGCGTTCGAGGTGGTCCAGTACTCGACCAACGGCACGACCTTCGCCGACCTGGCCACGTTCCAGACCACCAACGGTGCGTCGATCGTGTTCAACAACGGCCGCTCGGTGGACCTGTCGAGCATTGCGGCGGCCGACAACCAGGCCGCATTGACGCTGCGCGTGGTCGCAGCGTTTGCCCCAGGTACCAGCGCGTATGCGGCTACCAACCCAGGGAACACCTACTCCACCAATGGCACCATGCGTTTCGACATGGTCACCATCAGCGGTAGTGTGGCGGCCGTGCCGGAACCCGAGTCCTACGCCATGTTGCTCGCCGGCCTGGCGGCCTTGGCCGGCGTCGTGCGCCGGAAGCGTCGCGCCGCGTCCCCTGCGAGCCGCAATTGATCCGCCTGATCGCCCTACCTTCCACCACAATTCGCGGAGATACCACCATGCACCAACCCACTGAATTTCGCCTCAACCGCTTGCTTGCGGCCCTGCTGCTGGCTGTCACCACGGGCTCCCAGGCCGAACTGATCGGCACGCTCCAGGGCACGACGCACCTGTCGAGTTTCGCCAACCTGTCCGTCACCGGCATCGCCGGCATCGTCACCGCCGTGGAGAACAACGGCTTCTGGATGCAGGACGGTGGCGACGGCAATGCGCTGACCTCCGACGGCATCTACGTCTTTCGCGGCAGCGGATTGTCCAAACCCGCCGTGGGCGACAACGTGCTGGTGGGCGGGCGGGTACAGGAGTTCCGGCCGGGCGGCAGTGCCGTCAACCTGACGACCACCCAGATCAGCGCAACTGCTGCGTTCTCGGGCACCCTGTCGGTGGTTTCCACCGGCAACACACTGCCGGCCGCCCGGGCGATCGACGCCGGTTTCCTGCCACCGTCCCTGATCGCACCCAACGTGGGCAACGTGGAGACGGCCCCCGGCTACACGTTGCAACCCTCGCAATACGCCATCGATTTCTACGAGTCGCTCGAAGGCATGCGCGTCAGCCTGCCCTCCGCCATCAGTGTGGGCCCGAGGAACAGTTTCGGCGAGATCCCGGTCATTGCCAGCGCCCAGGTTGGTGCTCCCGGAACCATCTCGTCGCCGCGCGGCGGCGTGGTGATCGGCCCGGGGCAGTTCAACGGACAGCGCGTCCAACTCGATGACCGTCTGCTGGCCACCCCCACGGTGCACAGCGGCGCGCAGCTGAGCAACATCACCGGCGTGATGGACTACAGCTTTTCCAACTACAAGCTCAACGTGACGCAGGCGGTCACGGTGGTGTCCAACACCCTGGCGCGCGAAACCGCAGTGATCCCGGGCAACCGGTTCGCCATGGCCAGTTACAACGTCGAGAACCTGGGCGGCAACGCGACCGACCTGCGGATCCAGACCATCGCCGGGCAGATCAAGAACACGCTGGGCACGCCGCACCTGATCGCGCTGCAGGAAGTGCAGGACAACAACGGCAACACCAACAACGGCGTGGTGGCGGCAGATGTCACGCTGGGGCGGCTGGCGACCGAGCTGAACGCCCAGACCGGGCGCAACTACCAGTTTGTGTCCGTCACGCCGAACAACAACACCGACGGCGGCGAACCCGGTGGCAACATCCGCCAGGCGTTCCTGTACGACACCGCGCGCGTGACCTTCTCCGGCGCCATCGGCGGCGCACTGGACGCCATCAGCGCCAGCAACGTGGGTGGGCAGGTGCAGCTCAATTTCGGTGCCGGGCGCGTCGACCCGACCAACACCGCCTTCAACAGCAGCCGCAAGCCGCTGGTGGCGCAGTTCACGGTGGACGGACAGCAGATCATCGTGGTGACCAACCACTTCAACAGCAAGGGGGGCGACCAGCCGCTGTTTGGTCCGAGCCAGGCGCCGGTGCTCAATTCTGCCGTTCAACGGCTGGGACAGGCGCAGGCGGTGGCTGCTTTCGTGCAGAGCGTGCTGGCCATCAACCCGTACGCCAATGTGATCGTGGCCGGAGACCTGAACGACTTCCAGTTCGCCAGCACGCTGCAGCCCTTGCTTGACGCGGGCCTGATCAACATGACCGACACACTGCCTGCGGGCGAGCGCTACACCTACAACTTCGAGGGCAACCTGCAGGCGCTGGACCATATGTTCGTGTCGGCCAACCTCGCCAACAAGGGCAGCCTGGTGTATGACATCGTGCATGCCAATGCCGAGTTCAGCGACCAGTTGTCCGATCACGACCCGACCCTGCTGACTTTCAACAGCGTGCCTGCGCCTGTGCCAGAGCCAGAGACCTATGCCATGCTGCTGGCCGGCCTGGGCGTGATCGCGGCCATCGCGCGCCGGCGCAAGTCGACCGTCTAACCTGCGCGGGTCGGTCCGGCGTGGCGGCTTTGCCGGATACTGGGGATTGCGGGGAGGGTGGTTCTCCAGCGCGAACAGGAGACGACCATGATCGAATCGACCAATGCGCCCCCGGCCAGCAGCGAGGATTCAACGGCAGCGCATGCCGCGTCCGAGCGCGCCGCGCCGGCGCCTATCCATCTGCACATGCCGGTCGACGTGCGCAGCTTTTCACTGGTTGTCATCGCGAGCCTCGCCGGCCTGTATACCCTGCACTGGGCCCAGTCGGTTTTTGTTCCGATCGTGGTGGGCTTGCTGTTCAGTTACGGGCTGTCGCCTGTCGTGGACAGGCTGTCGCGCTGGGGCGTTCCCCGTGCCTTGACTGCAGGGCTGCTGGTGCTGGGAATCGTATCGGGCACCGGCTTCGGGGCCTATGCCCTGAGCGACGATGCTGCACGGGTGATCGAGTCCCTGCCGCTGGCGGCGCAGAAGCTGCGCGACACGTTGCGCAAGCGGCCGGCGGACGCGCCCGGTCCGCTGGCCGCGGTTCAAAAGGCCGCCAGCCAACTGGAGCAGGCGGCAGATGACACCAAAGGCCCCGTGCCGATCGCGCGCGGTGTGCAGCGGGTGCAGATCGAAAAGCCGAAGTTCAACATCCAGGACTATGTGTGGACCGGCACCATGGGCCTGCTCGCCGTGCTGGGGCAGGCCGGCGTGGTGGCGCTGATCACGTTCTTCCTGATGGCGTCCGGCGATGTATTCCGGCGCAAGCTGGTCCGGCTCGCCGGGCCGACGCTCGGCCGCAGGCGCATGACCCTGGAGGCGGTGAACGAGGTGCACGACCAGATCCAGCGCTACATGATGGTTCAGATCTTCACCAGTGCGCTGGTGGGACTGGCCACCTGGCTGGCCTTCATGGCGATCGGGCTGGAAAACGCCGCGGTATGGGGTGTGGCAGCGGCCATCCTCAACCTCGTGCCCTATCTCGGCAGTGTGGTGGTGACCGCAGGCTCTGCGCTGGTGGCGTTCCTGCAGTTCGGCACGGTCGACATGGCGATGCTGGTGGCCGGCGTGTCGCTGCTCATCAACAGCATCGAAGGGTTTCTGCTGACACCCTGGCTCACCAGCCGTGCCGCCAGGATGAACCCGGTGGCGGTATTCGTCGGTGTGTTGTTCTGGGGCTGGTTGTGGGGTAGCTGGGGGCTGTTGCTGGGGGTTCCGATCCTGATGGTGATCAAGGCTGTCTGCGACCGGGTCGACGACTTCAAGGCGGTGGGCGAGTTCATCGGTGAGTGAACGAGTGCAGCCAGGCTGACGCGGTGTCTGGCGGATCACACGCAGGGAAGTTGCTAGACTGCGGCCATCATCGGAAGGACCACACCCATGCCATTGCACACCCTGTGCCAGTCGGACGAACTCGCCGTCGGCAAGATGAAGGCGTTCGAGATGCAAGGGCACAAGATCGTGCTCTACCACCTGAGCGACGGCTTCTTTGCCACCCAGGCCAGTTGCACCCACACCTTTGCGCCGCTGGCCCGCGGCCAGCTGCTGGAGGACTGCAAGGTGCAGTGTCCGTTCCACCGGGCGCGGTTCGATGTGCGCACCGGTGCGGTGATCGACTGGGCGAACTTTCCGCCCGGCATCCAGTTGCTCAACATCGTGCGTGGTGAAAAGGCACTGCAGACCTACAAGGTGAAGGTCAACAAGGCCGGTGCGGTGCGGGTGGAGCTGCCCGCAGCCTGAGCAGTCGATGGCCTGGTCTGCCGCCGGGTCACCAGTACATCGCCGCGCGGCCGGGCCCGCAATTCGCGTCGCCACCACGTTCGAATTGCCCCGCAGCGCAAATTCTTGTTGAACTGCCGCGCCGCCAAGGCATACTCATGGCGGCTGAATCACAATTCAAGCCTTCAACAATCAGGAGACAAGACATGAAATTGAAAACACTGGTGGTGGGCCTGTCCATGGCTGCGGGTTTTGTCGCAATGGCAGCGGCGCAGGTGACGATGCGCAACAGCATCTCGATCGTCCAGAACTCGCACCAGGGTGTCGGCATCGACGTGTTCGCCCGCGAGGTCGAGAAACGCACCGCCGGCCGCTACAAGATCCAGAATTTCTACGCCGGCGCCCTGGGTGGCGAGCGCGAGAGCATCGAGGCGGTGCAACTGGGTACGCAGGAGCTGACTTTCACCTCGACCGGCCCGGTGCCCAATTTCGTGCCCGAGGCCAAGATCCTGGACATCCCGTTCCTGTTCCGCGACAAGGCCCATGCGCATGCGGTGCTCGACGGCCCGATCGGCGAGGAAATGCTCAAGCAGTTCGAGCCCAAGGGTTTCAAGGCTCTGGCCTGGGGTGAAAACGGCGTGCGCCACATGACCAACAACAAGCGCACGGTCGTTGTGCCCGACGACCTCAAGGGCCTGAAGATGCGCACCATGGAAAACCCGATCCATATCGCGGCCTACAAGGGTTTTGGCATCGTCCCGACGCCGATGGCCTTCCCGGAGGTGTTCACCGCGCTGCAGCAGGGCACCGTGGACGGGCAGGAGAACCCGCTGTCGGTGATCATGGGCGCCAAGTTCGACCAGGTGCAGAAACACCTGAGCCTGACCGGCCATGTGTATTCGCCCGCGATCTGGCTGATGAACAAGGCGGCCTTCGACAAGCTCAGCGCCGCCGACAAGCAGGCCTTCATCGACGCCGCCAAGGAGGGCACCAAGGCCAACCGCGCGCGTGTTGCCGAGGACGACGCCAAGGGGGTTGCCGAATTGCGCTCCAAGGGCATGACCGTGGTGGAGAACGTCGACAAGGCGAAATTCGTCGCGGCCCTGGCGCCGGTGTTTGCCGACTTCGAGAAGCAGTTCGGCAAGCCGGCGATCGACCGCATCCGCAACGTCAAGTAGGGCGCGCCATGTCGTGCCCTGGCCGTCGACCGGATGTCGTGCGGAGTCGGTACTGCGCCCGCCTGCGGCGTGAAAGCCGCGTACCGTGAAGCAGGGGTTCCTGCGTTTCGAGCGTTTCAGCACCGGTTTCGCGATGCTGGCGGCCTGCGCGTTGATGGCGATCGCAGCCGGGCTGGGCCTGTTCCAGGTGATCACGCGCTTCATCCTGGAGCGCCCGGCCGAGTGGACCGAGGTGCTGATCCGCTTCAGCCTGATCTGGATGGTCTTCATGGGTATTCCGATGGCGTTTCGCGAGGGTGCCATGGTCAGCGTCGACGCGTTGTACCGCTGGAGCCCGCCGCGCCTGCAGCGCGCGCTCGACTGGGTGGTGTTCTTCGCGGCGCTGGGCCTGATCCTGGTCATCATCTGGTGGGGCTGGGACTACGCCCAGCGTGGCCGGGTGCAGACGGTTATCGGGCTGGAGAACGTGTCCATGTTCTGGGCCTACCTGGCCATGCCGGTGGGTGGCCTGTTGTGTATTCCGGGCCTGATCGGCAACCTGCTCGATCCGCAGCACCGCGAGCTGGAGGTCGCCCAGTGAGCGGGGCGCTTTGCACCGGGGGTTCCCCATGAGCGTGGTCATGATCTCCACCATGGTGCTGTGTTTTGCACTCTCGGTGTCGGTGGCCGTGTCGATCGGCCTGTCGGCCGTGCTCGGCATGCAGGTGAACAACGCCAACATGCTGATCTCGGTCAAGGAGATGTTCAACTCGCTGAACAAGTTTCCGCTGGCGGCGAT
>JANMZX010000437.1:0-2461 GCA_031383745.1 Rhodoferax sp. | reverse complement strand
GGCCGCAGAACTCACTACGCGCCCTGCGGGCGCTGCGTTCGGACAGCCGCGGCCAGAATGACAACGAAGTGCGCTGCGCGCACCGACCCGTGCGGTCCGCTCCTCGGCGCCCCAGAAATCGCCCCCGCCGGGCTGCGCCTGACGCGACGCTGGGTCTTGGTTTTCGGGATGTCGGAGCCCTGGCTTCCCTGCAACGCGATCCTGACCTTCATGCGGGCGTGTCGGGTGGCTGCACCGGGATGCTGGAAGTATTCGCGCATGCTGCAGAGTCACGCGCGCCAGCCCCGGTGGTCGCGCCAACCCCATGGCGTGCTGCAACGGCATCTGCGCGCGACTGCAAGCAGCACGGTGCGGACGCCCGGCGCGCTGGCCCAGGATGCAGCATGGCGCCGGCTGGTTTTCGAATGACCGCAATGGGCCGAAAGCCGCCATCTCAGCTGCTCTCCATCATCGCGCGGATCATCGGGATCGTGATCGCACGCTTGGTCTGCAGCGCATAACCATCGAGCAGATCCAGCAGTTCCATCAGGCTGCCCAGGTCACGGCTGAAGCGGGTCAGCATGAAATCCATCACCTCGTCGCCCAGGAAGATGCCGCGCGCATCGGCCGCCTGGCGCAGCACCGCGCGGCGCTCGGGCTCGCTCAGCACCTTGAGCGCGAACACATGGCCCCAGCCCAGCCTGGTGCGCAGGTCGTCGCGCACCAGCAGCGACGCCGGCGGCGCGTCGCCCGATCCCAGCACCCAGCGCTGGTGACCCTGGGCGTTGACGAACCAGTTGAACGCCGCATGTTGCTGGATTGGGGAATACAGATGCACGTCGTCGAGCAGGATCGCGGCCCACTCGTCGCGGTAGGGCTCGGGCTCGGCCATTGCCGCATCGAGCCAGCCCACGACTGCGCCCTGCTCGCGCAGCGCCTCCCGCACCGCCTTGAGCAAATGCGTCTTGCCGCTGCCCGACGGGCCCCAGAGATAGGTCGGCACCGGCGAACGCGTGGCGGCACTGGTCTTTTCGCCCACCCACAGGGCCAGGTGCTTCAGGGCCGCCTCGTTCGGGCCCTGGCAGAAATTCTGCAACGTCGGTCCGCTGGTCAAGCCGATATCGAGCGCAAGCTGCTTCATCACCATGCGGCTCAGGTGCCGAGGTACAAGCGGCTGGACAGGTAGCCCGCCCAGGCACGACGGATCGCCACCAGCAACACCGCGCTGGCCGGCAGCGCGATCAACACGCCCACGAACCCGAGCAACTGGCCAAACGCCAGCAGTGCAAAGATCACTGCCAGCGGGTGCAGCCCGATGCGCTCACCGACCAGGCGCGGCGTCAGGTACAGGCTCTCTATCAGTTGGCCCAGGCCGTAGACCACCGCCACCATCAGGACCGCCTTGGCCGGCCCGGCGTTGGCCGCAAACTCCAGCAGGCCGGCCAGTGTGGCCAGCACCAGGCCAAGCCCGAAGCCCAGGTAGGGCACGAAGATCGCCAGGCCGGTGAACACGCCGATCGGCAACGCCAGATCCAGCCCGAACAAGGCCAGGCCCACACTGTAGAAAATCGCCAGGATAAGCATCACCAGGAG
This sequence comes from Rhodoferax sp., assembly GCA_031383745.1. Lineage (GTDB taxonomy): Bacteria > Pseudomonadota > Gammaproteobacteria > Burkholderiales > Burkholderiaceae_C > CAISIP01. Next base: position 889 of record JANMZX010000437.1, on the reverse strand, counting down.
TTGCCCGCGCAGGTATTGGCCCAGCACCGCATCGGCCTCGGAGGTAAAGCTGTCGAAAGCCCCGCGTGCACGCGCCGGAACCAGCCGCAGGCTGCTGGCGACGAACCGCTCCCAGTCCATCAGCAGGTAGAACAGGGCCACCGGGATCAGCACCGCATTGCCGATGATGGCCAGCGCGACACTGCCACCGATCTTGACCGATGCCATCAGGGAGCCGAATGCGTCCTCGAAATTGGCGTTCAGGTATTTAAGGACAAATGCCTTGATATTGGCGACATCCAGCGACAACTTCAGGCCAAATTGCGCGAACAAGGGCTTGAGGGCCTCGTTGAGCCGGTCAAACAGCACTGGCACCTGGTCGCGCAGCAGCGGCATCTCCTTGGCCAGGATCGGCACGATCAGCAGCGCCACGCCGAGCAGCGCCACCAGCAGCAGCAGTTCCACGAGCACCACCGCCACCACCCGCGGCACTCGGCCGCGGCCGACGCGGTCGAGCCAGTTGACGAGCGGCGTCAGCGCATAGGCCAGCACTGCGGCCACGACGAACGGCGTGAGAACGGGGGCCAGCAACCACACGACAAAGGCCACCAAAGCCGCAATCAGGCCCCATGCTGCTGCAGACTTCTGGGTGGGGGTGAATTGCATGCGGATGGGGTGGGTCGAGCCCGTAGAATCTGGGCAAATTCTATCGGGGTCTGTCGCAGCGTCCGTGAGGCGGCGGCCCGGCACGACCATCGCGGGCCTGCCCCGCAGCTTCCGACCCGATTCTCATGACCACATCCGACACCACCCCTTCCCCACTGTCCTACAAGGACGCGGGCGTCGACATCGACGCTGGCGACGCGCTGGTCGAACGCATCAAGCCGCTGGCGAAACGCACCATGCGCGA
>JANMZX010000422.1:0-2222 GCA_031383745.1 Rhodoferax sp. | reverse complement strand
CCACATGTTCTGATTGTTCATTTCGACCTCTCTTGAAGTTGCAGTGATGCTGTGCGTTCAATCCACTCGCCCACAGCGTCTTGCACGATTTCTCGCAGGGCAACCTCTGTCTCGTTGATTTTCGTCACCCGCCCAAAATTCTGTCCCAGGTAATCGCCCGGGCGAACCTGGTAGAGCAGGTTGTTCACCTTGACCAGCGCCACCGGCTGGCCGGCCCGGACCATGCTGCCCACCAGGGCCATGGAATCCAGGGGAAATGCTTCCAGCGCCTGCTTGCGCCGAGCCAGTTCCGGGGCGACCAACGCCGCGTTGGCCACCGCCTGGACGCCATCGCGCTTCAGGGCCTGTGCCAATTTCTCCTTGCTGAACGGGGCGACCAGATCACCCGACTGATAACTTTCGGGCTTGAAGACCTTCGGCTCCGCGATCGGCACCACCTTGGGACGTGCAGCACCACGCTGATCGGCCATCCACTTCTGCAACCCGTCGTCGCCGGACCCGCCGCAGGCAGCCAGCACCAATGCGGTCACGCACGCTGCAACCAGACGCAGGCTTCTCATTTCTTCGCTCCTGCAGCCGGCGCGGCGGCCTTGCGCTGGGCAGCCACCTCGGTGGAGTCGAGGTACCGGAAGGTCTTGGCCGTGGCATCCATGGTGAGGGTGTCGTCCGATTTCGGTGAGATCGTCAGGTTGTTCAGGGTCACGATCCGGGACAGGTTGGCGATGTCCGACGCGAAAGCGCCGAGGTCATGGTATTTGCCTGTGACACGCAGTGCGATCGGAAGCTCCGCGTAGTAGTCCTTGACCGCCACCTGGCCCGGCCGGAACAATTCGAACAACAAACTGCGACCCAGACCTGCCTGGTTGATGTCGGACAACAACGCGTCCATCTCCGCCTTGCTCGGAAGCTGCTTCTCCAGCTGGGTCACGTACTGGAGCACCTGCTCGCGCTGCTTCTTCAAGGCATCGAGGTTCACCGCCTTGACCAGCTTGACCTTGTAGTCGTCGCGCAGCGTCACTTCCTTGGCCTGCTCGGCTTCGAGTTCGACCTGCGAGGTGTTGAGCCATGCAAACCACAGACCGACAACGACCAGCACCACCACCGCCAGCAGCGCGGCATACCGCGGCAGTGCCGGCCACATCGACGGATCCTTGGGATCGAGCCCGCGAAACTGCGCGACCAGCTTCTCCTGCAGTGCAGGAAAATCAATGTTCATCTTGGATTTGCTTGCCATTGAACCCGCCTGCTACTTTTTGACCGGTGCAACCGCACCTGCCGCCGCCGGAGGCGGTGGCGCCGCCTTTTCTGCTTCACTGGCACGCATGAGCTGCACCCGCATCGTGAAATTGGCAACCCGCTTGGTATCGCGCGGTGACAGGGTCACCGTCCCGGCCACGATTTCGACCAACTCGGGCTTGGAGAACCATGGTGTATTCTTGGACAGGTTTCGCAGCAGATCCGACACCCGCTCGTTCGATTGCGCCACACCTTGCAAGGTGACGGACTGGTTGGTCTGGCGCATAGACGTCACAAACACACCGTCTGGCAACTGCCGGGAAAGCTCCGTCAACAGATGCACTGGCACGTTGCGGTCGGACTGGAGGTCTTCCACCGCCTGCTGGCGTGCCCGCAATGCTGCGATTTCCGCCTCGAGGCCGGCGATGTCCTTGATCTGCAACTCGAGCCGCGTGATCTCCGACTTCAGCAGCTGGTTGCGTCCCTGCTGTTCGGATATCTGCGCCTGGTACCAGAGAAAGATCCCACCCGCGATCAGTCCGCCAGCCAGAAATGCCGCGCCCATGCTCAGGTTGAACATGTCCCGGCGCAGCTTGCGGGCGGCCTCCCGGTGCGGAAGTAGGTTGATCAAAATCACCGCTGGAACCTCCGCAAGGCCAAGCCGCAGGACGTCAGGTACGACGGCGCTTCCCGAGTCATCTTCTTGAGCCGGACGCCCTCGCCCACTTCCATGCCGTCGAACGGGTTGACCAGGCTGCAGCTGAAGGAGGTCTGCTTGGTTACGGCGGCCGTCAATCCTGGCAACGCCGCCGAGCCGCCCGCCAGCATGATGTGGTCCACCTTGTTGTGGGGGGTGCTGGTGAAGAAGAACTGCAACGCCCGTGCAATCTCCTGGACCATGCTGTCGACGAAGGGCCGCAGGACACTTGCCTCGTAGTCGTCCGGCAACTCGCCGCTGCGCTTCTTGCTCTCGGCTTCCTCGGCCG
>JANMZX010000421.1:0-5791 GCA_031383745.1 Rhodoferax sp. | reverse complement strand
TGGCTGGGGGAGGTGCCGGGGCATTGGGAAGTCCAAGCATTCAAGCACCAAGTGGAGCGCAATGATGGTGGGGTTTGGGGTGAAGACCCCGACGGCATAAGCGACACCACTGTTCTGCGTTCTACGGAGCAAACTGTTGATGGCCATTGGAAACTTGACGATCCTGCCTCGCGCAAACTCAGCGAGTCTGAAATCAGCGGCTCCTTGTTGGCTGAAAACGACTTGCTGCTGACGAAATCCAGTGGCAGTTCGCTTCACATTGGAAAGACAACACTCGTCACCGCTGAAATCGCGGCAATGCGATGCTGCTACTCCAATTTCATGCAGCGCATCCGAATGAAGCCAACTTTCCTGCCGAAGCTGGCTTGGCATGTGATGAATAACGACTTCGCGCGGCTGCAATTCGATCTACTTTCCAATTCGTCGACCGGGCTTGCCAATCTAAATGCAACGATGGTTGGACAAATTGTGGTGGCAGTCCCACCCCTCCCCGAACAAACCCAAATCGCCGCCTTCCTCGACCGCGAAACCGCCAAGATCGATGCACTGGTGGCCGAGCAGGAAAAGCTGATCGCCCTGCTCAAGGAAAAGCGTCAGGCCGTCATCTCCCATGCTGTGACCAAGGGGCTTGATCCGTCGGTGCCGATGAAGGATTCGGGGGTGGCGTGGCTGGGGGAGGTGCCGGCGCATTGGGGAGTGACGCCTTTGAAATATTTAGTGAGTCTTCGGAGCGGTGGAACTCCAAGCAAGGCGAACCTTGACTTTTGGCATGGCGACGTTCCATGGGCTTCATCAAAAGATTTAAAGGTTGAATGTTTGGCCGACACGCAGGACCACATCACAGCGAATGCCGTCGTAAGCGGTGCTGCTGATCTTGTCCCGGCAGGGAGCCTTCTGATCGTTGTTCGTGGAATGATTTTGATCCACACTTTTCCAGTTGTTAAAGCGCTGGTGCCAATGGCAATCAATCAGGACCTGAAGGCCCTCACCCCGAGAGCGGACTTGAACGTTGACTTCCTCGGTTGGCTATTGCGGGGTTCGTCGCGCGAATCACTTGGACGAATTGATGAAGCGGCCCACGGTACAAAAGTTCTCCGAATCGAAGCATGGGCATCGATGCAGCTTCCAACTCCGCCAATTGATGAACAGTTGGAAATCGTCAAAGCGATCATCAGAAACATGAGTCAGCTCGACACCCTCACCGCCGTGTGGCCGCCGGAGCGAACGTGCATCAATTCGGCCGGTTTGAAACTGCCGACGGTTTTGCTGGCCTCGCACCCAGCGCGACGGCAATGACGGCGTGATTTTGGTGAGGTGCGTCAGACCTCGACCTGATCCTTGGAGCGGTAGCTTTTGCCCTCGATGCGCACGGTCTCGGCGTGGTGCAGCAATCGGTCCAACAGGGCCGAGGTGAGCACGGCGTCGTTGTTGAAGATGCCGGCCCACTGCTTGTAGACGCGGTTGGTGGTGATCAGCGTGGCACCGCGTTCGTAGCGGTGGCTGATGATCTGGAACAGGCAGTCGGCACCGAACTTGTCGATCGGCAGGTAGCCCAATTCGTCCAGACACAAGACGTCGGGTTTGATGTAGTGGTGCAAGGCGCGTTTGATGCTGCCGCTGGCGTGCGCAGCGGCCAGCGTGTTGATGATCTCGATGGCACCGGTGAACAGCACCGAGTGGCCACGCAGGCAAGCCGCGTGGCCCAGCGCGGTCATCAGATGGCTCTTGCCCAGACCGGTGGTGGAGATGAACACGACATTGCCGTGGTTGGCCACGAAGTCCAGGTGAAACAGGTTCTGGATCAGAGGCCGGTTGATCTTGGTGGGCCAGTTCCAGTCGAACGAGTCGAGTGTCTTGAGCACGGGGAAGCGCGCCAGCTGGATGCACCGCTGCACCCGTCGGTCATCGCGTGCGCCAGCCTCGCCGCTGACCAGCTCCGTCAGATAGTGCAGGTGCGACCACTGCTTGTCAGCCGCCGTCTGGGCGAACGCCTGATGGTGCTCCAGCATGAAGGGCAGCCTGAGCGCGGTCATGTTCGTGCGCAACGCATCAGCATCGCGGGTGGCGTTCGCGCGGCGTGTTCGCATCATGGGGCTCCTTCATCACGGTCGTAGACGGACAGATCGGGCTCGGGCAACTCCAGCTCCAGCAGGTCGACCCGGCGCGTGAGCTGCAAGGCGCCCGGCTCAGGACCGACACGCCGGCGCGCGGCCAGGATGTTGGCGATGTACTCGGCGCTGAAGGCCTGCAGCTCCAACCCGTCGTCCATGGCGCGCGCCAGCGCCTCCTTGCCGTGGATCTCGGCCAGCGCGACAATCTTGCGCAGATGCACGCGGGCGTTCACGCGCTTGGCCTCCAGGCCCTCGCGGTAGGCCTGGGCGCGGGGCGACAGCGCCAGGAACTGCACCAGCAAACGCTGCTCGCGGGCGCTTTTGCGCTGCACCACGAGTTGGTGGGCATGCTCGGGGTCCTCGATGTCCTGGTGCCGATCCATGCTGCGTGCATGGCGGGCAACGAGTTGGTCGCGCTCGTAGATGCACACCCGATCAGCATGGGCCTTCAGTGTCAGGCGCTGACCGGCGTAGCGCGAGGGCACCGAATAGTGGTTGGAATCCAGCGCCACCCGAAACTGCGGGTTGGCGCGCACCAGGCATACGCGTGCCAGATCGAATCCGGCCGGGTTGAGCCGCCCCAGGTGCGCGCGTTCGTCTTCGAACCGCTCGATCGGACGCTGGTGCGTTGCCTCGTGCATGCGCACGTTGGCCACCGTGTCCACCCACAGCGTGGCCTGTGGCTGCAGCGCGGCGAAGTCGGCCAACTCCAGGCCGGCCAGCAGATTCTTCTTGACGTAGCCCACCCCATTCTCGACCCGCCCCTTCTCGTTTCCGGCGCGCACGTTGCACGGCGCAATCTCGAAGCCCCAGTGGCGCGAGAAGTCCAGATATTTCGGGTTGAACACCGGGGCGACACCCGCCAGGCGCTGCAGCACCGCAGAGCGCAGGTTGTCGACCATGATTTTTTTGGGGACCCCGCCAAAGGCGGCGAACGCGTTCTCGTGGCAGGCCAGGAAGAACTCGGAGGTCTGCGACAGCGTGAACTCCAGGTACATGCGCCGGCTGTAACACAGCACCATCAGAAAGAAGCTCAGGCGCCGGCGCGTGGAGCCAACCGCGATGGAGCCGTATTCGCCCCAGTCGACCTGGGCAGCTTCACCTGCGGCGAAGTCGAGCTTGAGAAACGCCGGCGCTCGGCGCGGGCGGATGCGCTGCACGTACTCCTTGACGATGGTGCGCCCACCCCGGTAGCCGGCCTCGCGCAAGCGTTGGTAGATTTGCTGGGCGCTGTAGGGGTGGGCGTCGAGCCAGCGCACGATCTGGCCCTTGAAGGCGTCGAGCTTGCTCACGCGCGCCACCGCCGCGCGGGGGCGGAACTGCTTCACGCCAGCCCATTTGGCCACCGTGCGCGGGCTCAAGGCGAGGGCCCGTGCGGTCTGCGCCACGCTGAGCTGCTGGCGGCCCAGGTGGTCATGGATCTGGCAGTAGGTTTCATAGTCCAGCACGGCGCAGCTCCGCTTGTTCGATCAGGTGGGCCAGGCTGACCGGGCCGGCGCCGGGGTTACGCACCGGGTTGTAGATCGGTGTGGGTGCTGTTGCGCCCGCGCGTGGCGGGCGGCTCGCACCACCCCTGGTGAGGGATAGGACCTGGTACAGCGGGGTCCGGTAGGCGATGAGATTGATCGCGATGAGCTGTGCGCGCGCCGCGCCAAGCTCCTCCATGCTCAGGTGCAGCCGCGCGGCCAGCGTGGCACTTCCGTAATAACTCAGGCCCTGCGCGTCGGCCACCGTCACCAGGAACAGGTACAACGCGGCGGCTCGCGCGTCGCAACGGTCGATGAAGCCGCACTGCACCAGCGCCTGGTCAACCCAGCTGAACTGCTCGGGCACCTGGCGCAGTCGCTCGGGACGCAGCACCTGTTTGGCTATCTTCATCGCGGCTCCGGTTGATCACGTCGTGCCCGAGTTGTACAAGGCGCCGGGTGGTGGCCGCAATGTCCTCTTGTAACGTCACCTCGAACAAATGCGCGATCAAGCCCACCAGCACGGGCGAGGAGTTGCCCGAGGGGGCGATCAAGAGATCTTGTAACGCCGCTGTGTCAGCGCTCTCACCACGAATGGCAGTTTCTTCAATCGAATCATCCACTTGCGCGAACAAGCCATCTTGTAACGGCGCTACTCTGCGGCGTTTGCCGCGGCCATAGCCGGGATGTGCAGCGCGCCAGGCCTGCACGCGCGCGACGTGCACCGCGCCCTTGAAGTAGTCGCGGTTGTCGGGTTGGGCCAACCAGGCGCCCTGGCTGGCGGTCTTGCTGGCCCGGCGGCACTCGGGCCGCGAGCAGTACCGCTGGCGTTCGCGGTTGCGATGGTCGGGATCAAAAAAGAGTTTGCAACACAAGCACTTGCGCTGTCCCGACTGCGCCATGGCGGCTCCTCGACGGGGTCCAGAAACGCAACCCCAGCGGCCGCGCGCGAGCCCTCAGGGCACAGTTTGAAGAAGACGGACCCGGACCCGAAGAAGACGCGTCAGAGACGATCTTCGGAAGAAGACGGATCAGGAAGAAGATGCACGTTCACGCCGGCTGAAATGCTACAGGTTCGGGTCGGCGGCCACACGCCGAAGCCCAACGCGCCATCGACCTCCTCCAAGAACGCCGCACCGCCCTCATCTCCGCCGCCGTCACCGGCAAGATCGACGTGCGGGCTGCCGCATCCCATTGAACGGCGGATCAAAGACCCTGCCATGCATACCGTCCATCGTACGATTGACCGTACGCCGGATCGACACCATAATCGTGCCCATCCGCTCCTGAGCCAACCCCGCACCGCCCGCCATGCCGCCCCTGACCGCCAATGACCTGAAGACCCGCGGCGTTGCCGCGATCGAAGCGCTGCTTGCCACGCAGCCCGAGGCGATGATCTCGGTGCGCGGCAAGGAGCGTTTTGTGGTGATGGATGTGGCGCACTACCACTACCTGCGCGAATGCGAGCTGGACGCCGCATTGGCGCAGAGCCAGGCGGACATGGCGGCGGGGCGGTATGTGGTCGAGTCGGTGCCGCAGCACATGGCCCGGCTGGAAGCGCTGCTCGCCTCCGATGGCAAGCCGGCTGCAACGCCCAAGCCGGCCAGGGCGATACGCGCCAAGCCGCCGGCTGGCAAGGCCTCGACGACATCCAAGACGTCGAAGACGTCCAAGGCGCCCAAGACTTCCAGGATTACGCCGCGCCGCGCGTCTGCGGTCTGACGCCGGCCCGGGCAAGCGCCAAGCATGGCTTTCCAGCTTGTCCTGACCGATAGTTACCTCAGGATCGCCTTGCGGTTTCTCCGGCGCCATCCGCAACTCAAGGCGCAGTACGCCAAGACGCTGGCGCTCCTGCAGGCCAACCCGCATCACCCCTCGTTGCGTCTGCACGCGCTGGCGGGCAAATACCAGGGCCTGCACTCGGTGTCCATCAATCTCTCGTACCGCATCACACTGGAGCTCGTGATCCAGGGCCAGACGGTCCGGCCCATCAACGTCGGCGACCACGACGAGGTCTATTGACACCGCCATGGCCCTGCACAACGAGATCGAGTTCGAGCGCGACATCTGCGCCCACCTGTCTGCGCACGGCTGGCTCTATGCCGAGGGTGATGCCGCAGCCTATGACACCCCGCGCGCCTTGTTCCCGCCCGACGTGCTCGCATGGGTGCAGGCCACCCAGCCCCAAGCCTGGGACGCACTCGGCAAGAGCCA
>JANMZX010000372.1:0-6999 GCA_031383745.1 Rhodoferax sp. | reverse complement strand
CTTGCCGTGCATGATCACGTTGCCGGCGCGGATTTCTTGAGCGATTTTCATAAGGTGTTTCCAGGTTGTGCGGGGCAGGGTTGCGTTGACGGGTTCAACACTGCTGGATGCCCGTGCCTGCGGTGGTTCACTGCGGGGTGGGCCCCCAGGGCCTGCAGATTTCCGCAAAGCCTTGAATTTTAGCGATCTTTCGGGCTGGTTTTACCGCCTCCGGCCAGCTTGTCCACAAACTCGACCAGCCGGGTGCTCAGGTCGCTCTGAGGGGCCAACCTAAGTCCGGCGTCGCGCGCCGCCTGCGCCCAGAGCGCCGGCTCCGGCACTGGCAGCGCGCAAGCGTCCATGCCGTTCCAGACCCGGTGGAAGCGCCTCCAGGACGGCGGCACCTGCAGGGCACCCAGGAAGGCGAGCAGCTTGTCCCGGTGCGCGCCGTCGTCCTGGGGATAGATCTGCCAGATGAACGGCCGGCCGGCCCACAGCGCCCGCACCAGCGAGTCCTCGCCGCGCACGAAATTCAGGTCGCAGGACCACAGCAGGTGGTCGACATCCGGCTGGGTCAGAGCCGGCAGGAAATCCAGCGTGAGCGCGCCGCGCCGGTACCGGGCGGCGCTGTTTGCCGACGAGGCGTCCAGCCCCCAATGGCGCCGCACCGCGGCTGCGGCCCGCCCGTGGGTGACCAGCAGCAGCGTGGGGGCCTGCGCGCGCTGGTAGTGCGCCAGCAGCTCTGGCAACGCCGCCGGTTCATAGCAGAACAGACTGACCAGCTGCTCGCCGGCCCAGGCGATGCTGTGTTGCGACAGCCAGCTGGCGCGGTCGAACGCGGCGCGGCGCGTGTCGAGGCCGTTCTCTCGGATCAGGCCGCCGGTGGATTCGGTGAAGCCGGGGTAGAAGAACCACCGCGTGTGGCCGGCCGCCGGCCCGTGCTGGATCGGCGAAGGCAGGCCATGTGCCCGGGCGGCGAAGGCTTCGGCCGACAGGTACTCAAGGTTGATCCACACCGGTGGCCGGGCGGCAGCGCCAGGGGTGGCGCCCTGCGAGAACCGGTGTGCGACAAATCCCGGCTCCAACTCGCAGCCGAAAGCCTCGATCCAGACATCGGCTGGCGCCAGGCCGGCGAGCGTTGCTGGGTCGCCTGCCAGTGCCCAGGGCAGCACGCGCACGCCCGCGTGGGCGCCCGCCACTGCACCGGGCGCCATCCAGTGCAGGGCCGCTGCATCGTCGACCCACAGGCGCACCGCATGCCCCCGCGCGGCCAGTTCGGCGGCCAACCGCCAGCTCACACCGATGTCGCCGAAGTTGTCGATGACCCTGCAGAAAATGTCCCAGCAACGCGTGTTTTTCACCAGCGGGATTGTCCACAATAGGCGGGTATGACAACGCGTTCCGATCCGGCCCTGCCCAAAGCACCCACCAAGACCAGCCAGGATACCGACCCGGCGCCGGCCGCAGGGCACTCGGCCCAGTTGTTGTCCGAGGTTGCCGCGTTGCCACAGTTGCCGGGTGTCTACCGGTTCTTCGACGCGCAGGGAGCGGTGTTGTACGTGGGCAAGGCCATCAGCCTGAAGAAGCGGGTGGCCAGTTATTTCCGCAACCAGCACGGCGGCACCCGCATCGGCCACATGGTGGGGCGCATCGCGTCCATGCAGACCACGGTGGTGCGCTCGGAGGCGGAAGCGCTGCTGCTCGAGAACAACCTTATCAAGACGCTCGCTCCGAAATACAACAACCTGTTCCGGGACGACAAGAGTTACCCCTACCTCAAGCTCAGCGGAGCGGCCGATTCCGCTGGCGACCGCGCGCGCCGCGCCCACGCGGCCGAAGCGGGAACGGCCCCGCTGCGGCCGGTGGCGGGCGGGTTTCCCCGCGTGTCGTACTACCGGGGCGCGGTCGAGAAGAAGCACCGCTACTACGGGCCGTACCCCAGCGCCTGGGCGGTCAAGGAGGCGATCCTGCTGATGCAGAAGCTGTTTCGCCTGCGCACCTGCGAGGACCCGGTGTTCAGCAATCGCTCGCGGCCCTGCCTGCTGTACCAGATCAAGCGCTGTTCGGCGCCGTGTGTCGGGCATATTTCGGAGGAGTCCTATGCGCAGGATGTGGCCAACGCCGAGCGCTTCCTGCGGGGCGACGCGGGGCAGGTGCTCGAGCTGCTCGAGTCGCGCATGCTCGCCCACGCGCAAAGGCTCGAGTTCGAGCAGGCGGCAGAGCTGCGCGACCAGGTGGCGGCGCTGTCGAACGTGCTGCACCAGCAATCGGTGGACAACGTATCCGACCGCGATGTGGACATCCTGGCCGTGAAGGTGGAGGGCGGGCGGGCCTGCGTGAACCTGGCCATGGTGCGGGGTGGCCGCCATCTGGGAGACCGGCCGTATTTCCCCGCGCATGTCGAGGACGCGGTCGCCGTGCCGGACGACGAGGACGAGGCGCCATCGGCCGAACCGCTGTCGATCGAGGCGCGGGTGCTGGAGGCCTTTGTGGCACAGCACTACCTCGACGTACCCGTGCCGCCGTCCCTGGTGACCAGTGCGCCCGTGCGGGCCACGCTGGTCGAGGCCTTGTCGGCCCAGACCGGCGTCAGGATCAGCGTGGTGCACCAGCCGCGCGAGCAGCGCCGCATCTGGCTGGAGATGGCGCAGACCAACGCCAACCTGCAGCTCGCGCGCCTGCTGGCCGAGGAAGGATCGCAGCAGGCCCGCACACGGGCGCTGGTGCAGGCACTCGACCTCGCGGTGGATGACCTGGACGCGCTGCGTGTCGAATGTTTCGACATCTCGCATACCGCTGGCGAGGCTACGCAGGCCTCCTGCGTGGTGTTCCAGAACCACCGCATGCAGTCAGCAGAGTACCGGCGCTACACCATCGAGGGCATCACGCCGGGCGACGACTACGCCGCCATGCGCCAGGTGCTGACCCGGCGCTACAGCAAGCTGGCCGAGGTCTTGCGCGAGCCGGGCGCAGACGCCGGCAGTGCCGCCGCCCTGGCGACGGCGCGGCTGCCGGACCTGGTGCTGGTGGACGGCGGCAAGGGCCAGGTGGCCATGGCGCGCGAGGTGTTCGCCGCGCTGGGTCTCGACCTGTCCCTGATCGTGGGGGTCGAGAAGGGTGAGGGCCGCAAGGTCGGGCTGGAGGAACTGGTGTTCGCCGACGGGCGCGAGAAGGTGTACCTGGGCAAGGACTCGGCGGCGCTGATGCTGGTGGCCCAGGTGCGCGACGAGGCACACCGCTTCGCCATCACCGGCATGCGCGCCAAGCGGGCCAGGGTGCGGGTGGGTGGCGGACAACTCGAGGAGATCCCCGGCGTGGGCCCGAAGCGTCGCGCCCGGCTGCTGCAGCGTTTTGGCGGGGTGCGCGGGGTGGGGCTTGCCAGTGCGGACGACCTGGCCACGGTTGAGGGTATTTCGCGGGAACTGGCAGAGGACATCTACCGCGCGTTGCATTAATGCCATAGGGCCGGTTGTGGCTGCGGCGCGCGGCATGCGTCGTGCCACAATCGTCTGATGTTCCTGACCATCCCCACCATCATGACGTGGACGCGCATTGTCGCGATCCCGTTGATCGTCGGTGTGTTCTACCTGCCGGACTCGTTGGCCAGGCCGGCGGACAAGAACCTGATCGCCACGGTCATGTTCGTGCTGTTCGCCGCCACCGACTGGCTCGATGGCTACCTGGCGCGCAAGCTCAACCAGACGTCTTCGTTCGGCGCCTTTCTGGATCCGGTGGCCGACAAATTCCTGGTGTGCGCCTCGTTGCTGGTGTTGGTCCACCTGCAACGCGCCGATGTCTTCGTGGGCCTGATCATCATTGGTCGCGAGATTGCGATCTCTGCGCTGCGCGAGTGGATGGCCCAGATCGGCGCCGCACGCAGCGTGGCGGTGCACATGATCGGCAAGCTCAAGACGGTCGGGCAGATGGTGGCGATTCCGTTCCTGCTGTACGACGGCCTCCTGTTCGGGGTGGTGGATACGCACCTGTGGGGCACGGGACTGATATGGATCGCCGCCTTGCTGACGGTGGTGTCGATGGTGTACTACATGCAAAAGGCGATACCGGAGATACGGGCGCGCGTGAAATGAGAGTGGCCGGCCTGCGCGAGTGTGCCGGCCGTTTGGCCGCTGGCCCGGGGTGCGGCCGGTGAGCCCGGTGCAGGACGACGGCGTCTGGGTGCGCGCCATGCCGGCGGTGTTCGTGGTGATCTGGAGCACCGGCTTCATCGTCGCGCGCTACGGCATGCCCCATGCGCCGCCGTTCAGTTTCCTGGCGGTGCGTTTCGCGCTGTCGATCCTGTGCTTCCTGCCCTGGATCTGGCTGGCCGGTGTGCGCTGGCCGACCGGCAGGCAACAGTGGCTGCACCTGTGTGCCAGTGGCGTGCTGATGCATGCGGGTTACCTGGGCGGTGTGTGGGCTGCGGTGAAGGCCGGCATGGGCTCCGGCCTGTCGGCCCTGATCGTCGGCTTGCAACCAGTGCTTACCGCGATCTGGCTGAGTTCGACCGGCGGTCAGGTGAGCCGCCGGCAGTGGCAGGGCCTGGCACTCGGCTTCGCCGGGCTTGCACTGGTCGTTTCGCGCAAGTTCGGGCAGGGCAGCCCGTCCGACCATGTGGACCTGGCCAACCTGACGCTGATCGTGGTTGCGCTGCTGTCCATGACCATCGGCACGCTGTACCAGAAGCGTCATGTCGCGCCCTGTGACGTGCGTTCGGCCAATGTGGTGCAACTCGGCGCGGCCCTGTGCGTCATGCTGCCGCTGGCGCTCATGGAGGCGGAGCCGATGCGCTGGGGCGGCGAACTCGTCGGCGCCATGGCATGGTCGGTGCTGGCGCTGACTCTGGGAGGAAGTTCCCTGCTGTACCTGCTGATCCAGCGTGGTGCCGCCACGGCGGTCACGAGCCTGCTGTATCTGGTGCCGCCGTGCACCGCCGTGATGGCCTGGTCGCTCTTCGACGAACCGATCACCGGCACCACGCTGCTGGGCACGGCGATGACCGCTTTCGCGGTCAGCCTGGTGTTGCGACCGGCAAAATAGGGTTTGGCGCGGACTGGCAAAAGCCATCCGCATGGTGCAAGCACTGACGAAGAATGGGGAAGCAGACATGGGCAAGAAGCGCATAGCAGTCATTGCAGGCGATGGCATCGGCAAGGAGGTCATGCCGGAGGGCTTGCGTGTGATGGAGGTCGCTGCCGACAAGTTCGGCATCGACCTGCAGTTCGACCATTTCGACTTTTCCAGTTGGGACTATTGCGAGCGCCATGGCAAGATGCTGCCCGACAACTGGAAGGACCTGATCGGCGGGCACGACGCCATCTATTTCGGCGCGGTCGGCTGGCCGGAGAAGATCCCCGACCATGTGTCCCTGTGGGGCTCGCTGTTGCTGTTTCGACGCGAGTTCGACCAGTACGTGAACCTGCGACCGGCACGGCTGATGCCCGGCATCATTGCGCCGGTGGTGCGCCGCGATGGCAGCCGGCGCGTACCCGGCGAGATCGACATGTTCATCGTGCGCGAAAACACCGAGGGCGAATATTCCAGCATCGGTGGCCGGATGTACCCTGGCACCGAGCGCGAAATCGTGATGCAGGAAACGGTGATGTCCCGCATCGGTGTCGACCGGGTGCTGAAGTTCGCATTCGAACTGGCGCGCTCCCGGCCCAAGAAGCATCTGACCAGTGCGACCAAGTCGAATGGCATCGCGATCACCATGCCGTACTGGGATGAACGCGTTGCGGCAATGGCGGCGAACTATCCGGACGTGCGCGTGGACAAGTTCCATATCGACATCCTGACCGCCCACTTCGTGCAACGCCCCGACTATTTCGATGTGGTGGTGGCCAGCAACCTGTTCGGCGACATACTCAGCGACCTGGGGCCGGCCTGTACTGGCACCATCGGCATTGCGCCCAGCGCAAACCTGGACCCGGACCGGCGCTATCCATCCCTGTTCGAGCCGGTGCACGGTTCGGCGCCGGACATCGCCGGCAAGCAGATTGCCAATCCGATCGGCCAGATCTGGTGTGGCGCCATGATGCTGGATTTCCTCGGGTACCGGGCGGCACACGATGCGGTGCTGTCGGCGATCGAAAAAGTGCTCGACCCGGGCAGTGGCGCGCCGCGCACACCGGACATCGGCGGTACGGCCCACACGATGGACATTGGCCGCGCGATAGCCCAACAGGTCTGACCCTCGACACCGCACCACACAGCAATATTTATTACATTGCCGGCCAGGCAAAACCGAATAGAATTCGCGTCCCCGACGACGTATTGCGGCCCGAGTTGTTGACATTGCATGGTGCCATGGCTCTAATGGGTCGCAGGCGTTGGCGACAATGATTTCCCGCATCAGACACGATCCGGCAACGGGCCCAGGGCGTTTGTTCATGGCAGCGCCTTGTTACCCGTTGTCAATACTTCCGAGTCGACATTTTTGACTGGCTTAGCTTCCATAAGAGGTCCTTTGTGAACAAAACTGAATTGATCGAACATATTGCAAAACATGCTGATATTTCCAAGGCTGCGGCCACTCGTGCCCTGGATGCGACCATGGGAGCCGTCAAGACCACCTTGAAGAAGGGTGGCTCTGTGTCGTTGGTAGGTTTCGGCACTTTTGCCGTCGGAAAGCGGGCGGCCAGAACCGGGCGCAATCCGCGCACCGGTGTAGCGATTAAAATCAAGTCAGCCAAAGTTCCAAAGTTTCGTCCAGGCAAGGCGTTGAAAGACGCATTGAACTGACACACCCGGTTTCGGTGGGGTGCTTAGCTCAGTTGGTAGAGCGGCGCCCTTACAAGGCGTAGGTCGGCGGTTCGAGCCCGTCAGCACCCACCACCAAAATCTCGTGTGGATCAAGGGCTTGGAGAATTCCAAGCCCTTTTTTCTTGCCTGTTTGCCGCGACGTACGGGAGCCACAGGATGTCTCTGCCAACCAAAATGGGCAGTCTTTCGCGGTGACGACCAGCCAGGGACCGACAGGCGCTGGCACGACCTGGACGCACGATGCGGCATCAACACGGC
>JANMZX010000388.1:0-5095 GCA_031383745.1 Rhodoferax sp. | reverse complement strand
CTGGGCGAAGATCAACAGAAACCGACGAACACCGCAGCCTCATCGACCGTCTTGCGCTCGGACACCACTGAATTGGCCGGGAAGTTGTCGTCCGGCCAGCCCAGCGCGATGCTTTTCATGATCACCTGATCGTCGGCGATTCCAGCGTGCTCACGCACCACCGGTGACTGCATGATGCCCTGGCTGTTGATCACGGCGCCCAGTCCGCGCGACCAGGCGGCGTTGACCAGCGCAGTCGCCACCGCGCCACAGTCGAAGGGCGTATCGTCGCTGCCATCCAGCGCACGGTCATAGGTCACGATCACACATACAGGCGCGTCGAACTGGCGGAACCCACGCAGCACCCAGTCCTGTCGCCCATCCTTGTCATCGCGCTCGATCCCCATGGCGGAGAACAACTGCTTGGCCACGCCGACCTGCCGTTCGCGATGCCTGCCCGCAAACGCCTGGCCGGTGCGGAACTCGCGCGATTGCGGCACGCCTGCGGTCATTCGTTCGGTATTGCCGGCGCGGATTCGATCGAGCGGCTCTCCGGTGATGACGTAGAAATTCCAGGGCTGGGTGTTCATCGACGACGGAGAACGCATCGCCAGACCGATGATCTCCTCCAGCAATGCCCTGGGAACCGGGTCGGGCTTGTAGCCGCGTATGCTGCGGCGGCCGCGGACAACGTCATCAAACTGCATGGGTGGCTCCTGGGATGGCCGGCACGGTGGCAACGGACGGAGAAGTCCATCCGTGACCTGGCCGCGCGGGTGCGTGCGATTTTCCCATGCGCGCTCCCCGGTTCTGGATTGGGTGACAGAGCCAATGGCTGGTGTGTAGAAAGCCGAGCAGCGGCCATGAAGCGAGCGGGTGTTCGCCAGCGTCCGCCTTGCGGACTCTCGATTCACGTCCGGTCTGCCCACTGTTCTCAAAGAATAGTGGAGAACCGTGTCGATCTGGCACACGCAGCATGCGTTTGAGAACAACGGGTTATACGTATGTCGGAAGGGGTGGTTTGAGGGAGGGACTGGTGCGGGACAGTGATGGACGAACGCGTGATCGGTCCCTTTTTCTGACGGCGCTTCGCGATGCATGACTGCTTTGGGAGTCTCGGCGCCAAGTGCGAATCTTGAGGGCCGTCATCGATGCGATGGCAGGTGTTTCCGCGACTTTCTGGCAAATTTTGGGCGGCGACGCCTTTCAGGGCCATTCTTTCGGGCGGCCCGGCTCGGCCGGGCAACCCGATCGGGAAGGACAACACGCTTGATCTTGCGCAGCCTCATCGCCGGTCCTGTCCTGGGCCGCCGTCGATGGCGCCTGGCACTGCGTCTGTGGGCGCCGGGCCGAGCTTTGCCGTGACGTTTGCCGTCATAATTTCTCCGTGACCGAGAAGCCCACGCGTCAACCGCTCCGTCGGGAACTGCATCGCCTGCTGTTGTGGGTCACGCTGCCCTTGGTGCTGCTGATCAGCGCGCTGATCTATCTGGACTTTGTCCGTGCCAGCCGCAACGCGGAGGGTTTCGTGCAGCGCCGGGCCGCCACTATGGCGTATGAAGTCAGCCAGTTTCTGACCGCCACCCAACGCGGGCTCGAACTGATGGCCAAACGCCCCGGCGTGCTGCTGATGGACCCGCTTCGCTGCGACCCCGGCTCGGGGGACCTGATCGCGATCCAGCCCCGCTACTCCAACGTCGTCGTGGTCGACGCGCAAGGCCTGGTAATCTGTGGCGCCAGCTTGCCGGCGCCCGGCAAGCCACCAGTGAACGTGGCCGGCCAGGATTGGTACCAGGCGGTGCTGGCCGGCAAGCCGTTTGCCCTGAGCTCGGTGCGCCGCGGCGCCATCCGCGGGCGCTGGATAGTGAGCGCGGCGGTGCCTATACGCGGTGCCAACCAGGCGATTGTCGGGGTCATGGTGGTCGGGATCGATCTCGTCGATTGGCCGTTCAATGCCCCGGCCAGTGACCCGCAGGCCGATGCCGTGCAGGGCGCGATCGATCGCAACGGTACGATTCTGCTGCGCAGCCCTGACGCCGAAAAGTGGGTGGGCCGCAACTCGGGAAACAGCCAGATCACGGCCGATATGCTGCGCGTCGGCAAAGGAACTTTCGTCTCCAAGGGTGTGCAGGACTTCGACCGTTTCTGGGCCGTGCAACCCATCGCCGGCACGCCGTGGATTGCCTATGCAGGCGTTCGCGCCGACGCGGTGCGCGCCCAACCCCTGCGCCAGGCGGCGCTGTCGGCGGGGGTCATCGTCGCTATCTTGTTGGCTGCGCTGTGGCTGGCGCTCAAGGCCTCGCGCCGGCTGACTGAGCCCATCGCGCACCTGGCACAGGTGGCGGTGCGCGCCGGTGCAGGTGACCTGAGCGTTCGTGCGGAACCGACAGGCCCGGCCGAAGTCGCTTTGGTGGCCCAAGAAGTCAACCGGATGCTTGAACTGAGGGCCAGCGCGGAAGCGGACCTGCGCCACCAGGAGCAAAGCCTGCGGATCACGCTGAACTCCATCGGTGACGCGGTGATAGCCACCGATGCGCAAGGTCTGGTCACGCGCATGAACCCCGCCGCCGAGCAACTGACCGGCTGGCCGCTGGCCGACGCGCTGGGCAGGCCGCTGGCCGAGGTGTTTCGCATCGTCAGCGCGCTGACCCGGCTGCCCTCGGCCAACCCGGTGCAGAGGGTGATGGACAGTGGTGAGGTGGTCGGCCTGGCCAACCACACCGCGCTGCTGGCGCGTGACGGGCAGGAATACCAGATCGCCGACAGCGCGGCACCGATCCGCGACGCTGCGGGCGCCATCCAAGGCGTGGTGCTTGTGTTCAGCGACGTGAGCGAGCGGTACCGGGCCGAGGCCGCCCTGCGCGTCAGCGAGCACGCCCTGCAGGCGATCTCTCAGGGCGTGGTGATCTCCGGGTCTGATCAACTCATCATTTCGGCCAACGCCAGCTTCGCAACCATCACAGGCTATTCAGTGGCGCAAGTCCTGGGCCGCAACTGCAAGTTCCTCCAGGGCCCTGACACCGATCCCCTGACGGTGGCGGCCATCCGCACGGCCTTGCACCGCTCGGCCGGGTTTGCCGGCGAGATCCTCAACTACCGCCAGGATGGCACTGCGTTCTGGAACGATCTGACGATCACGCCCGTGCTCGACGGGCAAGGCGCACTGACCCATTTCATCGGCATCATGCGCGACATCAATGAGCGCAAGCAGGCCGAGACGGCGCTGCGTGCCAGCAACCAGCTATACGAGACTGCTGCCCTGGCCACCAACGACGCCATCTGGGACCGCGACCTGACCCGCAATACCACGGTGTGGAATGCCGGCTACCAGACCTTGTTCGGATATTCGCCCGAAGTAACCGAGCCCAACCCCAGGTCCTGGACCGATTTCATCCACCCGGAAGACGCCGACCGCGTGCTCGATGGCTTTCAAAAGATGATCGATGGCGGCGGGCGGATCTGGTCGGACGAATACCGGTTCCGTCGTGTGGATGGCAGCTACGCCGATATTTTTGATCGCGGCTACATCCTGCGCGATGAGCAGGGCAGAGCGACGCGAATTATCGGCGCGATGCAAGACGTTACTGCGCGAAAGCAAGCCCAGGGAGAGTTGCAAATCCTGCTCAAGGAAAAGACCGCCCTGCTGCTCGAAGTCCACCACCGCGTCAAGAACAACCTGCAGGTCATCACCAGCCTGTTGCGACTGGAGGCAGGTCGCAGCACCGTGCCCGAGGCCGTGTCCGTGCTCGAGGCAATGCAGGGGCGTATCCGCTCGATGGCTCAGCTACATGAATTTCTTTACCGCTCGGGCACCTTTGCCTCGGTCGACCTTGGGGTTTACCTTGGTCAAGTTGCGACTCAGGGATTCAATTCGCAAGTGCTTTCGGCAAACCTGCTGCAGCTCAAGCTCCACATGGGATCGGTGCAAGTCGGCCTGGACCAGGCCATGGTGTGCGGGTTGTTGGTCAATGAGCTCGTTTCCAACTGCCTCAAGCATGGCTTCCCGGACGACCGTTCCGGCCAGGTTTACGTGGAACTGCACCCGGCAGATCCGGCCACCGTTCAGACTGATGGACTGTGGCGCTTGTGCGTGCGCGACACCGGGGCGGGCTTGCCGGCTGATTTTGAGGACCGTCGCGAACATTCGCTCGGGATGACACTGGTGGGGATCTGGAGCCAGCAGGCCGGCGGCGCACTGGAGATTCAGTCGCAACCCGGCACGGGCACAGAGTTTTCCGCGACCTTCAGGGCGCTGGAGCCGGCAGCGCTGGTGATGCCTCTATGAACCGCCCGCTGATTCTGTTGGTGGAGGTTGAGCGCCTGATCGCGCTGGACATCGCCATGCAATTGCGGGGGCTGGGTTGCACGGCCCCAGACCATGCGACCACCACCGAGCAAGCGATCGAAACACCCATTGTCGCCCCCAAACCCAAACATCCCCCGCTGCTCGTCCCAATCCAGCGGCACTTCCCCTTGCCGCCCACGCATCGCATGCAAGTTGAGATGCCGTGGCTGCCGCCCCCCAGGATCGCCCGAATGATGTCCGGTGCCAACCGCGTCATCCGTAGTACCTCGCAAACCCACTCCACCTCGAGTTTGAGGCTGCGCGCCAGTTCGCCCGTGCCGATCATCCGCTGACAGTAGAACGTCTTGTCGTGAGTTCGGATCAGGGGCAGTTCAATCGACGACTTGGCCTCATCAAATTGGCGCCTATCAGCGCACCATTGCTAATCCACGTCGTCAGCCTGCGTGCCGGGGTAATGTCAGGTTCTTCAAATCCTGGCCGAACTGTTGACTCGCAAGGGTCGATGGCTGGTTTCCGGCAAGCAGTTGCGAAAATTGTAGACCCGCTTTCAGTCTTTTGCGGGTACCCCAAAACCTTTGGGAACCCGTGCCAGCAACGGGTTTGCGCGACTCGTGGGCCAACAGCGTAGTAAAACCCGCGCAGGCACAAAAAAACCGCCTTGCGGCGGTCCTTCTGCTTTGCTGACAGCGCACCCGTTACAAACGGCGGCTTACGGGTTCCGGTGGTGGAGCCTGCAATCCGTGCGATGGGCCTGACGAATCAGGCGGCCTTGGGGGCTGCGGTGGCGAGCGCCTTGACCTTGGTGCTCAG
>JANMZX010000371.1:0-3691 GCA_031383745.1 Rhodoferax sp. | reverse complement strand
TGGCCCAGTCCGACTACCCCGGCAAGCCGGTCAAGATCATCGTGCCGTTCCCTGCCGGGGGCACCAGCGACATCATGGGCCGCATGCTGGCCGAAGAGCTGGGCAAGATCCTCAAGCAGCCGTTCCTGGTCGAGAACATCGGCGGCGCCGGCGGCGTGATCGGCACCGACAGGGGGGCCAAGGCGGCGCCGGATGGCTATACGCTGATCCAGACCGGTGTGGGCCAGAACGCTGTTGCGCACGGGCTCGACCCGAACCTGAAATACAACTCGCTGACCGATTTCATCCACCTGTCGCAGGTGCATTCCGGCCCCAATGTGCTGGTGGTGCACCCGAGTGTGCCTTTCAAGACTGTCAAGGAACTGGTGGACTACGCCAAGGTCAACCCCGGCAAGCTGGACTACGGCTACACGCCCGCGGCGTCGGGCCACATGGCGATGGAGCTGTTCAAGCAGACGGCGGGCATCTTCATGACGGGCATCCCCTACCGCGGCGGCGGCCCGATGATGACCGATGCCCTGGGCGGCTCGATCAAGGTGATGTTCATCAACCAGGATGTGGCGCTGCAACACGTACGGGCCGGCAAGCTGCGCGCCCTGGCCGTCACGAGCGCGCAGCGCAACCCGCTGTACCCCGACGTACCCACCGTGGCGGAATCCGGCTACAGGAACTTCGAGGCCCTGTCGTGGTCCGGCATCTCGGCGCCCAAGGGAACACCGCAGGCGATCATCGACAAGCTCGACGCGGCGCTGGCGCAGGCCATGACGTCGGCCGCCATCAAGCAGCGCCTCGAATCCCAGGGCTTCGTGGTGCCCGAGGCAGGATCGAAACACTACACCGCGTTCGTCAAGAGCGAACTGGAGCGCTGGACCAAAGTGATCAAGACGGCGGGCATCAAGGCCGAGTAAGGCTGCTGGTGCTACGCCGTCGCACCATGGGTGACGGTGTAGCGGACGAAGCGTGATAGTGGCGCTGGCGGCGATCACATCCTTGGTGGGTTTGGCAGTAACGTCATCAACTGCAGCGGCAGCCTGAGCGTGCTGCAGCGCCTGCGGCCCACCGACAGCTGGAGCCCGCCTGCGGGCAAAGTGGTGCTGGCGCAGGGTGCAACCTGGGGTGTGTACCTGGAGCCACAGGCCGGTGGCGACCCGATCGCGATATGGAGCGGCGCCAACAACCCGGTGGGCACCGATGGCGACTATGTGGATGCGGGCGCCGGCAACGACTGGGTGATTGCCGGCGGCGGCACCGACTACGTGCAAGGTGGCGTCGGCAACGACCAGCTCCACGGCATGGGTGGCAACGACGTGCTCGAAGGCGGTGACGGCAACGACAACATCCATGGCGACGGCATCACGCTGGCCGGGTACATCAACACGGCTGTGGCAAGCGTGCTCGGGGCGGATTTTGTGGATGGAGGGTTGGGGCAGGACACGCTGCAGGGCGATGGTGGTGATGACGTGTTGTACGGCGGTGACGACAACGACCAGATGTGGGGCGATGTCAGCGGGGCAACCAATGCCGCCGCCTACCTGGACATTGCCATGCAGGGCAACGACTACATGGATGGTGAAGCTGGCGCCGACTACCTGGAGGGCGGCGCCAAGGACGACGTGTTGTATGGCGGTGCAGGCGCAGACACGCTGTGGGGCGATACCGCCGCAGTGAATGTGGTTGGTGCCACCAGCAATGCGGCATTCTGGGGCAACGACTACCTGGACGGCGAGGATGGCAATGACACCCTGATCGGCGGCGGCAAGGACGACACCTTGTATGGCGGCGCGGGCGACGACACCGCCTGGGGCGACGACAACACGGCGGCCCTGGCCGGCGAGCTCCACGGCAACGACTACCTCGACGGCGAGGATGGGAATGACTCCCTCGTGGGAGGCGGCAAGGACGATACGCTGATTGGCGGCATTGGCGACGACACCCTGGTGGGCGACGACACCCTGGCCATCGTGGCGGCGCAGTTCCAGGGCAACGACTATCTGGACGGCGAGGCCGGCAACGACCGGCTCTCGGGTGGTGGCGGCGACGACACCCTGATCGGTGATGTGGGCAACGACACGCTGGACGGCGGCACCGGCGCCGACTACCTGGACGGTGGCGCTGGCAACGACAGTTACAGCGTGGACGACGTGCTGGACATCGTGTTTGAAGAGGCTGCGGCCGGCATCGACGTCGTCACCAGCTCGGTCACCATGGTGTTGCCCGACAACGTGGAGACACTCCTCTTGAGCGGCACGGGCAACATCAACGCCACGGGCAACGGGGGCGACAACCAGATCACCGGCGACACCGGGCCCAACCAGTTGAGCGGCATGGCAGGCAACGACACGCTGACGGGCGGCGCGGGTGCAGACACCTTGATCGGTGGTACCGGCAACGACACCTATGACGTCGACAACGCGGGCGACACGGTCACCGAGCTTTCCAACGAGGGGGTGGACACCATCCGCAGCACGGTGAGTTTTGTGCTGGGCACGGGGCAGGAGCGCCTGTTGGCACAAGGCGCGGCCCCAGTGAGCCTGGGTGGCAATGCCCTGGCCAATGACTTGATTGGCGATGCGGGCAACAACACGCTGACGGGTGGTGCGGGTGATGACTACCTGCAGGGTGGTGCTGGCAATGATGTGTATGTGTTCAGCCTCGGTGATGGGCAGGATGCAATCAGCAACGCGGACTTCCTGCGCGACACTGCGAACACTGCAATCCCTTCGGCAATGGACACACTGCGATGGAGCGCGGGTATCGCCGCAGCAGGCGTACTTGCACTCAAGGTGGGGAGCGACTTGTTGTTCAAGGTGCGCGGCACTGCGGACCAGGTGGCCGTTCTGGGGTACTACAACGCCGACACCACCAGCGGCAGCATCGTCACCGATTCGAAGATTGACCGGGTCGAATTCGCCAATGGCACCGCGTGGGACGCGGCGGCGATCCAGCTGCTGGTGGACCGGGGGGCCAGCAACCACGCGCCTGTGGTCGGTACGCCGCTGCCTGCTTTGAGTGCGCGCGCGGGTGACGCCTTCGTCTATGTGGTGCCAGCAGGCACAGTCACCGACCCGGATGTATGGGATTGGGTTGTCTACAGCGCTTCGATGGCCGACGGCAGCCCGCTGCCCGCATGGCTGGCGTTCGATGCCGCGACGCGCACGTTTTTCGGCACGCCCAACGCGGGCAATACTGGCGCGTTGCCGTTGCGTGTGATGGGCACCGACAACTATGGCTTGGCGTTCGGTGTCGGCACTACGTTGACGATTTCCCCGCCCAACCAGGCACCTACCCTGGCAAGCCCGATACCAGACACATCTGTGCCCCTGTGGGATAACCTGTACCTGATCGTCGGCAGCACTTTCAGTGATCCCGGCGATACCTTGCAGTACATGGCCGCACAGGCCAATGGCGATGCATTGCCATCCTGGCTTGTTTTCGATTCGGCCAGCCGGCTGTTCAGCGGGACACCCACCAGCCCTGGTACTACTGGCAAGGCACCAGCAGTTATGCAGGCCAGGGCTTCTTCGCAAGCACCCCGGCGCAGTCAACTCTGCTGCAATACACGACGGCCGTCGGCGCGGGGCTCGTCGACGCGAAGAACAAGGCCGCCGCCTACGCAAACCAGTGGATCACTCCGATAGCCAGTAGCCACAATGCGTTTGGCGGTGAAATCGCCTACGACCAATGGAGCGTC
>JANMZX010000345.1:0-22305 GCA_031383745.1 Rhodoferax sp. | reverse complement strand
GACGGCCGCCGACTCGGTGGCGGTGGTGATGCCGAACAGGATCACGCCCAGCACGACCAGCGTCAGCGTCGCCAGCGGCATCACCGAGGACACGACCATGACCAGGATTTCGTACTGCTCGGCGTCGAAGCTCACCCTGATTGGCCGCCGGCGTGCCTACACTGGACCGATGGACTCCCCCACCACGCGTGTTCTCTCACTGCTCGAACTGCTGCAAGGCCAGGCCCAGCTCAATGGCACCGAACTGGCGTCCCGCCTGGGTGTTGATGGCCGCACCCTGCGCCGCTACATCGCACGGCTGCAGGCCCTGGGCATACCGGTGCAGGCCGAGCGCGGACGCTATGGGGCCTACCGGCTCCAGCCGGGTAGCCGGCTGCCACCGTTGATGTTCACCGACCAGGAGGCACTGGCCGCCTCGATCGGCCTGCTGTTCGCGGCCCATGCCGGGCTGGACGGCGCCACGGCTGGCGCGCGCAGTGCGCAGGGCAAACTGGAGCGCGTGATGCCGCAGGCGCTGGGCGCCAGGCTGCGCGCCTTGTCGCAGACGCTGCAACTCGATCTTGACGGGCCGAACGCCGGCACGCCCGGCGTGGTGCTGCTGGACCTGGGCTTGAGCGCCCACCTGCGCGAGCGCGTCGCCATGCACTATGACGCGGCGAACGGAGCGTCGACCGAACGCGCCTTCGACTGTTTCGGCCTGGCCTGGCGGGGTGGCCACTGGTACGCCGTGGGCCACTGCCACCTGCGCGCGGCGCTGCGCTCGTTTCGCGTCGACCGCATCCGCAGCGTCACGCCGGTGGGGCAGAACTTCCTGCTTCCGGTGGACTTCGACGCGGTCCGCCAACTGGTGCTCGGCCTGGCCCGGATACCCCGCACGCACCGGGTGGTGGTGCGGCTGCACACCGACATCGCCACGGCGCGCAGGGAATTGTTCGACACCATCGGCCTGCTGGCACCTGCAGCGGACCATGTCCTGCTGCACGGGCAGACCGATGACCTGCCCTGGTATGCGCGGCAGCTCGCACGCCTGCCGTTCGACTTCGCGGTGATCGACCCGCCGCCGTTGCGCGAGGCCCTGCAGGCGCTTGCCGCGCGCCTCGCCCGGCTCGCAGGCGCCGCGGCTGGCGCCCGCAGTGGTTGACAGCGCGGCCTACTCTTCCGGCACGAAGATCCACAACAACAGGTACAGCACGATGCCGGTACCGGCAAAAAAAGCGAGGGTGGCGAACAGCAGCCGCCAGAGCCACGACTGCAGGCCCGTCGCGCGCGCGATGCCACCACACACGCCGCCGACCCAGCGGTCGCTGCGGGCGCGTCGCAGGTCGTTGGCCGCGGCGACAAATGCCGGTGCGCCGGGGGCCGGGCCACCATGCGCGTGCGTGCCATCCAGCACGCGGGACTTGGCGCGCGCGTACTCCTCGTCGGTGAGTGCGCCACGCTGGTGCAGTTCCTGCAGCTTTGCCAGTTCATCGCTCAATGCCATGGTGCCTCCGGTCAGGGTTGGAGAAAACGCGTCCTCGGCCGCAAGCGCGCTGGGCGCAGGCAGTCCGGGGAAGCATAGACCCGAAGCGCAGTGCGCGCCATGCGCCCGGTCAATGGACGCAGCGACGCCGGGCCGGCTCAGGCCGGATGCAGGATGACCGGCAGCGTGGGCGGCGAATTGAAGATGAAACCCTCGCCCGGCGGCAGTTCGCCCACCGGCTCGATGCGCTCCACCCGGTCGAGGAATTCGCTCAGCGCATGGGCCATTTCCACCTTGGCCAGCCGCGAGCCGACGCAGTGGTGTGTGCCGTCGCCAAAACTGAGGATGTCGCCACCGACGGTGAACTGGCGCTCGCTGCTGCCCATGAAGCGGTCGTGGTCGAAACGCAGCGGCTCGGCGAAATGGCCCTCGTCGCAATTGCCCGACGCGCTGATCGACAGCACCTTCTCGCCGGGCTGCACGCGCACACCCGCGAGTTCGGACTCCTGCAGGGCGGTACGCACAAAGGCGCTTACCGGCGGGTACAGCCGCAGTGCCTCGGCGCTGAAGGCCGACAGCGCCTCCGGGTCGCGGTAATGGGCCTTGAGCCAGTGCCACTCCGCGGTATCCAGCGCCACGTGGCGCAACACGCTGGTGAGCACCCGCTCGGTGGTCTCGACACCGGCGGCCAAGAGGAAGATCACGTTGGAGACGATCTCCTCGTGCGGCAGCGGCTCGCCCTCGTATTCGGCGCTGACCAGGTCGGACAGCAGGTCCTTGCCGGGGTGCTGGCGCCGCTGCGCGATGATCGGCTCCAGGAACAGGCGCACCTCCTCGCGCGCCTTGAACGCAGCCTCGCGCGCGCCGGGGTTGGTGATGCTCGACGAGCCGCCCGCCACGATGGTGCGGTACCAGTCGCGAAAACGCGCCGCCTCGGGCAGGTCGGTCAGCGCAGTGATCGCCAGCAGGGGCACCCAGGTGGCGTATTGCTCGCGCAGGTTCAGGGGCTGGCCCATGGCCAGGCCCTCGGCCTGGCGCACGGCGATCTCCTGCACCATGCCGGTGAGGCGCTCACGCATCGCGCGCTGCGTGCGCATCTCGCGCGCCACGATGCCGACCTTCTTGCTGTGTTCGCGCCCGCTCATCTGCATGAACGAGCGCCCGAACGCGGAGGCGCCGGCACCGGCCTGCGGCGGCTGGTACAGGGTTTCGCTGTTGAGCACGGTCTTGATGTCGGCGTGGCGCGAGACCACCCAGGCGTCCAGCCGGTCGCTGCGGAACATCGGCAGCTCCGCGCGCAGCCGGGCGAACACCGCCTGGCGTTCCAGGCCGGGCCGGCCGTCCACCAGCGCCGTGAAATCCGCCACCAGCGCCTGCTGCGAACCTGTCAGTGTCTGCATGTAGTTCCTCCCGCAGGTGGCGTGCTCAGCTGGGCAGGTGGCCCAGGTAGTGCGCGATCACCTTGTCGTCGTTGATCAGTTCCGCGCTGGGGCCCTGGAACGCCAGCTCGCCATGCTCCAGCAGGTAGGCGCGCGTGGTCGCCTGCAGCGCGCGGTGGGCGTTCTGCTCCACCAGCAGGATCGTCAGGCCGGCCTGGTTCAAACTGCGCAGCGCCTCGAAGACCTGGTCGGTGATGATCGGCGACAGGCCCAGGCTGGGCTCGTCGAGCAGCAGCAGCCGGGGGCCGCCCATCAAGGCCCGCCCGATGGCCAGCATCTGCTGCTGGCCGCCGGACAGGGTGCCGCCGCGCTGCAGGCGGCGCTCGTCCAGGATCGGGAACAGCTTGTAGACGTCGGCCAGGCCGTAGTTGGACGAGCGAGAACCGCGCGCCAGCTCGCCGAGCAGCAGGTTCTCCTCGACCGTCAGCTCGACCAGGATCTGCCGCCCCTCGGGCACATGCAGCAGGCCCTTACGCGACACGCGGTGCGGCTTCATGCCGGTGATGTCCTCGCCCTCGAAGCGGATCGATCCACGCCGTGGCCGCACGGTGCCCGACAGGCAGTTGAGCAGGGTCGACTTGCCGGCCCCGTTGGCGCCGATCAGCGCCACCATTTCGCCGGCCTCGATATGCAGGCTCACACCACGCAGCGCCTCGATGCCCGAGTAGGCGGCGGCCAGGTCCTTCACGTCGAGCATCATTTCTTGCCACCCAGGTAGGCTGCGACGACCGCAGGGTTGTGCATCACTTCCTGCGGCGTTCCCGAGGCGATCAGGGCGCCAGAGTCGAGCACGTAGACCTGCTGGCAGAGCTGGTTCACGAAGCGGATGTTGTGCTCGATCAGCAGCAGGCCGATGCCGCTGGCCGCCAGCTCGGTGAACACGTTGCCGAGTTCGGTAGCCTCGACGTCGTTCATGCCCGCCACGGGTTCGTCCAGCAGCAGGATCTGCGGGCTGCTCGCCACCGCACGCATCATCTCCACGCGGCGCTGGTGGCCGTAGGCCAGGCTGCCGGCCGGATGGTCGGCAAAGCGGCTCATGCCGAAGCGCTCCAGCAGTTGCCGGCCGCGCTCGAACAGCTGCGGCGTCTCGCGCAGCGACGATGGCAGGCCCACCAGTTGCGCAAACAGCGAGGACTTGACGTGCCCATGGAAGCCGATCACCACGTTCTCCAGAACCGTGGCCTCGGGCAGCAGGCGGATGTTCTGGAAGGTGCGCGACACCCCCGCCAGCGCCACCTCGTGGGCCTCGGCGGTGGTGATGTCGCGCTCGCCCAGCTTGATTGTGCCGGTGGTGAGTTTCAACAGGCCGGTGATCATGTTGACCACGGTGGTCTTGCCGGCGCCGTTGGGGCCGATCAGCCCGGTGATCCGGCCGGGCGGCACCTCCATGGTGACGCCGGACACCGCCGACAGACCGCCGAAACGCTTGGAGACGTTGTCAAGCACCAGTGACGGCATTGGTGCCCTCCTTGAAGATCTTGTCGCGCGCCGCGGCACGGCGTTTGCGCAGGTACAGCACCAGCCCGTCGAATACGCCATGCGGCATGAACGCGATCATCACCATCATCAGCGCGCCCTGGAAGAACTGCCGGTTGTCGGCCAGCGGCCGGGCCAGCTCGGGCAGCAGCGACATGATGGCCGCGCCGATGATGGGCCCGGTGACGGTGCCGCGGCCGCCCAGGATGATGTAGGTCAGCCCGGCGACCAGGAACGGGAAGCCGAACATCTCGGGCTCGATGCTGTAGGTGTACAGGCTCTGCATGCCGCCGAAGAAACCCGCCAGGGCGCCGCTGAGCATGAACGCGATCATGTGGTACTTGCGGATGGAGATGCCCAGCGTGGCGCCCACTGTCTCGTCCTGGCGCAGCGCGTCGAAGGCGCGACCGATGGCCGAGCGGCTGATCCGGATCATGAAGTAGATGGTGACCACCGCCGCCAGCACCAGGTGCCAGGTCTGCACCAGCTTGGGGATGTTGTTGAAGCCCTGCGGCCCGCCGGTGATCTCGTCGAAATACAGGCACAACGAGACGATGATCTGCACGAAGGCCAGCGTGGCGATGGCCTGGAACACGCCACGCAGCCGGGCCAGCGGGATCGACAGCAGCAGGCCGCCGATGCAGCCCATGAGCGCCGCCAGCAGCAGCGCCACCAGCGCATGCATGCCGTGGTTCTTGACCAGGATCGCGACGCCGTAGGCGCCGATCGACGCAAAGCCGGCCGAGCCGATGGAAAACACGCCGGCGCGCAGCACCATCTGCTGGCTGAACGCAAAACCGACCGCCAGCAGGAAGTAGTCGAACAGCGGCTGGTAGGTGTAGATGAGGTTCATCATCGCCGCATCACTCCCACCTGGACACCCTCGCTGCCGAACAGGCCGCTGGGCTTGACCAGCAGCACCACGAACAGCAGGCCGTAGATGATGGTTTCGGTCAGCGCACTGGGCAGGTAGGCCACCGCCAGGTTCTGGAAGATGCCCAGCAGCATGCCAGCCACCACCGCGCCATGCACGCTGCCCAGGCCGCCCAGCACCACCACCACGAAGGCCTTGAGCAGGTAGGGCTCGCCCATGTAGAAATGGATCGAGTTGAACGACAGGCCGATCAGGATGCCGGCCACCCCGGCCAGCGCGCCCGAGATGAAGAAGGTCTGGAAGTAGACCAGCGCCGGGTTGACCCCGAGCAGCGAGGCCACCCGCTCGTTGCCGCTCACCGCGCGGACCTGGCGACCGAAGCTGGTCTTGTAGAGGTAGAACATCATCGCCCCCAGCAACACCGCCACCAGCAGCAGGATGATCACCTGCAGGAACGAGAAGCGCACCGGCCCGAACTCGTAGAACCGCACCGGGAAGGTCTCGAAGGGAAAGCGCAACACCTTGGTGTCCGACAGGCGTTGCGCCACACTCATCAGGCACAGGTTGGCGCCGATCGACGAGATCAGCGCGGCGAACTCGATCTGGCCGCTGCCGCGGATCGTGGCAAACGCGGCGAGTTCGACCAGGTACGACACCAGCCCCGCCCCGACCATCGCCAGCACCAGCGCCAGCCACAGCGGCAGGCCATGCAGCACCGCAAAATAGCCGATGAAGGCGCCGGACATGAACACGCCGGCATGCGCCAGGTTCAGGATCTTGAAGGTGCCGAACACCAGGGTGAATCCGAGCGCGAACAGCGCATACACCGAGCCGGTGACGAGTCCGTTGACGAGTTGCTGGGCGATCATGCAGGTACCCTAGAAGTTGGGCGGCGCAGCGGCGCTGCCAGTGAGGGAGTCGGCGCCCTCCACGCACAGGCCGGTGCTGGCCTGCTCGCGAAGGGCGCGCCGGTTCGACCGGCGCGCAGGCTTCGAGGTCACACCCCGGCGGGGTCAGTTGGCAGGCGTCGGCCTGCCGTTGCGGATCACCATCACGGCCGGGCCGTAGTCGGGGATGCGGTCAGTCTTCTGGGTCCACTTGCCGTTGCCGAGCACCACGTCGGCGTCGCGCAGCTTCATGATCGCCTCGAGCACCTTCTCGCGGGTCGGGTTGGGCATGGCGTCCTTGATCGCGCGGGCCGCCAGCATCGCCTCGGAATACCCGACCGCGGCCCAGTTGTCCGGCTCGGAGTTGAAGAGCCGCTTGTAGTTCTCACGGAACTTCACGTTCATGGGTGCCGTCGACTGGTCGTTGAAATCGATCGAGAAGTAGGTGTTCTCGACCGCCTTGCCGCCGATCTTGAGGTAGTCCACGCCCAGGCCCGCGGTGCCGAACAGTGCCACGTTGGGCACGACGCCGGCCTGTTTCAGCTGGATCACCAGGTTGGCCGCCTGTGCTGCGTTGGAGCCCAGCCAGATGGCGTCGGGCTTCGCCGCAGCGATCTTGGTGGCCAGGGCGCCGAAGTCGCTGTCGCCGATCAGGATGGTTTCCTCGGCGATCGGCTTGATGCCGGCTGCGCCCAGCGGGCCCATGAAAGCCTTCATGTTGTTGATGTGGCCATCGTTGTCACGCCCCCAGATGGCGGCAAGCCGCTGGGGCTTGACCTTGTCCACTGCGTACCGGGCCAGCGGAGCGACCTGCAGCTCGGACGAGGCGGTCACCTTGAGGTACCACTTGGTGGTGGCCAGGGGCGCGGCGGTCTGCGCCGTGGCGAACATCGGGATCTGCAGTTCGTTGAGCAGCGGGGCGATGGCGATCATCAGCACGCTGTTGGCGCCACCCAGCACGATCAGCGCGTTGTCGACCTTGGCCGCCCGCGTGAGCAGGGTGGTGATCTGCGCGCGGTCGTTCTGGTCGTCGTTGGACACCAGCTTGATGGAATTGCCGGCACCGAGGTAGTTGGCCGCGTTGAGTTCGTCCACCGCCATCTTCACGGCGTTGGCCTCGGGCACCCCGACGAACGCCAGCGGGCCGGTGAGCGCCTTGATCGACGCGATCGTGAATTCGGCCGCCGCTGCCGGCAGCGCCGCCAGGACAGCGCCTGCCAGCACGAGCCGGTGGATGTGTGACTTGACCTTCATGATGTGCTCCTCGTTTCTTGGTTTCAAAGATGCCCGCAGGCAATGGATCGTAATGACTTGCGAATTGCGCGCCAACCGGGTAGTTACCCGTGCGTCGCGGCTCCTGCACCGGGTTGACAGGCCTGCCGCCCGTTCAGGGTTTCGCCTTTCCGGGTCGCATCTCGACATAGGTCGGCAGACGTTCCGGGTAGTCGGCGGCGACCGGCGTATCGGATGCCATGTTGCGCTCCAGCCGGCCCATGGCGGAGGCATAGTCCTTGACATGCAGGTAGTAGAAGAAGGACAGCAGCCGCTCGGCAAAACGCCACAGGCCGTCGACCTTTTCGTACACGTCGTCGTAGCGCAGGGCGGCGATCTGCGGCTGCTCCTTGCGCCAGACTTCGGCATGCACCGACAACATGCCGCGTGCGCGCGTGTCGCCTTCGAACCAGATCACATGGTCGTGCGCAAAATGGTTGGTGGCGCCGAGCGCGCTGAAGCGGCCCTCGAACTGCGTGATGATCGCGTCGATGCCGGTGGCGCGCATCGCCCCGTCCTTGGAGCCGAACGAGGCGTTGTCGGTGAACAGCAGACGCGCCGTCGCCAGGTCGCGGTTGTCCATCGCGAAGTTGTAGCGCGCCGCCAGGTCGCGGATCGCGAGCTGGTTTTCGACTGCGGCCAGGCGGCTTTCGAGGCTGCGCGTCGCGGCTGGCGCGACACGGGGGGGAATGGGCATGGCAGGGGTCTCCTTGGGTGGGTCGGAACAGGGGTTGCGGCTCAGGCCAGGTCGGGCCGGTAGGCTGCCACGTCGTCGTACTGAACCAGTTCGACGACGTTGCCCTCGGGGTCGTGCAGGAACGCGACATACAGGCCCGGGCGGCTCGTCACCGGTACGTCGCCGGTCATGCAGTCGATACCGGCGGCGGCCAGGCGGCGGACGACCGCGTGGATGTCGGAAATGATGAAGGTCAGGTACATCACGTTGGCACGGTCGAAAACGTACGCCGCTGGCTGCGCGGGCGGCGCAGGTGCGCCTTCGGGCGCGATCAGCTTGATGCGCTCGCCACGCGGCGTCTGCAGGCGCACCACGGTGGCCGCGCTGCGCGCCAGCCGGTAGGCCTGCGCAGTTGGTTGCGGCGCGCGCGCCTCGCTGACGAACTGCAGGCCGAGCGTGCTCTCGTAGAACTCCCGCATCGCGGCGAGGTCGTTGCAGCCGATTCCCACCTCCAGCGGCACGGTCATGTTCAGGGGCATGGCAGATGGCATCGTGGCGTCCTCGGGTGCAGCAGTCAGCGCGTCATGCCTGGGCGCCGGCTGCATGCCGCGCCGCGAGGCAGGCAGACGTCATGGCCGGGCCGACCGTCGAGCAGTGAGCACCTTTCACCCCACTCACGCGCCTGCCCCGGCGCTGGCGGCCCGGTAGGCCTGCACGTAATGCGCCACCGAACGGTGGAAGTTGATCGCGCCGCCTTCGTTGCGGCCAAACAGCACCTCGGTATTGGCGCCGGCGTTGAGCCCGTTCTGGATGCTGAAGCTGGCCGAATAGTCCTCGTCGCGCACGATCTGCGCATACAGGACGATGCGTTTCTGCATCGCCTCCGTCTCCTCGGCGGTCTCGGTGGCCGGGTTGCGCGGGTTGACATGGTTCTGTATCGTGATGCAGCGGTCCGGCGCGATCGGGAACAGCTGCGACACCATGCCGCCGTGTTTGTCGGCCGATATCGAGATGTGCGGGAACAGGGTGCGCACCGCATGGAAATGGTGCTCGGTGTACTCGGCCGGTGGCACGTCCTTCATCTTCATGATCAGCGCCGGGTCGTTGCCCCAGGCGTTGCCGCCCATGCGCTGGTGCGGGCCGCAGGGCAGCTGGCCGAAGTGGTCGTACAGGGAGACCGAACTCAGGCTCTCGCGTTTCCAGAATTCATGCAGCGTCGTGCGGTGCAGGAACGGGATATGGTAGGACTCCAGGTACCCGTCATGGGTGATCTTCCAGTTGGCGCTCTCCAGCCTGGATGTGCCATGCACGTACCATTTGTCGGCCTCCAGCGCGGTGAGTTCGTCCAGCATGCCACCCAGGTACTGGTCGATGTCGAACTGCAGTCCGCGCGTGATGCAGACCCAGATGAATCCGGCCCGTTCTTCGCACGGCAGCTCCTTGAGGCCGAGCAGGCTCTTGTCGACCTCGCCGAACTTGCGCTGGTCGGTGACCGACAACAGGCTGCCGTCGGTGCCGAAGCGCCAGGCGTGGTAGGGACAGGTGAAGGACTTGACCTGGCCTGTCTCCCAGCTGGTCTGGGTGACGGCGCGCCCGCGGTGGGTGCAGGTGTTGATGAAGGCGCGCAGGCGCATGTCGTCACCACGCACCATCAGCACCGGCACATCGAGCACCTGCATCGCCTTGTAGGCGCCGGGCGCGCGCACCTCGGAGCCCAGGCCGAGCATTAGCGGCAGGCGCCGGAAGATGGCATTCATCTCCTCGTCCCAGCTGCGCGGGCTGTACAGCTCGACCGGCAAGCGGTAGATTTCGTCGGTGGAATCGGTGGTGCCGGCGGCGGCGTGGCCCAGGGCCCGGCCGACCATCTGCCCGACCTGCTGGCGCGCGTACTCAGACTGGATCATCTCGATGTCCTCGGTTTGCCCCGCAGGCGACCACGCCAGGGCGAAAAGTCAGGCCGGCCTATCGTCAATCGGTGCACCCTGCGGCGGGAAAACCCCATGGCGCCTCCTGCACATTATGCAATAGAATTAATAAAATAGAAACAAAGTTTCCATATTTGTTTTTATTCTTCTAAAATGGAAACTATGTTTCTCTATGGGAAACATTTTGGAGCATTACGACCATGGACACGACGCAGTTGCTGATTCAAAACGCCAATGTGATCGACGGCACTGGCGCTGCGGCGCGGCAGGCCTCGGTGCTGATCGCAGATGACAAGATCCTGGCGGTAGGGCCTGCTGCCGATGCGGCAGCGGCGCCGAGCGCCACGCGCTACGACGCCTCAGGCCTGTCGCTGATGCCCGGCATCATCGACGGCCATGTGCACAGCACATTCGATGACGCCGCCGGCCACGACGAGCTGTTCTACCACCGGCGCCCCGGCATGGCCGCGATCACAGCGGTGCGCAACCTGCGCAAGATCCTCACTTCCGGCTGCACCGGCATCTTCGATCCCGACTCGCTGTTCGATCTGGGCGTGGACATGAAGGAGGCCATCAACCACGGCGTAATCGAAGGCCCGCGCATGGCGGTGGGCGGCTACGCGCTGATGACCTCGGTGGGCGGCGCCGCAGGGCGCCTGATGCCGGACAAGGGCATCATGGCCTACGCCGTTCTGCTGCAGGGCAAGGACGAGATCATGGCCGAGGTGCGCCGCCAGATCAAGATCGGCTGCGACTGGATCAAGGTGCACGTCACGGGCTCGCTGTCGCACCGGCGCAGCGAAGGCGAAATGGTGACCTTCACCATGGAGGAGCTTCGCCTGATCTGTGACCTTGCCCACAGCTTCGGCGTGCAGGTCATGGGCCACTGCCGCGGCGCACATCCGATCAAGGTCGCCTGCGAGGCCGGCTTCGACCAGATCGCGCACGCCACGCTGATGGACGACGCGGCGCTCGACGCCGTGGTCAAGCACAAGGTCCACCTCGTGCCCGCCCTGACCTTCCAGGCCAACCTGATGGAGTTCGGCGACGCGATCAACGCCAGCCCGGCCCTGCAGGCCATCTTCCGCAAGGAGATCGAGGACAGCGCCGCCATGTTGGCCAAGGCCTTCCGCGCCGGCGTGCCGGTGTTGACCGGCTCGGAGTCCGGCTTCTCGGTCACGCCCTACGGCGACTGGCACTACCGCGAACTCGAAGTGTTCGTCAAGCACCTGGGCCTGACACCGCTGGAAGCCATCCGCTGCGCGACCAAGGACGGCGCACTCGCGCTGCGCATGAAGGACCGGGTCGGCACCATCGAGGCCGGCCGCCTGGCCGACCTGCTGCTGATCGATGGCGACCCGTCCAAGGATGTGACCGTGATCGGCCGGCGCGACAAGCTGCGCATGGTGATGAAGGGCGGCAAGTCGATCGACCTGACCCGCACCGAGCCCGAGCGCACCCCGCTGCCGGAGTGGCGGGTACATGAGTTCGGCAGCATCCTGTCCAAGGACGTGGTCTCGCGCGCGCGCGGCGGCAAGCCCGTCGGCGGTGATGGGGGCCACCAATGAGCGACCGCCTGGCCCTGGTGACGGGTGGCGCCACCGGCATCGGCGCCGCGATCTGCCGCGCGGCCAGCCGCGCCGGCTACCGGGTGGCGGTGATGGACGCCAACGCCGACGCGGCGCACGCGATGGCCGCGGAACTCGGTCAGGCCGTGGCCCTGCCCTGCGACGTCACGGACGAGGTCGCGGTGGATGCCGCACTTGCCAGCCTGGGCAGCACGCCCGACCTGCTGGTCAACAACGCCGGCATCGTGAAGTTCGGCCACCTGTGCGACATCAGCGTGCAGGACTTCCGCCGCGTGCTGGAGGTGGACCTGGTGGGCGTGTACATCCTGTCGCGCGCCGTCGGCCGCATGATGCGCGAGCGCGGCCGGGGCAACATCGTCAACATCTCGTCGATCAATGCGATCACGCCCAGCCTGGGCACCAATGCTTATGCAGCCGCCAAGGGCGGCCTGGTCACGATGACGCAGCTGCTGGCGCTGGAACTCGGCCCCTTCGGTGTGCGCGTGAATTCGGTCTCGCCGGGCTTCGTCGACGGTGGCATGAGCACCGCCGTGTTTGCGAATGCGCGCACGCGCGAGATCCGCACCAAGGCGGTCCCGCTGCGCCGCCTGGGGGCACCCGAAGACATCGCGCAGGCGGTGATGTTCCTCGCCTCCGACGCGGCCGCGTATGTGCACGGCCAGGACCTCGGCGTGGACGGCGGCCTGGTGCACAGCCTGCTGTCGCAGATCCCCCGGGACTAGCCATGGCGCGCAACCTGATTCTTACCGGCGGGCTCTACCACCCGTTCGAGGACGCCAGCCAGACCCTGGCCGACCTGCTGTCGGATGTCGGTTTTTCCAGCGACGTGACCACCGATGTCGCCACCGGCCTGTCCTGGCTCGACGACGGCGGCTACGACCTGCTCACCGTGTACGCGCTGCGCTGGCCGATGGAGCAGGAACGGTTCGCCGGCGCGCGCGCGCGCTGGGCCGTGCACCTGCAGGCAGCCGACACGGCACGCATCGACGCACACCTGGCGGCGGGCCGCGGCGTGTTGGCGATCCACACGGCGGCAATCAGCTTTTCGGACTGGCCGCGCTGGCGCGAGATCGTCGGCGCGGGCTGGGTCTGGGGTACGTCGAACCACCCGCCCCACGGGCCGGTGCAGGTGCGCATGACCGCAGCCGGACACCCGATCACCGCGGGGCTGGGAGCCTTCGAATTCCCCGAGGAAGCCTATGCCAGCATGGACCTGGTGCCCGGCATCGAAGCGCTGGCCACGGTGCAGGCGGCGGTGCAGGAGCAGGCCTGGCCCTGCCTGTGGGCGCGCGAACTCGGCGGCGCACGCGTGGTGTACGACGCGCTCGGACACGACAGCGACTCGCTGCTGCACCCCACCCACCGGCGCATGCTGCAGCGTGCCGCGCTGTGGTCTACCCGGCGCAGCGACGCCGACATCGCGCGGCTGACCGCGCCCACCCCGCAAACCCCATGAACACACTGCAAGACAAATCGATCCTGGTCACCGGCGGCGGCACCGGCATCGGCGCCGGCTGCGCTGCCTACTTCGCCGCCCACGGCGCGCGGGTCACGATCAGTGGGCGGCGGGAAAACCGGCTGCGCGAAGTGGCCGAGGCGATCGGGCCGGCCTGCCATTGGGTGGCGGGTGACGTGACGGTAGCCGCCGACCGCCAGGCCATGCTCGACGCCGCCATCGCCCACGGCGGCGGCAAACTCGACGCGCTGGTCAACAACGCCGGCATCACCCACCATGGCGGCCTGCCGGAGCAGGACGAGGCGATCCTGATGAAGGTGCTGCAGAGCAATGTGGCTGCGCCGCTGCTGCTGACGCAGGCGGCGCTGCCGGCGCTCGAAGCCAGCCAGGGCTGCGTGATCTTCATCGGCTCGGTGCACACCCGGCTCGCGCTCGCCGGGCGCCTGGCGTATGCGGCCTCCAAGGGCGCGGTGCAGAACATGTCGCGCGTGCTGGCGGCCGAACTCGGGCCGCGCAAGGTGCGTGTGAACTGCGTCATCCCGGGTGCGGTGGCGACCGAAATCAATGCCGCCGTGACCGGCCAGGACCCGAAGGAGGCCAAGGCCTTCTTCTACAAGCTCGCCCACATGCACCCGATCGGGCGCATCGGCGAACCTGAGGACATCGCCCAGGCGATGGACTACCTGATCAACGCACCCTGGACCACCGGCGCGGTGATCGACGTCGACGGCGGCATGGGGCTTGGCGCGGCCAAGCTCTGACGTGCCATCCGTCTCCCGACCTCCCCCCTTCCACTTTCTGTACTGAGTCCACCATGACCACCACCATCGAAAAAGACCTGCTGGCCCCGGCCATCTCCGACAACGCCCTGGCCGAGGCGCGGGCCCTGCTCGGCATGCCGATCCGGGTCGAGCAATACAACTACGAAGCCTCGCGTGACGTGATCCGCCACTATGCCTGGGGCATCGGCGACGACAACCCGCTGTTCTCCGACCCCGGCTACGCGGGCAGGACGAAGTGGGGCACGATCATCGCGCCGCCCACGTTCTTCTTCGGCCTGTGGGACGCGGTGGTGGCGCCCGGGCTTCCCGACGTGCAGTGGTACTACTCGGGCATCGACGCCGAGTTCTACCACCCGATCCGGCGCAACGACAGCATCACCGCATCGGCCGAATACGTGGCCGCCGAGCCTTTGTCGGGCAAGACCGTGTCCAACATGATCGTGCAGACCGGCGACGTGCGCTACACCGACCAGGACGGCCGGCTCATGACCAAGGTGCTGTCGCACTGTTTCCGCGTTGCGCGCTCGTCGGCCAAGGGCGGCCTGAGCTACGCACCGCGCGACAAGCATGTGTTCAGCGACGAGGAGCTGGCAACGATCGCCGACGCCCAGGTCAACGAAACCGTGCGCGGCGCCGAGACGCTCTACTGGGACGATGTCGAAGTCGGCAGCGCACTGCCGGGCACGGTGCGCGGCCCGATCAACCAGCTCGACATGACCACCTACTACTGCGGCGCGGTGGGCACCTCCGGCTACAAGTCGACCAAGCTGCGCTGGAAATACAAGCACTGGGCCAACACCAGCCCTGACAGGCTGCCCAACAACTACGACAAGAGTTATTACGGCGCCAAGGTGCTGCCCAGCATCGGCCACCAGGACGCCAAGGTCGCCACGGTCGACCTGGGCATGCC
Source organism: Rhodoferax sp. (assembly GCA_031383745.1). Taxonomy (GTDB): domain Bacteria; phylum Pseudomonadota; class Gammaproteobacteria; order Burkholderiales; family Burkholderiaceae_C; genus CAISIP01. Next base: position 7,557 of record JANMZX010000345.1, on the reverse strand, counting down.
CGGCCCCTACGACAACGGCCCACAGCGCTGCGGCATGCTGACCACGGTTGCGACGAACTGGATCGGCGACAACGGTTTTGTGCGCCAGCTCAGCGCGCGCCTGAAGATGCCCGTGATCTTCGGCGACTGCAACTACTTCAAGGGCAAGGTCACCGGCAAGCGCGTGGTCGACGGCACCGGCCTGGTCGACCTCGCGCTGTGGGGCGAGAACCAGTTCGGCCAGCTGACCATCAAGGGCTCGGCCGTGGTCGAGTTGCCACGCCGCTGACACACCCGCAGGCGCCTCGCACATGACCGATCTCTCGCGCCTGTTGCGGCCGGCCAGCATCGCGCTGGTGGGTGCGTCGCCGGACGCCGGCAAGCTCGCGGGGCGACCACTCGCCTACCTCCGGCGCTACGGCTACCAGGGGCGGGTGTACCCGGTCAATCCCAAACATGCGCAGATCGACGGCGTGCCCTGCAGCGCTTGCGTGCAGGAGCTGCCGCGCGACATCGACCTGGCGCTGATCCTGCTGCCTGCCAGCGGTGTGGCCCAGGCTCTGGAGGACTGCGCGCAGCAGGGCGTGGCCATGGCGATCTCGATCGCCGGCGGCTTTGCCGAGGCCGGTGCGCAGGCCGAGCAACAGCGGCTCACCGACATCTGCCAGCAGCACGGCATCCGGCTGGTCGGGCCGAACTGCGTCGGGCTGCTGCACCCGGCGCTCGGCGTCACGGCGACCTTTTCGACCGAGCTCAGGAGCGGCATGCCGCGCCCCGGCAAGTTAGCACTGTTCACCCAGTCGGGCGCGCTTGGCAATTCGCTGCTGCAGAGTTTCAACGACCTCGGCCTGGGCCTGGCCTACTGGGTGTCGACCGGCAACGAAGCCGATATCGGCGTGCTCGACCTGGTGGACTACGCCATCGACGATCCGCAGGTGGAGCTGATCGCCTTGTACGTGGAAGGCCTCAAGCAGGGCGAGCGGCTGGTGGCGCTGGCACGGCGTGCCCGCGCAGCCGGCAAGGCGATCGTGGTGCTACGCTCCGGCCGCTCGCAGCTGGGTCGCGCCGCCGCGGTGTCGCACACTGGCAAGCTGGCCGGCGCCTGGAAGGTCTGGACGGATGTGGCCGCGCAGGCCGGCCTGATCACCGTCGGCAACCTGGACGAGCTGCTCGATGTGGCCGCCGCGTTCGACCTGTTCGGGCACCCGGCGCAGGACGGCGCCACGGGCCTGGGCGTGCTGACGATCTCCGGCGGCCTGGGGGTGCTGATCTCCGACGCCGCCGCCGATGTGGGCGTCTCGCTGCCGGCGTTCGCCGCTGCCACACAGGCCGACCTGCGCACGATCCTGCCACCCCAGATGGGTGTGGCCAATCCGGTCGACACCGCGCTGTTCACCGACGAAAAGGGCTATGCCTACTGCGCCGAGAAGGTGCTGCACGATCCGTCCATCGGCAGCCTGCTGCTGGTGCTCACCAGCCTGGCGCACGACTACCAGGCCCTGCTGCCGTGGCTGGAGCGACTGGGCACCGGAGCCCGCGCCATCGGCAAGCGGTTGGCCGTGTCCTACCTGTCCTCCTCCGACGCGCTCGGCGCACCCGCGCGCCGCAGCCTGGCGCGGGCCGGCGCGCTGGTGCTGCCCACCGCCGAGCGTATCGTTGCGGCTCTGGGCCGGCGCGCCATGGCCGCCCGTCCACTGCCTGCCGCGGATTCCGCCGTGGGCGCCGTGGCGGCGAGCGACGCGGTGGTCGGGTTCCTGCAACGGGCCGGCGTGCCGCTGGTGGCCGAGGGTGTGTTCACCGACACCGATGCGGCCGTGGCGTTCGCCGCCGCCCAGGGCTACCCGGTGGTGCTCAAGGTGGTGTCGCCCGACATCGCCCACAAGAGCGAAGCCGGCGGCGTGGCCCTGAACCTGGCCGACGCGCAGGCGTTGCGCGAGGCCTGGAGCCGCATGCAGCGCTCGGTGGCAGCCCATGCGCCGGCGGCGGTGGTCACCGGCTACTCGGTCCAGCCGATGCTGGGCGGCGGCTTCGAACTGATCGTGGGCTGTTCCAGCGACCCCGAACTCGGCCGGGTACTGATGGTCGGCGCGGGCGGCATCTGGGCCGAGGTGCTCGATGACGTGCGCTTCCTGGCCCTGCCGGCGAGCCGGCCCGAGATCGCCGCGGCGCTCGACAGTCTGCGCATCGCCCCGATCCTGCGCGGCGCCCGCGGCCAGGTACCACTGGACGTGGACGCTGCAGTGGCCGCCATCCACCGCCTGGCGCTGCAGTTTCACACCGACCGCTGGATCGCCGAGGTCGACCTGAACCCGCTGCTGGTGCGCCCGAACGGCCAGGGTGTGGTCGCGCTCGACGTGCTGGTCGTGCCGCAAGCAGCGGCGGCCACCTGAAGGAAGACATGGACACACTTCACCTGGCCACCCAGGACGCCACCGACACAGCCGCGGGCTCCGAACCCATGAAATCGCTGCGCACCGGCTTGCGTGTGCTGCTGGAGTTCGAACACGACCAGCGCGATTTCAGCGTCACGGAACTGGCCGCGCGCTGCGCGCTGTCCAAGAGCCAGGTGTCCAAGATCCTGAGCGCGCTGGTCGACAGCGGCCTGGTGGTGCAGGACCCGGTCACGCGCACCTATTCGGTCGGCCAGCGCTGTTACGTGCTCGGGTCGCGCTTCACCACCTACGACAACCTGTGCCAGGCGACCACGCCGGTGATGCGCGAACTGCTCAACCGCACCGGCCATAGCGTGAGGCTGTCGGTGCCCGACGGCGACCAGACGCTGTACCTGATCGGCCTCGAGGGCCCGATGTTCATGGATACCGGCTGGCGCTCGGGCAGCAGCGTACCCTACGGCGCGTCGTCGGCCGGTCGCGTGCTGATGGCCTATCTCGAACCGGCCGAGCGCAGCCGCCTGCTCGACCTTCCGGTGCCCGCGCTGACGCCGCACACGGTGCGCGACCGCTCCACGCTCGAGCGCATGGTCAACGCCGTGCAACTGAAAGGCTATTGCGTGCAGCGCAATGAAACCTCGTACGGCCTGGGCGTAGTGTCGGTGCCGCTGTTCAAGGGCGGACGGCAGATCGTCGGCTCGCTCGGACTGGCGTTTCCCTCGCACCACGTCGGGCCCGACGACGAGCGCACGCTGATCGAGGCCCTGCATGACGCCGCGCGCGCCATCTCGCAGCGCCTGGGTTGCGGCGTATATCCCTACGGAGCCGCAGCCGCGCCGCGCGGCGCATCGATAGACACCCCCCTGACAGACACCACACCATGACACCCAACCACCATCGCAGGCTGCTGCTGGCAGCCAGCCTCGCCTGCATCGTCGGCGCCCAGGCCCATGCCCAGACCTACCCGAACCGGCCCATCAAGCTGCTGATCGGGTTTGCCGCCGGCGGCCCGCTCGATACCTACACCCGCGTGCTGGCGCAGGACCTGTCGCTGGCCCTGGGCCAGCCGGTGGTGGTGGAGAACCGCGCCGGCGCCAGCGGGCAGATCGCCACCGACGCGGTCGCGCAGGCCGAGCCCGATGGCTACACGCTGCTGTCCACCGCGTCGACCTTCATCGTCAACCCGATCCTGACCGGCCGCAACAAACCCGATCCGCTGAAGGACTTCGTGGCCGTGTCGCACACGGCGGTGCTGCCCACGGTGCTGGTGGTGGCGCAGGACTCGCCGGCCAACTCGGTGCAGGACATCGTGAAGATGGCACGCAGCAGCCACGTGACCTACGCGTCGGCCGGCAACGGCGGGCCGGCGCATCTGGCCGGTGCGCTGCTGGCCCACAGCACCGGCACACAGATGACGCACATCCCGTTCAAGGGTGCCGCACCGGCGATCGCCGAGGTGATGTCGGGGCGTGTGTCCTACACCTTCTACACCATGTCGGGTCTGAAGGAGTTCGTGGCCGGCAAGCGGGTGCGTCCGCTGGCGATCACCGCCACGCAGCGCCACCCCGACTTCCCGAACGTGCCCACGATGACCGAGGCCGGCATCGGCGGCTTCGACAACGTCGGGGCGTGGTTCGGCATCGTCGCGCCGGCCGGCACACCGCCAGCAGTGGTTGCGCGCCTGAACAGCGCCATCGACCGTTCGCTGGCCAAGCCCGACGTGCGCGAGAAGCTGGTCGGCCTGAGCATGGTCCCGGTGGGCGGCCCGCCCGCGGCCTTCAAGACCTTCCTGGAGCAGGACTCGGTGCGCTGGACGGCGCTGATCAAGGCCGCAGACATCAAGGCCGAGTAGCGCGTCGAGCCGGGCGGGCGCCCCCCGGCCGGATACCGCCGGCACCGATCTTCATCGGATCGGGCCGGGCACGTACCTGCGCACCGCGTGCGGCCGGGCAACTGCACCCCCCGACTATCGTTTACCCGCTATCGGGGACAACCCTGAAGGCTTTTCAAGCCAAAGCGGCTATAAACGGCAGCACTATCAAGAGGGGACGGCGTGCAATTTCTTCAGCTGGTGATCAGCGGCGTGGCCCAGGGCTGCATCTACGGCCTGATCGCACTGGGGTTCGTGCTGATCTACAAGGCCACCGAGACGGTCAGCTTCGTGCAGGGCGACCTGATGATGCTGGGCGCCTTCCTGGGCCTGGCCCTGATGAGCATCCTGGGGTTTCCCTTCTGGCTCGCGGTGGTGAGCTCCATCGCGGCGATGGGCGTGGCCGGGGTGGCCCTGGAACGCGTCGTGATCCGCCCGATCCTGGGGCAGCCGGCGTTTTCCATCGTCATGCTGACGATCGGCATCGGCTACGTGCTGCGCGGCCTGATCACGATGATCCCGGTCATCGGTACCGATACCCATGTGATGCCTGTGCCCTACAAGGACCAGGTCTGGAATGTCGGCGCACTGGTGCTCAACGTCGAGCAGATGGTGGTTATTTTCTGCACCGCGCTGCTGTGCCTGCTGCTGTTCGCCGTATTCAGGTACAGCAAGGTCGGCATCGCCATGCAGGCGTCGTCGCAGAACCAGCTGGCGGCGTACTACATGGGCATCCCGGTGAAGAAGCTCAACGGCCTTGTCTGGGGCCTGGCCTCGGCTGTGGCGGCGATCGCCGGGCTGCTGCTGGCGCCGATCACCTTCGTGCATGCCAACATGGGGTTTGTCGGCCTCAAGGCGTTTCCGGCCGCGGTCGTCGGCGGCTTCGGCAGCCTGCCCGGCGCCATCGTGGGCGGGCTCGTGATCGGCCTGGTGGAATCCATGGCGGGCTTCTATGCACCCGAGGGCTGGAAGGACATCGCTCCCTACGTGGTGGTGCTGGTGATGCTGTGGGTCAAGCCCAACGGCATCTTCGGCGACACGCTGCGCAAGAAAGTCTAGGCCCGCATGCGTTTTATCTTCAAGACCGACTATGCGCAGGACGTGCGCCTGGCCAAACACGGTGGACAGGTGTTCTGGTACGGGCTCATGATGCTGGTGCTGGTGCTGGCGCCGCTGTTTGCGCCCGAATACTGGCTGGCGCAGCTCACCTTCGTGCTGATCTACTCGGTGGCCGGCCTGGGCCTGATGCTGGTGGCTGGGTTCACCGGTCAGTTTTCGATCGGGCATGCCGCGTTCCTGGGCATGGGCGCGTATACCCATGCGGTGCTGACCAACCTCGGGGTGCCGTTTCCAGTTGCACTGCTGGCGGCGGCGGCCCTGTCGGCCGCCACCGGCGTCGTGATCGGCGTGCCGGCCCTGCGCGTCAAGGGCATCTACCTGGGCATGGCGACGCTGTCCTTCGGTTTCATCGTGCAGGAACTGTTCACCCGCTGGGACTCGGTCACCGGCGGGAACAAGGGCATGCACGTGAAGGCGCCCGACATCTTCGGCTGGAAGCTGGAGAGCGGCGAGTCGTTCTACTACCTGTGCCTGGTGCTGACGACGCTGTGCACGCTGGCGATCCTGAACCTGCTGCGCTCGTCGACCGGGCGCGCCTTCGTGGCGATCCGCGATTCCGAAGTGTCGGCGCAAAGCATGGGCATCCACCTGGCGCGCTACAAGACCACCTCGTTCGCGCTGTCGGCCGCGATAACCGGCATCGCCGGCGCGCTGTACGCGCACAAGCTGCAGTTCATTTCACCCGACCAGTTCAGCCTGCTGCAATCGATCGAACTGCTGCTGCTGATCGTGGTGGGCGGCCTGGGCTCGGTGCACGGCGCGTTCCTGGGAGCCATCTTCCTGATCAGCATGCCGCAGCTGATCGCCGTGTCCAAGGACTACCTGCCCCCGGCCATCGGCATGGCGCCCGGCCTGCAGAGCGTGGTGTTTGGTTTGGTGCTGATCGCATTCGTGCTGTTCGAGCCGATGGGCATCTACGGCCGCTGGCTGAAGATCCGCACCTACCTGCAGATATTTCCGTTCTACCGCAAGGGCATGTTCAAGCGGCAGAAGTCGTTCCAGAAGTCGGACAGACTGTCATGAGCGAAGTACTTCTCTCTGCCAAGAACCTGAGCATGCGTTTCGGCGGCGTGCTGGCGGTGAACGACGTGAGTTTCGACGTGCGCAAGGGCGAGGTGTTCACGCTGATCGGCCCCAACGGCGCGGGCAAGACGACCGTCTTCAACCTGATCAGCCGCTTGTACACGCCGACGTCGGGCGAGATATTCTTCGAGGGCCACAACCTCACGCAGGCGCCACCGCACCAGATCGCGTCGATGGGCATCGCCCGGACCTTCCAGAACATCGAGCTGTTCGAACATGCGTCGGTGCTGCACAACCTGCTGATCGGCCGCCATACCCACCGCAGCACCGGCCTGTGGAGCGAGATCTTCTTCACGCCCAGGACCCGTGCGGCCGAGATCGCCGCGCGCGAACACGTCGAACGCGTGATTGACCTGCTGGACCTGCAGCACTACCGCGACTCCCTCGTCGCCGGCCTGCCGTATGGCGTGCGCAAGGTGGTCGAACTGGCCCGCGCCCTGTCTACCGGCCCGAAGATGCTGCTGCTCGACGAACCATCGTCCGGGCTCAACGTCGAGGAGACCGGCGACATGGCGTTCTGGATCAAGGACATCCAGCACGAACTCGGCATCACGGTGCTGATGGTCGAGCACGACATGAGCCTGGTGTCCAAGGTCTCGGACCGGGTGCTGGCCATGAACCAGGGCGCCATGCTGGCCCAGGGCACACCGGCACAGGTGCAGAACGATGCCGGCGTGATCGAGGCCTACCTCGGCTCGGTGGACGACGTGTCGTCGCTGCGCAGGGTCGCGTTGTCGGGCAGCACCCGGGGAGTGGCGCGATGAGCACTTCGCCGCCGCCGGTGAGCGACCAGCCGGTCCTCAAGCTGCTCAATGTCGAGAGCGCCTACGGCCCGATCAAGGCCATCCGCGGCGTGAGCCTGCAGGTGCGCCGGGGCGAGATCGCCACCGTGCTGGGCTCCAACGGCGCGGGCAAGACGACGATCCTCAAGACCATCTCGGGCATCATCGACCCGCGGCGCGGCTCGATCGAATTCAAGGGCACCGACATCACCGCCCGTGACCCGGCCTTCATCGTCCAGCAGGGGCTGTGCCATGTGCCCGAGGGCCGCGAAGTGTTCCCGCTGCTGTCGGTGCGCGACAACCTGATGATGGGGGCCTACACCCGCAGCGATGG
>JANMZX010000303.1:0-2321 GCA_031383745.1 Rhodoferax sp. | reverse complement strand
CGGGCCATCAGCGACGCGGCAGTCAGCAGGTCATGCGCCGCATCCATGCGCAGGTCGTCGCCGGCCAGCGCCGGCGCGCCCAGGCTGCGGGCCCAGTTCAGCGTCGACTCGAAGCGCGGCATGAAGCCCGTGTCGGCACCGGCACGGCTCGCCGCGCCGACCCAGGCCGCGCGGGCGATCGGCATCAGCTGCGCGAATGGAACCAGCACGACCGTACGAGCGGCATGCGCGCCGCGGGCCGCCATTTCCCGGGCGACGGAATCCATGACCCTGTCCCAGGAGCGGGTCGCGTGATGGTTTATCGCTATGTCATCCATAGCGCGCAGGCGAGCGCCGTCGGGGGTTGGTTTCTGTCACAATTTCCCCACTGTACCTGTACCGAACCAACCAAGGAATCGCCATGGCCAACGACCTCATCAAACACGTGTCCGATGCTTCTTTCGAAGCCGATGTGCTGCAGTCCAAGCATCCTGTGCTGGTCGACTACTGGGCCGAGTGGTGCGGCCCGTGCAAGATGATCGCGCCCATCCTGGACGAGGTGGCCACAGGGTACGAAGGCAAACTGCAGGTCGCCAAGATGAATGTGGACGAAAACCGCGACATCCCCGCCAAGTTCGGAATCCGCGGCATTCCGACCCTGATGCTGTTCAAGGACGGACAGCTCGCAGCCACCAAGGTGGGCGCCATGAGCAAGTCCCAGTTGACCGCCTTTATCGACCAGCAACTGGCCTGATTCCCGGGTCTGACAAGACTGCGGGGGCCGCGGAGCAATTCCGCGGCCCCTTTTTACTGTCATAATCTTTTCTGTTCACCGGCTCCCACGGGTTGCCGGTTCGAGTTTCCGATAGTGAACAGCGTGGTCCAGGCACCTCTCTCGCCCGGGCCCCCACCCCCCACGGTTCGATCCAGTCCGCTCTCTCCATCCAACTCCCCTGTCTGGCAATTCCATGCACCTCAACGAACTCAAGGCACTGCACGTGTCTGAAGTCCTCAAGCAAGCCGAAGATCTTGAAATCGAAAACACCGGCCGCATGCGCAAGCAGGAGCTGATGTTCGCCATCATCAAGAAGCGGGCGCGTACCGGCGAGCAGATCATCGCCGACGGCGTGCTGGAGATCCTGCCCGACGGCTTCGGATTCCTGCGCAGCCCGGACACCAGTTACACCGCCAGCACGGACGATATCTACATCAGTCCAAGCCAGGTGCGCCGTTTCAACCTGCACACCGGCGACATGATCGAGGGCGAGGTCCGCACACCGAAGGACGGCGAGCGCTACTTCGCACTCAACAAGCTCGACAAGGTCAACGGCGGCGGACCGGAGGAGAACAAGCACAAGGTGATGTTCGAAAACCTCACGCCCCTGTTCCCGAAGGAGCAGATGCGTCTGGAGCGCGACACCAAGAGCGAGGAGAACGTGACCGGCCGGGTGATCGACATCATTGCCCCGATCGGCAAGGGCCAGCGCGCCCTGCTGGTGGCGCCGCCCAAGAGCGGCAAGACGGTGATGATGCAGCACATTGCACATGCGATCTCGGCCAACTACCCGGACAGCCACATGATGGTGCTGCTGGTGGATGAACGGCCGGAAGAAGTGACCGAGATGCAACGCACCGTCAAGGGCGAGGTGATCGCCTCGACCTTCGACGAACCGGCAGCGCGCCACGTGCACGTGGCCGAAATGGTGATCGAGCGCGCCAAACGGCTGGTCGAACTCAAGAAGGACGTGGTGATCCTGCTGGACTCGATCACCCGGCTGGCCCGCGCCTACAACAACGTGGTTCCATCGTCCGGCAAGGTCCTGACTGGTGGCGTCGACTCCAACGCGCTGCAGCGCCCCAAGCGCTTCCTGGGCGCGGCCCGCAACGTCGAGGAAGGCGGCTCGCTGACCATCATCGCGACCGCGCTGGTGGATACCGGCAGCCGCATGGACGAAGTGATCTTCGAGGAATTCAAGGGCACCGGCAACTCCGAGATCCACCTGGACCGGCGCCTGTACGAGAAACGCGTGTTCCCATCGATCCAGCTCAACCGCAGCGGCACGCGCCGCGAAGAGCTGCTGCTGGCGCCCGAGATCCTGCAAAAGACGCGCATCCTGCGCCAGTTCCTGTACAACATGGACGAGGTGGAATCGATGGAGCTGGTGCTCAAGCAGATGAAGGCTACCAAGAGCAACGTCGAATTCTTCGACCAGATGCGCCGCGGCGGCTGAACCGGGCTGGCAGGTACGCGAGTCGTGCCATAATCGCAGGCTTTACCGCGAAAAGTACGCCTGGTTTCGATTGCGCAAGGGGTTGCACAAGGCCTGGCGCGGCTGACGCAT
>JANMZX010000291.1:0-4568 GCA_031383745.1 Rhodoferax sp. | reverse complement strand
CATCCGTGCCTTTGGCCAGGAGGGGTTCGCGCGCTGCATCAGCGAAGCCGTGCCACTGAGCCGTTTCCTGGTCGACGCGGCCCGCGAAGGCTGCGACCTGAACACCGCCGAAGGGCGGGCGCACCTGGCCAGCAACGCGCGTCCGATGTGGATGGAGATGCCCGAAGGCGCACTCAAGCGCCAGTTGCTGGGCGAGTTCGCCAGCCTGGTGCAACTCGCGCCGCGCGAATTGACCGACCTGTGGCTGCCGCGCGAGACCCGCGCCAGCGCCGCTGCGGGCGAGCGCACGTACAAGGGCCACGGCGCCAGGGGCCGGGGCCAGGGGTACGAACCACGCGCCTTTGCCCCCCATGGCAACACGGGTTTTGCACCCGGGCGGACCCGGCCGGCCAGCCGGGCCGACCACGCGGCGCGCATCATCCTGGGCCATACCGACAGCTGGGACGCTCTGTCGGCCGAGGACCATGCGCTGCTATGCCAGCTGCCGCCGCCGCATGGCCCGCTGTTCGTGTGGCTGGAAAACCAGCTGCATGAGCACGGGCCACAACCCTGGGGCGCCGCACGCGAGGGCTTGCGCGGCCATGAATCCGAGGAACTGGCGGTGCGACTGATGGCAGCGGCCGACATGGCCAGCAATGACGACCGCCAGGACACGCAGGACGAACTGCGCAACCTGCTGCGGCGCATGCTGGTGGAAGACCTCAAGGCCCAGGAGACCCGGGCCATCGAGGCCTCGCGCACCGACCCATCGGCACTGGAGCGCTACCGCGAACTGCAGGCGCGCCGGCGCGCGCTGGAATCGGCCACTTCGGTGGGTATAATCCAAAGTTGACCTCGCAAGAGCGACAGCAGTACCTCCGGGCCCGGCCAACCGACGACACAGTTCTCGACAGGCCAACTTACCGCAAGGGCTGCACCCCAAATGTTCGCCCAGACATCTTGCCGGTCCACTGGTTTTCCGCTCCAACGCCATCAGCGCCCTTGAACCGGCGCCGGTTCTCATTGTCCTTTTGATGTCCCGAGGTCCTGACATGCCCGCTCAATCGTCCAAGAAACCCGTCGCGCCAGTTGCCAAACGCGCAGGCGCCCCCAAGTCAGCTCCAGCGGCCAAGGCTGCCGGCAAGGCCACGGCCAAGCCAGCGGTGAAACCAGTTGCCAAGGCAGCCCCCGTGGCCGCATCCAAGAAATCTGCCCCGAAAGCGTCCCCCGTGCCCCACTCCAAAACTCCCGCCGCGCCCCCGCCCAAGTCCGACAAGAAGCCGGCCGCACACGCCGCCGACCTGAAAAAGCCCGTGGCGGCGACCGCCGTGGTGGAGCCTGCCGCGAAGAAAAAGCCCGGCCGGCCCCCCAAGGCTGCGGCTGAAGGCGCTGCGACGGCGAAGACCGGCGCCAAGCGCGGCCCGAAGCCCAAAGGCTCGATTGCGATGGACGGCGCGGACGACCTGCAGGACATCGTGGCCGAGTTCGCCGAGGAACCGGCATCCAACGGCGAGAAGGTCAAGCCGCTGCGCATGAAGATCAGCAAGGCCAAGGAACGCGCCCTGATGAAGGAGTTCGGCCTGGACGAGACCGTCCTGTCCGAGGAAGACCTGGCCAAGCGCCGCCAGCGGCTCAAGGCGCTGATCAAGCTCGGCAAGACCCGCGGCTACCTCACGCACGGCGAGATTTCCGACCACCTGCCCGACAAGCTGGTCGATGCCGAGACGCTCGAAGTGGTGATCTCCATGCTCAACGACATGGGCGTGGCGGTCTACGAACAGACACCCGACGCCGAGACGCTGCTGCTCAACAACACCACGGCCACCGCCGCCACCGAAGAAGAAGCCGAAGAAGAAGCCGAGGCCGCGCTCAGCACGGTCGACAGCGAGTTCGGCCGTACCACCGACCCGGTGCGCATGTACATGCGCGAAATGGGCACGGTGGAACTGCTCACCCGCGAGGGCGAGATCGAGATCGCCAAGCGCATCGAAGGCGGTCTGATGGCGATGATGGAGGCGATCTCCGCCTCCCCCGCCACCATCGCCGAGATCCTGCGCCTGGGCGAGGAGATCCGTGAGGGCAAGATCGTCATCACGACGGTGGTCGACGGCTTCTCCAACCCCAACGAAGCCGACGACTACGTGGCCGAGGAGGACTTCGACGAGTTCGACGCCGAGGACGACGACGACGGCAAGGGCGGCTCCAAGGCGCTGACCAAGAAGCTCGAAGAGCTGAAGAAGGAGGCGCTGAGCCGCTTCGACAATCTGCGCGAGCTGTTCGAGAAGGTACACAAGACCTACGACCGCGAAGGTTACGGAACGCCGGCCTACGTGAAGGCGCAAAAGGCGCTGAGCGAGGAGCTGATGTCGATCCGCTTCACGGCCAAGGCGATCGAGAAGCTGTGCGACATGGTGCGCGGCCAGGTCGACGACATCCGCAAGAAAGAGCGCGAACTGCGCCGCATCATCGTGGACAAGTGCGGCTACCCGCAGGAGCACTTCATCGCCGACTTCAGCGGTCGCGACAAGAACGGCAACAAGGTGCCCAGCCAGTTGCTCAACCTGAAATGGATCGAGAAGCAGGCCGCCTCCGGCAAGCCCTGGGCGGCCATCATGGGCCGCAACATCCCGCCGGTGCAGGATCTGCAGCAGAAGCTGACCGACCTGCAGGCGCGCGTGGTGGTGCCGCTGGACCAGCTGAAAGACATCAACAAGCGCATGAACGAGGGCGAGTCGTCCTCGCGCAGCGCCAAGAAGGAGATGATCGAGGCCAACCTGCGCCTGGTGATCTCGATCGCCAAGAAGTACACCAACCGCGGGCTGCAGTTCCTGGACCTGATCCAGGAGGGCAACATCGGCCTGATGAAGGCGGTGGACAAGTTCGAATACCGCCGCGGATACAAGTTCTCGACCTACGCCACCTGGTGGATCCGCCAGGCCATCACGCGCTCCATCGCGGACCAGGCGCGCACGATCCGCATCCCGGTGCACATGATCGAGACCATCAACAAGATGAACCGCATCAGCCGCCAGCATCTGCAGGAGTTCGGCTTCGAGCCCGATGCCAGCGTGCTCGCCGAACGCATGGAGATCCCGGAGGACAAGATCCGCAAGATCATGAAGATCGCCAAGGAGCCGATCTCGATGGAGACGCCGATCGGCGACGACGACGACTCCCACCTGGGCGACTTCATCGAGGACAGCGCCAACACCGCCCCGATGGAGGCCGCGATGCAGGCCGGCCTGCGCGACGTGGTCAAGGACATCCTGGACAGCCTGACCCCGCGCGAGGCCAAGGTGCTGCGCATGCGCTTCGGCATCGAGATGACCAGCGACCACACGCTCGAAGAGGTCGGCAAGCAGTTCGACGTCACGCGCGAGCGTATCCGCCAGATCGAGGCCAAGGCGCTGCGCAAGCTCAAGCACCCGAGCCGCTCGGACAAGCTGCGCAGCTTCACCGACAGCCTGTAGACACACGCCACACGGGTTGTACCCGATGCCCGCCCTCCGGCCACGGAGCGCGGGCATTTTTCATGGCGTGCGGGCCGGGCGCGGCAGGCCTGACATGAATCGGGTCTGGCAAATCGGGCCTGGCAATTGACTGGATGGCCCTGGCTGGGGATACTGGCTGTGCGCGCCAGCAAGCCGGCTTTTCATTGCACGACGGCAACCCGCCGTCGGGGCCGGCTCCTGCATGCTGTGCCCGGAGATGAACAACCATGAAACCTGAATTGACGCTGCTCGTGTGGTCGGTCGCCCTGGCCTTTGTGCAAGTCGTGGCGGTGGCGTACGGCGCCACCATGCAGGTCGGCCTGCCGATGCTGGCTGGCAACCGGGACAACGTGCCCGCATTGACGGGCTGGGTGGGCCGCGCGCAGCGGGCGCACCACAACATGATCGAGAACCTGGTGCTGTTCGCGGCGCTGGTGCTGGTGGCCGTGGTGGCGGGCAGGACCAATGCGATGACCCTGCTGGGCGCGCAGATCTTCTTCTGGTCGCGCGTGGTCTATGCCGCCGTGTACTGGGCCGGCATCCCCTGGTTGCGCACCGGCGTGTGGGGCGTGTCGGTCGTCGGCATGGTGCTGGTGTTCCTGCAACTGCTCTGACGGCCCGCCGGGCTCAGCAGCCGGCCACGCATTTGCCGGCGCCGTCGAACGCCATGGTGCGGCCGCTGAGCGACAGGTGCACCGCACGGCCCTCGACCAGCCGCGTGAAATCCTCGGTGCGGCTGCCCGGCTTGAGCTTGCCGCCCTCGGTGGCGGCCTCGCTGGAGTGCGACGGAATCACCGACGCCGGGCGCAGCAGCGTGTTGACCGCGTAGGCGGCTTCCTCGGAGGGCATCGTGGTGGCGCCCAGGTTGATGACCGCCAGGTGCGGTTTATAGAAGTCGCCGATGATGGTCTTCATCTCGCTCATGATGCTGGTGTCGCCGGAGAGGTAGACCCGCAGTCCGTTGCTGAACACCAGCACATAACCGTTGGCCTGCCCCAGGTAGGCGTTCAGCGCGTCCTGCACCAGCGGCGTGCGGCCGGTCTCGGACAACATGGCGCGCGATGCGTTGTTGCTGTGCACGGCGAACACCGTGGTCAC
>JANMZX010000281.1:0-3656 GCA_031383745.1 Rhodoferax sp. | reverse complement strand
CTTGCGCGCTGGATTGGTTGCGGCTCGACAGGCCGGTGGGCTCCACATAGCGGGTGTCGCTCATGCCCAGCAGCTTCGCGCGCTGGTTCATGGCCTCGACGAAGGCGCTCATGCCGCCGGGATAGGTTCGGCCCAGGGCATGCGCGGCACGATTTTCGCTGGACATCAGCGCCAGGTGCATCAGTTCTCCACGGGTCAACTCGGCGCCCACACGCAGCCGCGAGCGGCTGCCTTTTTCGGTGTCGACATCTTCCTGGGAAATCACGATGACTTCGTCCATCGGCAGGCGGGCCTCGCTCACGACCAGGCCGGTCATCAGCTTGGTCAGCGATGCAATCGGCAGCACGGCCTGCTCGTTCTTGCTGAACAGCACCTCGCGGGTATCCTGGTCGATCACCAGGGCCACGCTGGACTTGAGATCGAGTGCGTCATGGTGTTCGCGCAATCCGGCCAATTGGCCAAATGAAGGCCGGGCCGGCGCCGCCACCAGCACGACGGAGCGCCGCTTGGTCGAGGCCAGGGCAGCCCTGGCAGCCGGGCGCTTGGTGACACTGATGCCCTTGGTGACCGGCTTCTTGGTGGTGCTGGCCGGTTCACGCTTGGTGGTTTTCGCGTGAACGGCCGACACTGCCAGGGACAGGGACAAAAAGGCCAGGGCGATGACGCGCAGTGTCTTGTTCAATGGGGACCTCGGCTGGAAAAAAGGGAGGCCCGGCGCACAAGAAATGTGCGCCGGCCGCAAGATGACCCTAGTTTAAACAAGAAAGTCACGCCAGATCAAGTACTTGCATGACTTTTTTAAAGTACGGACGAGCAAGCGCCCGCGTCAGCCCTGTGCCAGCACACGCTCAGCCTTGCTGTGCAGCTTGTTGAGCGCACTCAGATAGGCCTTGGCCGAAGCAACGACGATGTCAGGATCCGACCCGACACCATTGACCACCCTGCCGCTGTTCTGCAGTCGCACGGTGACCTCGCCCTGGCTTTCCGTGGAACCGCTGATGGCATTGACCGAATACAACACCATCTCGGCGCCGCTCTTGACGTGGGTCTCGATGGCCTTCAGGGACGCATCGACCGGCCCGTTGCCGTCCGAACTGCCCTGGATTTCCTTGCCTTCGACGGTGAACACGATCGACGCATGCGGGCGCTCGCCGGTTTCGCTGTGCTGCGAGAGCGACACGAACCCGTAATGCTCGTTTTCATGGGTGACGCTTTCGTCGCTCACCAGCGCCAGGATGTCCTCGTCGAAGATCTCGCTCTTGCGGTCGGCCAGCTCCTTGAAGCGCGCGAAGGCGGTGTTGATGTCGGTCTCGCTCTCCATGGCCACGCCGAGTTCCACCAGACGCTGCTTGAACGCGTTGCGACCGCTGAGCTTGCCCAGCACGATCTTGTTGGCCGACCAGCCCACATCCTCGGCGCGCATGATTTCATAGGTGTCACGGGCCTTGAGCACACCGTCCTGGTGGATGCCCGACGCATGGGCGAAGGCATTCGCCCCGACCACCGCCTTGTTCGGCTGCACCACAAAACCGGTCGTCTGGCTCACCATGCGGCTGGCTGCGAGGATGTGCATCGGGTCGATGCGCATGTCCAGGCCGAAATAGTCCTTGCGGGTACGGACCGCCATGACCACCTCCTCGAGCGAGCAGTTGCCGGCGCGCTCCCCCAGGCCATTGATGGTGCATTCGACCTGGCGCGCGCCGCCGATCTTGACACCTGCCAGGGAGTTCGCCACCGCCATGCCGAGGTCGTTGTGGCAGTGCACCGACCAGATGGCCTTGTCACTGTTGGGCACGCGCTCGCGCAGGTCGCGGATGAAGTTGCCGTACAACTCGGGGATGGCGTAGCCCACCGTATCGGGCACATTGATGGTGGTGGCGCCTTCCTTGATGGCGGCCTCGATCACGCGGCACAGGAAGTCAGGGTCGCTGCGGTAGCCATCCTCGGGGCTGAATTCCACGTCACCCACCAGGTTGCGCGCGAAGCGCACCGACTGGCGCGCCTGCTCGAAGACCTCGTCCGGCGTCATGCGCAGCTTCTTCTCCATGTGCAGCGCGGAGGTGGCAATGAAAGTGTGGATCCGCGCGCTGTTGGCGCCTTCCAGCGCCGCCGCTGCGCGGGCGATGTCCTTGTCGTTGGCGCGTGCCAGGGAGCAGACGGTCGAATCCTTGATGGCGTGCGCGATCGCCTGCACCGCCTCGAAGTCACCGTTGGAACTGGCTGCAAAACCCGCCTCGATCACGTCGACCCGCAGGCGCTCCAGTTGCCGCGCGATCCGCAGCTTTTCGTCGCGGGTCATGGAGGCGCCGGGAGACTGCTCGCCATCGCGCAGGGTGGTGTCAAAAATTACCAGCTTTTCGGTCATTGCATGCTCCTGAACGGTGGTTGGGTTGTGGATTGCGTCAGCATCTTGGTTCCTTCGTTTCACGAAACCAGCAACCCAAAACAGAAACGGCTCGTTGCTGGTGCATACGAGCCGTTGAATCGATTAGCGCAAGCTACCGTATCCGCCCGTAGTGGCGATGCAGGAGTAGCGCTAGCAGGACTTGTTTCATGCCATCAATGTAGCACAGAAAAATCGGCACCGGACCGCGCTTCGCAAGCGCTCAGTGAAGCCCACGCTCATCGGGCTCATCCGTAGACGTGCTGATCACGCTGGTCTGCACCCCCTTGGCCTTGCGCCACACATACACCACGTAGCCGCTGACACCATAGGCCATGAACACGGCCAGTAGCACCGACGCCGGGTCGATGCTCACTGCAGCAATGCCGAGCGCAACCAGCACGATCACTGCGAACGGCACGCTGCGTTTCATGCCGATGTCCTTGAAACTGTAGAACGGCACATTGGTGACCATGGTCAGGCCGGCGTACAGGGCCAGACCGAACATCGGCCACGCGACCTCGGGGCCCTTGACCCCGAGTTCGGACATCAGCAGGATGAATCCAGCCAGGATGGCGGCGGCCGCCGGCGAAGGCAGACCCTGGAAGTAGCGCTTGTCCACCACCGCCGTGTTGACGTTGAAACGCGCCAGCCGCAGCGCGGCACAGGAGCAATACACGAAGGCGGCAATCCAGCCCCAGCGCCCGAGGCCGCGCAAGGCCCATTCGTAGGATATGAGTGCTGGCGCAGCCCCGAACGACACCATGTCGGACAGGGAGTCCATCTGCTCGCCAAACGCGCTCTGGGTGTTGGTCATGCGCGCCACGCGCCCGTCCAGGCTGTCGAGCACCATGGCACAGAATACGCCGATGGCAGCCATGTCGAAACGGCCATTCATGGCCATCACGATCGAATAGAAGCCGGCAAAAAGCGCCGCCAACGTCACCATGTTGGGAAGGATGTACAGCCCCTTGCGGCGCTTGCGCACGATCGCCGCTTCCTCGCCCAGTTCCGAATCCGCTGCGTCCGGCATGATGAGACCTCCTGCCCGCAAATCGAGCGCGATTGATGATGTACCGAACGGCCGGGCCCAGCCCGTGGACGGTGCCGCGCACCCGGCGGGAGCGCCAGTGTACGGCAGGGGCGACACGGATCGCGAACCGGCCAGGAACAACAAGGGCCACCGCGGTGGCCCTTGGAAACCGGTGCCAGCGTCCTAGTTGCGCGTCTGGTCGACCAGCTTGTTCTTCTTGATCCAGGGCATCATGGCCCG
>JANMZX010000272.1:0-15930 GCA_031383745.1 Rhodoferax sp. | reverse complement strand
CGTATATGGCCCATGTCGGTCCCAACCATACCGGACAGATCATCTGGACCTTCAACAAGCCAGGCGAGTTTGACTTTGCCTGCCTGCTGCCCGGCCACTACGAAGCCGGCATGGTCGGCAAGATCAGGGTCGCGGCCAAGTAGCCCGAGACACCCGCAATCAGCAACCCCAAGGAACACCCCATGAAAACCCGACTCAAATTCGCAACTTCCCTCGTCGCAGCCGTCCTGTCGCTGGCCGCATGGCCAGCCGGCGCCCAGTCTACGACCACGGACCACAGCAAGATGGCAATGAGCCCGACCCAGACGCTCACCGATGGCGAAATCCGCAAGATCGACAAGGACGCCGGAAAGATGACCATCAAGCACGGCGAGATCAAGCACATGGACATGCCCCCGATGACCATGGTGTTTGCCGCGGCTGACAAGGCCCTGCTCGATCGGGTCAAGGTCGGCGACAAGGTCCGCTTCATGGCCGTTCAGGACAACGGCCGGATGCTCGTGACGGAGATCCAGGTCGCCAAGTGACGCCTGGGCCGCCCCAGCAACACCTGACGGAACGGGAGCACGGCTTGATCTGTTCCAGCAAGTCCATGCGCACACTGCCGTGGCTGGTGGCGCTGGTGGTGCTCGCCATCGGTGTCTTGTGGCGTGATTCCGTGTTGATTGCATGCAGCGCCCTGTTCGCGCTGCATGCGTTCGAACTGTACATGGATGCCGGCAGCCCCTGGCCGGCCTGGCGTGCTGCCCTGCGATGCGGCGGGATGGGCATCGCGTCGCTACTGTGTGGGTTGGTCTTGTGGGCCGTGGTTGGCGCCGCGCGACTGGATTGGTGGACGCCTGCCAACGACCGGCCGGACGACGTGTTGCTGATCCTCGTGATGGCTGCGGCGATCTGCCTCCTGGTGCGCGCAGAAGCGCACCAGATGGCCTTGCGGCCGGTAGCCGATGTGCTGGGCCCCTCTGCGGCCATGCTGACACTGGCCGCTAGTACCGGCGGATGGGACGACGCGCCTTTCCTGTTTGCGATTTTCGTGGCCCTGGCCATCACCCACTCGGGCTGGCGACGCCTGCAGGGTGCCGGCGCGATCTGGCGCGCGGGCCACGGGTAGCCGGGCTTCGAGCGAGGCATCCATCACCACCTGGCCACGCCAGCCTGTCGGAACTCACCGTTGTGCCTGCGGGCGCTCGGGTGGTCCGCGCGGCTGGTGGGCACCCCGGGAACACCGCAAGGCAACACCCGAATCAACGGAACCCCTTGTGTCAACGCCTTCACGCAACAAGCGTCTTTTCACCCTTTGCATCGGGATTGCCTGCGGACTCGGATTGGTCTGTTGGGCTTTCTACCTCGCCCGGGCCGAGGCTCAAACGCGCTTCGAGCACGACGCCCTCTCATCGCTGCGGCGGTCCTCCCGAGCATGCACCCGATTGGCAGCCTGCGGCTGGCACAATTTGCCCGGTGAAACCATGATCGTCGGCGCAACCGGATGACCCGAGCCGGTCGGCGCGAATCCGGTGCCAGATCCACCATACTCGAGCAACACCCGGAAATCATGCGTCCACTGGAAACAAGCACCCCGGGGTTGCAAGACCCCAAGTTGATCGGCTGGCTGGTGCCCATCGTCCTGCTCGTCAACCTGGCAGTCTTCGGCCTGCTGGTGGCATACAGCTTCCTCAACTTCCTGCCCGATCTGCCGGCTGTCCACGACATCCATCCCCGCACCTACGTCCAGTGGGCCGGCCTGATCGTCATGGTCACGCCCACAGTGGCCTCACTGCTGTTCCTCTGGCCGGTTGTCAGGTTCGCGCATGGTTGCGCCGCAGGCACAGGCATCGCCATCCCGGCAGCCATTGCACAACGCTCTGCCGGCGCTCCGCTGACCTTGGCCGCTTTTTCATTGGTCGCCTGGCTGGCACTCACCGCCTTCGTGATGGCCCGCGCCGCGATGGGCGGGCCGGAGATCCCGAGCGGCCACATCCTGCATTTTGTTTCGCGCCCGGCGCTGGCGGGGCTGATCGCAGCCACGGCCACTTTTTTCGCAGCGGAGCACCTGTGTCGCACCCGCGTCTGGCCGGCGCTTCTCGCCACCACCACGATTGCAGGCAACCGGCGTCTGTGGCGGGTGCGCGTCGCCCACCGGCTCATCGGCCTGTGGCTGATCGTCGGCGCGTTGCCATTGGGCGCGGTGGCCCTGACGACGTTCACGCGCGTCAGCGGCGGCGGCCTGACCCACGATCCCATGCTTGAACGCCTCGCCTACGTGGTGCTCCTGATTGCGGTGTCGTCGGCCGTGGGTGGGGCGGGGCTGGCCTGGATCGTTTCTTTGTCCATCACGCAGCCCCTGGAAGCGCTGGAAAAAGCCACTGCGCGTCTGAGCGCGGGGGGCTTCGATACCCGTGTCACTGTCACGGCGACCGACGAATTCGGGGCCCTGGCCGAAGGCTTCAACATGGCAGCCGGTCGGCTATCGCGGATGTACGCCGAACTTGAATCGCGCAACCGCGAACTCTCCCAGGCGCTGGATCGTGTCGAGTTCCTCGAACACGTCAAAAGGGGCCTCGACCGCTTTGTCCCCGACGCCGTGCGTCACGCCATCGAAAAAGACCCGCAGGCCCCCGCGTTGTCCAAACAGGCACGGGACCTGACGGTGCTGTTCCTCGACATCGAAGGATATACACACCTGACGGAAGTGCTCCCGCGCGCGTCGCTCAATGCACTGGTGGAACGCTACTTCTCGCTGTTTCTCACGACGATCCGCGCGCAGGGAGGGGACATCAACGAGACCGCCGGCGACGGGCTGATGATCATCTTCCAGTCTGACAATCCCCGCGCGCATGCCACCGCCGCGGTGGTCGCCGCACTCGCCATCCGGGAGCAGACGCGGATTGCAAACCTTGACCCGGTCGTCGGGCATCCCCCCATAGCCGTCAATATCGGCATCAGTTCGGGAGAATGCGACGTTGGC
The DNA here is from genome assembly GCA_031383745.1 of Rhodoferax sp. Lineage (GTDB taxonomy): Bacteria > Pseudomonadota > Gammaproteobacteria > Burkholderiales > Burkholderiaceae_C > CAISIP01. Next base: position 12,965 of record JANMZX010000272.1, on the reverse strand, counting down.
GCCACCCGCTTCACCGGGCCCGCAGGAGAACGCTGGACGTTCACGGCGAGCGGATCACCAACCAATGTGGCTGCACGACTGGGGGCCCACGCCCAGGGCGGCCAGGTCCTTCTTGCCGCGGAAACCGCCGACCGAGTGCGCCCGCACGCCAGCCTGCAACCGGTGGGGCCGGTGAGTTTGAAGAACGTGTCGATCCCGGTGGACACCTGGGAGATCACATGAGCTGCAGGCCGGCCACCAGCAGACGGTGCCGCCCGGCGCTGTGACCGGCTGCCGTGTCTGCCGCGGCCGGCCCGGTCGGCAGGCTGCCGCTGGCGCGGGTCACCGACGCGCCTCCCTGCAATCCGGGCCGATTCAACCCAATCGGCCCGGGGCCACGCGCAAAGCCGGCCGCAAGCGAGAACCGGAAACTGCCCGGCCGGGCATGTCGTGTAGCCGCTGTGTGCGAAGACGCACAGAACATCTCGCCGGTGCCGGCACACACTGCACCTGGTGGACACACCAGTCAGGCATCCCGCCACCTGTTCCACGCTGCCGACCAACGCTTCAAGAGCCATGACATCCACCTATCCCGCCATCCGCCACCGCCACCGGGTATGGCTGGTGCTGTGGGTATGGGTTTTTGCCCTGGCGTCGGGGGCAGTGAACGCTTGTCTGGTGCAGGAGCGCACATCCCACCCGCACAGCGACAGGGTCCACGCATCGGATCCGACCGGGGCGCGCACAGTGTCGGTCGAACACCTCCACGTCAATCCGGGCCACGCGGACGGCGGGCAACTGTCGTCGGCGCAGTGCCTGAACGTCTGCGACCAGACTGCCCAGTCCCCGGGCAAGCAGCAAGCGCAGCCCGACCTGGGTGTGCCTGCAGCACCGCCGGTGTTCGCCCCCTGGGCGCCGGTACCGCCGGCCGCGCTCGCGGCGCTCCCTGTGCCCGACATGCGGCGCGACACAGCGCCGCCGATCCGGGTTCGGTACGTCCGTCTGGCGCTGTAGCGCGTCTGCAACGCTGTGCCATGCGCAGCGGTACGTACCTTGCGGCCGGCACGCCGCGGCCAGCCTGCTGCGCGGCAGCAGGCTGGAATCCACTTTTCAACCTGTCTGTAGGAGAACTTCATGCGTACTCTTTTAATTCTGGTTATCGCGTCGCTGCCCCTGATATCCGTCACTGCTGCCCACGCACAGACCGGACACATGATGAACGGCGGCGGCATGTGGTACGACGGCTGGATGGGCGGCTACGGCGGCGCCTGGGTGCCGGTATTGCTGGCCATCGTCGTGGTCGGCCTGGTGGCGTGGATCGTGCGGCGCGGTGGCAAGTAGCCGCAGCGCCATGCGGGCGGCGGCGGCTCGATCTCGCGCTTGCTCTTCCACCGGTGCAGGCTCCTGTCGTCACCGGGCGCGCGCGCGCGGGGCTTCTGCCCCGGCCATGAGCCTGCAGATTCCCCGTCGCCTACCGGCAAGGTGGCACGCATGGCCGTACTGATCGAGCCGGAGCAGAGCAGGATGCGGGCGTTGCCGCGCCTGCTGCAGATCCTGCGGGTGCTGGCCCGGCACAAATTCCTCGGCGCCGTGTTCGGCCGTAGACACTGGCCACCGCCCGGGGAGGTGCGCAAGGCGCTCGAGGAACTGGGGGTCGTCTTCCTCAAGTTCGGTCAGGTGCTGGCGATGCGGCACGACCTGTTGCCGACCGCCTACATCGACGAGCTGGAGCTTCTGCACGACCAGTTGCCCGCGATGGCATTCGCAACCGTGCGCGCGACCGTCGAGGGCGAACTGGGCGCACCGATGGCAACCCTGTTCTCAGCGTTCTCCAAGAAGCCGATTGGCGCCGCCACGATCGCCCAGGTGCATGAAGCCACCATGCCTGACGGCAGTCGCGTCGCTATCAAGGTGCAGCGGCCCGGACTGAAGGCCAGGATCGCCACGGACATTGCTGCGCTGACCTACCTGGTGGCGCTCGGCGAACGGCTGTTCCCGCGGCTGCGTCCGCTCGACCTTCCGGTCGTGGTGCGCGAATTTGCCATCAGCCTGCATCGGGAAACCGATTTCGCGCGCGAAGCGCGTTCGGTGGTGCTGTTTCGCACGGCGATGGCCGACTTCCCGGATCTCTGGATACCGGATGTCGTGGCGCAGCGCACGCAGGGCGCCGTCCTGACGCTGGAGTTCGCCGACGGAGAGCGGGTGGACGCCCACGCAAAGAAGCACCCGCAGGACATGTCCCGGTCGATGCACACGCTGCTCACGGTCATGCTGCGGACGATTTTCGAAGTGGGGCTGTTCCACGCCGATCCCCATCCGGGCAACGTGTTTGTGCTGCCCGACGGGCGGCTCTCGCTGCTCGACTTCGGGAACACGGGAGAACTCGACGAACCCATGCGCGAATCACTCACGCGGCTGCTGGCTGCGGTTGTCGACGGCGATGCGCGTGCGGCCACCGAGGCCTACCTCGACATGGCCGCCGGCAGCGAAAGAGTCGACCGCGCGGCGCTGCTGGTGGATATCAAGGCGGCGATCTACGAAATCCGCAGGACCAGCCTGACCGATGTGTCCATCGGCGATGCGTTCGAGTCGGTGCTGCGCGCCGGAAGCCGCAACGGTGTGCACAATCCAGGCGAGTTCGTCCTGCTGACCCGCGCATTCGTGATTCTCGAGTCGATGGTCGGTCACCTCGCCCCTGACTTCAACTACATGCAGTCCTTCCGCGATCAGGTCGAACGCGTGGCCGCGCAGCACTTCTCGGCGCCGCGTGTCAAGGCCAAGTCGACCCGGCTTGCGCGCGAGATGGAGCGTCTCATCACCGACGCACCCGACGACACGCGCCGCGTGCTGCGGCGATTCGCCGAAGGCGACCTGGGGCGGCTTCCGGGCCTGGAGGCACTGGGGAGTCGCGCCAGCCGCAATCTCGAACGGCTGGCGCGGGCGATCACATTCGCTGCGCTGGTGATCAGCGGGTCCATGCTCCTGCTGACGCCGGTGGGCGGCTGGCACCATGTGCTGGGCGAAGTCATGATCGTCAGCGGAATCGCCGGCATGCTGATGGCCGCCATCGGCGCGATGCGCCGCGACCACGGGCCCCACTGGCGGTCGGATTCCTGACGGACCATCCGCATACGGCCTGGATCGGCTGCCAGCCGTGGCAATCCATGGGCTGTGCGGCCGTGTCCTGCCATGCAATGCGGTAGCATGTGGAGCGCCGGATTCGCCGAGGCCAGGCGGCCGGTACAGCCGCCGCAACACGGCCATCGCGAGGTGTCCTCCACCAACGATGCATCGGCGCCGTGCACGGCATCCACACGGGAGAATTCATTGGCTGAACACGGGACAGACGGTGCGGGCGGTGTGCATGCCGATGCCGCTGCTGCGACGCCGGTCGACCAGTCGGTACTGGCGACCTTCTGCTTCGTCGACATTGCGGGTTACACCGCCTTGACAGACAGCCACGGCGAGCGCGCAGCCGCCGACCTGGTGGACAATTTCAACAGCCTGGTGCGGGCTGCCGTCGACCCGCTTGGCACCGTGCAGGAACTCAGCGGAGACAACGCGTTCCTGGTCTTTGCGGACCCGGTGCGCGCGCTGCAGGCGCTCGTGCAACTGTACGGCGCAATCGCCGACCAGCAGGACCTGCCACTGGTGCGCGCCGGCCTGCACCACGGCCCGGCCCTGTTGCGTGCAAACCGGTACTTCGGCTCGACGGTGAACATCGCAGCACGCACTGCAGCGCAGGCCGTTGGCGGCGAGATACTGTGCACGCGCCCGGTCGTCGATGCACTGGCCTTGCAGGACCGCACCGCCACCGCCACGTTCGAGCACCGCGGACCGGTGGTGCTCAAGAACCTGCCCGAACCGATCGACCTGTATGCGATCTCCCTGGCGCACCTCGCGCGGCGCTACGCGATCGACCCGGTGTGCCAGATGCAGGTCGACGCCCGGGCGGATGGCCACAGCCTGCTCCTGCAAGGCCGCCAATGGTGGTTCTGCTCCAGTGCCTGCGCGCAGCGGTTTGCAAGTACGCCGGATGCCTTTGCGCCCAGGCGGCCAGCCGGCTGATCGACCGGCGCCCGTGCCGGAAGGAACGCCACCTGGCACGGCGCTTTCACCCGCCGCAACACACGCGCCACGCTAGAACCGCTCGGTCGGCAGCAGGTAGCGCCACTGCCCCACGGGCAAGGCCGCCAGGGGGACGCGCCCGACCCGTATGCGCCGCATGCCGGTGATGGTGAGGCCGGCCTGCTCGCACATCTGCGCCAGTTGGCCCGGGTGGCTGCCCTTGGTGGCGAAGCGCAGGCTGGTGCCACCGGTGGAGTCGCTGGTCACGCTGACCTTGGCCGGCAGCATGGCGCGGCCGTCCACCACCGGCGAGCGGCGCAGGCGCACCAGCGCGTCCTCGGCCACGGCGCCGCGCACGTCGACGATCACCTCGTGCTCGACCAGCGCGCCGTCTTCCAGCAGCTTGCGCAGGATCGGACGCTCCTGCGAGAACACCAGCAGCCCGCTGGCGGCATGTTCCAGCGGCGTGACGCAGCGCTGGTCCAGCAGGTGGCGCCTGAGCAGCCGTATCCCCGAGCGGTCGGGGCCCCAATGGTTCTGCGGCACCAGCAACTGTGCAGCCGGCCGGGGGCCCTCCGGGCCCCAGTCGTAGCCGGCGGGCTTGTGCAGCAGCAGCGTCACCGGCAGCAGTGGCGCCAGGCTGGCCTTGGGGTCGACCACCACGGCCTGGCCACCCACGCGGAACTGCGGCGTCTCGACCACCTGGCCATCCACCCGCACCCAGCCGCCTTCGATGTACTGCTCGGCCTCGCGGCGTGAGCACGGCAGCATCTCGGCGACGCGTTTGGAAAGGCGGACGGGTTCGGTCATGGGGTCTGGCAATCACCGGGTGGGCCCGTGCGTCTGGGCGTGGCGCCCGTCGGGCGGCGCGGCCACCACCTGGCAGCCACGCGACGATCAGGGATTCGCAGCGGGGAGCACGAGCATAACCTGTGTGCCCGAGCCGGGTGTGCTGCGCACAGTCACCTCGCCGCCATGCAGCTCGGCAATGCGCTTGACGATGGCCAGCCCGAGACCCTTGCCGCCTTCGCCGGTGGCCGGTGCCACGGTGGTGCGGCTCTGGTAGAAGCGGTCGAACAGCTGTGGCAGGTCGGCCTGCGCAATGCCGGGGCCGGTGTCGCTGACGCTGACCTCGACCCGGTCGCCACGCCGGCCGGCCGCCAGCGTGATGCTGTCCCCGGGGCGGCAGAACTTGAGCGCGTTGTCGACCAGGTTGGCCACCGCCCGCTCGAACAGCTCGATGTCCAGCGCCACGATCGGCGCCCGGGCCGCGTCGGACGGCCCGGTGCACAGCGCCACGCCGCGCTCGGCGGCACGCTGGCCGAAACGCAGCACGATGTCGTCGAGCAGTTCACCGGCATCGAGCACCTCGGTCTGCAGCTTGAACGCGGGTTCGTCCAGCTGCGCCAGGTCGCCCAGCGACTGCACCAGGCGCGCCGCATTGCGCGTGTTGCGCAGCGCCATCGCCACCAGCTCGCGGTCGGCGTCGCGCCGGGTGTCGTCCACCCAGCGGGTCTCCAGGGTCTCCAGACAGGCCACGGTGGCGGTCAGCGGCGAGCGCAGGTCGTGCGACAGATTGCTGACGCCCTCGCGCCGGAAGTGGTCGAGCCGACGCAGGGCCGTCCACTGCTGGCGCAAGGTGTCGAGCATGCGCGCAAAGGCGCTGGTCAGCTGCCCGAATTCGTCGGGTGTCTGCCGGGGCAACAGCACCTCGGCGCTGCCGGGCGCGCCCGGCTCCAGACCGCTGCTCGACAGCGTGGCCACAGCCAGCGTGAGCTCACGTAGCGGCCGGGTCACCGTGGCGATGACCCAGGCCGCCAGCAGCGTGGCCGCCAGCACCACCGCGATGATCGCCACCAGGGCCGGGCCGGCGAAGGTGCTGCCGAACACCCGCAGCTGCCCCTCGGACACCAGCGGCTTGTGGCACACCAGGTACAGGTAGCCCGCCACCCCGCCGTCCCCGGCAATCGACGCGCGCCGCAGCGGCCGGGCCGCGATGACTGCATCTGCGTCCATGCGTTCGGGGTCGTCCCCCATCACATACGGCATGTCGGCACCGGCGGCGGCCTCCAGCACCGGCGCCAGCGCGACCTTGAAGCCCGGCGGGAGCTTCGCGTTGCCGGTGGACGACAACACCAGCCCGGTCGCGTCCAGCAGGTACAACTGCGTGTCGGGCTCGAACAGGACCAGGTTGCGCAGGAACTGGTTGAACTCCTCGGGCTTGCGCGTGTGCATGTCCAGGATGCTGTCGTACATGCCGACCACCCGCCCCAGGAACAGGTCGGCCCGGTGGTAGGCGGTTTCGTGCTCGAAGCGCTGGAAAGCCAGCAGCACCGTGGCGATCACCCCCAGCGCCGTCAGCGCCCCGGTGACGAAGATCGTCAGGGCGATCTTGAACCGGACGCTCACGACGTGGCCCCCACGCTTGTCACTGCCCCGGACCGGGCGGCGGCCCGGGACGCAGGTGATGCGCTGCGCACACGCTGGTCACCGCGGCGCCTCGCGCATCTTGTAGCCGGCGCCGCGCACCGTCAGGATCAGCTCCGGGCGCATCGGATCGGCCTCGAGCTTGGCGCGCAGGCGGTTGATGTGGGTGGTGACGGTGTGTTCATACCCGTCGTGGGTGTAACCCCACACCGCGTTGAGCAGCTGCGCGCGTGAGAACACATGGCCCGGAGACTGCGCAAAATGCAGCAGCAGGTCGAACTCCAGCGCGGTGAAGTCGATCGGCTCGCCGCGGTAACGCACGCTGCGCTTGCCGGGCTGGATCTCCAGGTCGCCGTTGCGCACCTGCCCGGGTTGCTGCTGGGCCTGCGACTGCGCGGCGCGCAACAGGTCGGCGCGGCGCAGCAAGGCCTTGACGCGGGCCAGCAACTCGGCCAGCGAGAACGGCGTGGTCAGGTAATCGTCGGCGCCCAGTTCCAGCCCCAGCACGCGGTCGAGCTCGGTCGACTTGGCGGTCAGCATGAGGATCGGGCTGCTGCGCCCGCGCGCGCGCAGCGCCTTGCACACCTCCAGGCCGTCCATGCCGGGCATCATCAGATCGAGGATCAACAGGTCGCTGGCGACCTCGTTCTGGCTCGCCAATGCCGCCACGCCGTCGGCCACGGCCGTCACCTCGTAGGCAGCGTTGCGCAGGTTCATGACCAGCAGTTCACGGATATCGGCCTGGTCTTCGGCCACGAGGATGGTGGAGGGCATAGGCGGATTGTCGGTGTCGGCACCTGCTTCTTACGCAAATGTTATCTGCCTGTGAGGATTCGGGAGCCTGGCGCGAGGTGGCACCGGCACATTGGATACACCGATCCACCCCTGCCCAGGAGCCCCGCCATGCATGCCGCCACCGCCGCTTTTTCACCCAGCTTCAGCCCCTCCACCAGCGTGCCGGTAGCCTGGCGCGAGATGGTCTCGCACCGCAGCGCGCTGGTGCGGTTCGCCAAGGCCCGGTTGCACGACCCGATGCTGGCCGAAGACGTGGTGCACGACGTCTTCGAGGCGGTGTTGTCCGGCCGCGCCGCGTTTGCCGGGCGCGCCGCGCTGCGCTCGTGGCTCACCGCGATCCTCAAGCACAAGATCGTCGACCTGGTGCGCCAGCGCGCCGGCACCGACAGCCTGGACGTGGACGATGAAGACGGCCAGGCGTTGGCCATCGAATGCCCCAATCCGCGCCCGGACGAAATCGCCGAGCAGCGCCAACAGTTGGAGCGTACGCTGGAGCGCATCGAGGCGCTGCCACCCGCGCTGCGCGACGTTGTGCGGTTGCGTGTGTTGCAGGACGAATCCACCGAAGCGGTGTGTGAACAGCTGGCGATCAGCGAGGAGAACCTGTTCGTGCGGCTGCACCGGGCGCGCAGGCAGCTGTGCGCATGAACGGCCGGGCCGTGGGCGAGCCGTAGTGGCCGGCCGGGCTCCGCGCTCGCCGCCCGGCCATGTTCATCACCCTGCGGCCGTAAGAACCGGCCGGCGCACCAGACCAAACCCCCACCAGCCAGCATGCCACGGCCACGCCATCACAATGCGGGCTGGTTTTTTTGCAAACCACCGACAACCCTTCAAGGAGTTTTCTCATGAACCAACGAGCCATGATCGCCGCCGCCGCGGCTTCCGTAATGTCCCTCGCCATGGTGGCCACGCCGGCCGCCGCGCAAGAGAAGGAAAAATGCTTCGGTATCGCCAAGATGGGCCAGAACGACTGCGCCAACCTCGCCGGCACGCACGACTGCGCCGGCAAGGCCAAGATGGACATGGACAAGGGCGAGTGGAAATACGTGGCCAAGGGCACCTGCAAGACCATGAAAGGCATGTCCATGGACGAAGCCAAGATGGTCAAGAAGAGCTGACGCCCGGCCCGCTGATGCCCAACACAGCGCCGGAGCACTGAGTTGCAGACCGGCATCGGCTGGCGCCACCCGCACTATGGCGAGCTGCTGCAACGCCAGCCCGCCATCGGCTTTCTGGAGGTGCACGCCGAGAACTTCTTTGGCGACGGCGGTGCTGCGCTGCAGGTACTGGCGCAGGGCCGCGCACTGTACCCGGTGAGCCTGCACGGCGTGGGTCTGTCGCTGGGGTCTGCCACCGGTCTGGACCCGTGGCACCTCGACCGCCTGCACCGGCTGGTGCAGCGCATCGAACCCTGCCGCGTCGGCGACCATGCCTGCTTTGCACGCGGCAACTGGCACAGCCCGCAGGGGCCCGCGCCCGTGCATGCGGCCGACCTGCTGCCGGTGCCGTTTTCCGAAGCAGCACTGGCGGTGATGGTGGCGAATGTGCATCGGGTGCAGGAAAAACTCGGTCGTTCGATCGCCGTCGAAAACCTGTCGGCCTATGTGCAGTGGACGGGCGACACGATGGACGAACCCACCTTCCTCACGAACCTGGCACAACGTACCGGCTGCAGCCTGCTGGTGGACGTGAACAACCTGTACGTCAACGCGCTGAACCGGCAACTGGTTGATGCCGGCACCGACCCGCTACAGGCCTGCCGCGACTGGCTGGACACCATCGCGCCCGCTACCGTGGCAGAGATCCACCTGGCCGGCCATGCCCATTGCGGCGATATCGTGATCGACGACCACGGCAGCCGTGTGTGTGATCCGGTGTGGGCGCTGTACCGCCATGCGATCGGGCGTTTTGGCCCGGTACCCACACTGGTCGAGTGGGACACCGACGTGCCGGCCCTCGATGTGCTGCTGGAGCAGGCGCTGCAGGCCGACCACGTCGCTGCCGAGGCCCTGGCATGACATCCGCGGGGGGCGGGCCGGCCATGGCCACGCTGGAAGGGCAGCAGCAGGCCCTGCTCGACGCGCTGTTCGGCCGGCTGGACGCCACGCCCGGTGGCGCTGCAGCCCCGTTCCATGGTGCCCGCGGCCTGCAGGCGTACCGCAGCAACGGCCACGCACAGGCGCAGCGCAGCCTGCTGGCCGCATACCCCGTGCTGGCGGCACTGCTGGGCGGGGAGAGTTTCGAACTGCTGGCGCGCGACTTCTGGCACCACCATCCACCGGTCGTGGGTGACCTCGCGCAATGGGGCGGCGACCTCGCAGAATTCGTGCAGGCCAATCCGCAACTGCACAGTGAACCGTACCTGGCCGACGTGGCGCACGTGGAATGGGCGCTGCACCGGGCTGCAACGGCGGCAGATGCCGAGCCGGCACCAGCGTCGTTCGCCCTGCTGGCCGACGCCCCACCCGAACACCTGCGCCTGTCGCTGAGTGGGGGACTTGCGGTGTTCGCGAGCCCCTACCCGGTTGCCAGCATCGTGTGCGCCCACCTCGACGCCGAACCATCGCTCGCGCATGCGGGGCGCCTGCTGCAGGACGGCGTGGCAGAAACCACCAAGGTGTGGCGCCAGGGCCTGCGGCCCCGGGCCGCGATCTGCGCAAAGGACGAGGCGATCTTCCTCGGCGCGCTGATCGAGGGATCAACGCTGGCGCACGCCCTCGACCGGGTGCCGGGTTTCGCGTTCGACCAGTGGCTGCCACGGGCCGTCGGTGAAGGCCTGGTGCTGGGCGCAGCACTCACACCGGTGTGAACATCGGCACCATCACGCCGCTCTCGCTGGCCTTCATCACCACCCTGACGCGGTCGCCGATGCGGATGGCGTCGAAGTCGCAATCGACGATGTTGCTCAGCATGGTCACGCCCTCGTCCAGCCGCACATAGGCGATCACGAAGGGCTGCGGCCCGACGCGCCGGCTCACGCTGAAGGTGTAGATGCTGCCGGTGCCGGCAGACTCCTTCCAATGGGTCTGGTCGCTCATGCACAGCGGGCACTGGGGCCGCGGGTACCAGTGCGGCTTGCCGCAGGCGCTGCAGTGCCGCACCAGCAGCTTGCCCTCGACCGTGCCGGCCCAGAAGGCTTCGTTGTCCGGGTAGACCGGAGGCGCAGGAATGCTGCGTGGTGCGGCAGGGGTGGTGGCCATGGTCAATCCCTTCCAAGAATCAGCGTGGCGCTGCCGTGGCGCGCGCCCAGCACTCCGCCCATGCCCTGCGCCAGCGCCAGCCCGCAATTCTTCACCTGCACCGCCGGGTGGGCCTCGCCGCGCAACTGGCGCACCGCCTCGATCACCTTGGTGATGCCGCCGCGGTTGGCCGGATGGTTGTTGCACAGGCCGCCACCGTCGGTGTTGAAAGGCAGTTTGCCCACGCCCGAGATCAGGTTGCCGTCGGCGACAAAACGGCCGCCCTCGCCCTTCTTGCAGAACCCCAGGTCCTCGAGCTGCATCAGCACCGTGATGGTGAAGCTGTCGTAGATCGACGCGTACTGGATGTCGCCCGGCGTCACCCCCGCCTCGGCGAACGCCGCCGCGCCCGACCAGGCGGCGCCGGAGAACGACAGGTCGATCTGGCCGCTCTCCTGGCCCTTGATCGCCTCGCCGGCGCCAAGCACATGGATCACCGGCCGCTTCAGGCTGCGCGCGATCTCCGGGCGCGTGACCACCAGCGCGCCGCCGCCGTCGCTGACGACGCAGCAATCGAGCTTGTGCAGCGGGTCGGAGATCATCGGCGAATCGAGCACGTCCTGCACCGTCACCACGTCGCGCAACATGGCGTGCGGGTTGTGCTGCGCATGATGCGAAGCGGCCACCTTGATCCACGCCAGCTGCTCGGCGGTGGTGCCCCAGTCGAACATGTGGCGCATGGCCACCATCGCATACATGTTGACGGTGACCGCGCCGAACGGCGACTCGAAGGGCACGTCGGGAACGTTCGGGCCCCAGTTGCGCGGCTGGGTACCGCTGGAGGCTTCGGAACGCGGACGGCCGGCCAGGGTGATCAGCGCGACATTGCACTTGCCCAGGGCAATCGCCTGGGCCGCGTGTGCCACGTGCAGCAGGTAGGACGAGCCACCGGTGTCGGTAGAGTCCACATGCCGCGGATGCAGGCCGATGTAATCGGCCATGCTCAGCGGCCCCAGCCCGGGCGCGTCACCGGCGCAGAAATAACCGTCCACGTCCTGCAGCGTCAGCCCGGCGTCCTGCAGCGCGCCGCGGGCCGACTCGGCATGCAGCTGCGCCACGGTCTTGTCGGGCGCCTTGCGCGTGGGGTGTTCGAACGCGCCTGCGATGCAAGCCTGGCGTCGGATGCTCATGGTGTCTGCATTTTGTCGATACGATCGGGGACAGGGCCGGTAAGCCGATGATCGACCATGGCCCCGCCGAGGCGCCGTCCCCGGCGTGACAGCTTCTGGACGAGCCGGAACACCACAATGATTTCTGGAGGAACCATGGAAACACTGCTCTACAGCTGCGACGAAGGCGTCGCCACCATCACCCTGAACCGGCCCGAGGCGCGCAACGCGATCGGCGCCACCATGACCGGCGAGCTCGACGCACTGCTGCAGCAGATCGCCCGCGACGAATCGGTGCGGGCCCTCATCCTGACCGGGGCTGGCGGCGCTTTCTGCGCCGGTGGAGACGTGCGCAGCATGAACAACGCTCCGGTGCGCAACGCGTCGACCGTGCGCGCCGGCATGCGCCGCGCACACCGGGTCGTCAAGGCCCTGTATGACATGGACCGCCCGGTCATCGCTGCGGTCGACGGCCCGGCATTCGGCGCCGGCTTTTCGCTCGCGCTACTGGCCGACATCGTGCTGGTATCCACCCGGGCGCGGTTTTGCATGGCTTTCGGCCGCATCGGGCTGGTGCCCGACTACGGTGCCTTGTACACCCTGCCCCGGGTGGTCGGGCTGCAACGCGCCAAGGAACTCATGATGTCGGCACGCGAGGTCGATGCTACCGAAGCCAAAGACATCGGTCTCGCACTGGAAGTGCTCGCACCCGAGGCACTGATGCCACGTGCCGAGCAGCTGGCCAGGGCCCTGTCGACCGCATCGCCGATCGCCCTGTCCATGACCAAGGACGCCCTCAACGGGTCGCTCGACACGGATCTCGACAGCCTGCTCGAACTCGAAGCCGCGTCCCAGGGTGTGGCAGGCACCAGCGACTACCACAAGGAGGCAACCCGCCGCTTCGTGGAAAAGCAGCCCGCGCAGTTCCAGTGGCCGGCAGCGTCGTCCACCAGGCCCTGACCTCATGCCGGTCATCGACACCCGCATCGACCCGCACAGCGAAGCCTTCGCCACCAACCGCGACCACATGCTGCGCACGCTGGCCGAGGTGCGCGCGCTGGAGCAGCGCACGCGCGAGCGCTCGGCCCAGTCCAAGCCGCTGTTCGACAAGCGCGGCCAGTTGTTGCCGCGTGACCGCGTCGCGCTGCTGCTCGACCCTGGCAGCGACTACCTGGAGTTGTCCACGCTGGCCGGTTTTGGCCTGGATCACCCCGACCCGGCCAAATGCGTGCCGGGCGCGGGTGTCATCACCGGCATCGGCCTGGTGGGCGGCACGCGCTGCATGGTGGTGGCCTCCGACGCCGGCATCGAGGCCGGATCGATCCGCGCCATGGGGCGCGAAAAGATA
>JANMZX010000244.1:0-8828 GCA_031383745.1 Rhodoferax sp. | reverse complement strand
ATCGACGCGCTCAGCGGGCGCGGCGTGCTGTATCCGGTGGCGGCCCTGCGGGCAGTCGGCGGGATGCGCCCTGCACGTCTGCCCCATTACATGGCCGACTATGACTTGTCGGTGCGGGTGCGACACGCGGGATGGCGCTTGATGGTCCATCCGGGTGCGGCGGTCTATGCGGCGGCCGAGCAGGGCAATGCCTATCGGGCTGCGTCGGTTCGGGAGCGGTTTTTTTCGGTGCGTTCCCCCTCCTACCTGCCGGCGCTTGTGGGTTTCTGGTGGGCAGCCAGCAACTGGATCCAGCGGCTGACCCTGCCCGCCAGGGTGCTGGTTTTCGCCCTGTTCCCGCAGCTGCGTCGCCGTGCGAAAAGCCGCCAGTGACACTGCGCCCATGCCAAGACCATCGGCGCCTGCGGCGTCGCCCCTGCATCGTGGAAAATCGGGTGACATGACACAGTCGACTTCCCTGGCGCCCATTGTGGTGTTTGCCTACGCGCGCGTGGATCATCTTCAACGGATGATCGAATCCCTCAAGGCCAATCCGCAGGCAGCGGATTGCCACCTGCATGTCTATTGCGACGGGCCCCGCAGCCCCGCGGCAGTCGACGCGACGCAGGCGGTGCGGGCCTTCGTGGACGGTCTGCAAGGCTTCGCGTCGGTCACGCGCACCTACCGCGATTCCAACTTTGGTTTGGCCAGGTCGATCGTGAGCGGGGTCACATCGGTGCTGGAACGCCACGATTCGGTGATCGTGCTCGAAGACGATCTGCTGCTGTCGCCACATTTCCTGGCCTACATGAATGACGCGCTGGCCATGTACCGCGATGACACCCAGGTGGCCAGCATCCATGGGTACTGCTATCCGGTGCAGGAGCCCGTGCCCGAGACTTTTTTCATGAAGGGGGCAGATTGCTGGGGATGGGGCACGTGGGCGCGCGCCTGGAAACACTTTGAACCCGATGGGCGCGCGCTGCTGCGCCAATTGGAGCAACGCCGGCTCTGTGCGTCCTTCGATCTGGATCGAAGCTACCCGTTCACCCGGATGTTGCGCGACCAGATCAGGGGCCGCAACGACTCCTGGGCGATCCGATGGCACGCGTCGTGTTATCTCCAGGGGATGCTGACGCTGTATCCCGGGCGCAGCCTGGTGGAGAATCTGGGCATGGACAACTCGGGCACGCATTGCGCCCAGACCGACGTCTATGCCGGGCCCACGCTGGCACGCCCGGTCAGGCTGGAGCGTATCGCGCTGGAGGAGTCAGACGTCGGGCGCAGGGCTTTCGTCCGCTTCTTCCGCGCCTCGGCGGAAAGCCTTGTCGACAAGGTCAAGCGGCGACTGTTCGCCTGGCGAAAGGCCCCCCGATGATTGGCGCTCTGAGGCGTCGGTACTATTCGGAGCAATACAACCCAGGCCTGCTGGGTCTGTTCATCAATCCGTACTTCCTCGCCCGGCGCAGCTTGTGGAGGGCGATCGCCAGCACGGGCGGTCGACTGCAGGGCCCCGTGCTGGACGTTGGTTGCGGTTCCAAGCCATACCGGGCGCTGTTCAAGGTCGCCAGCTATGTCGGGCTCGACATCGACAGCGATCTGGCGCGTCGCCGAGGTGTGGCCGACAAGTTGTATGACGGCAACCGGTTTCCATTTGCCGACGGCGAGTTCCAGGGCGTGTTGTGCAATCAGGTGCTGGAGCATGTGTTCCAGCCAGACGCATTTCTGGAGGAGATCCGTCGCGTACTTGGGCCAGGCGGGCGCCTGTTGCTGACGGTTCCGTTTGTCTGGGACGAACACGAGCAGCCGTTCGATTTCGCGCGCTACACGAGTTTTGGTCTGCAGGCCTTGCTGGTCCGGCATGGATTCAAGGTGCTGGAGCAGCGCAAGTTGTTGTCCGATTTCTCGGTGTTGGCGCAGTTGACAATTGCCTATCTGTTCAAGGTATCGAGGACCCGTATTCCTGCAGTCAATCTGTTGCTCGCGGTGCTGCTGTTCGCCCCGATCTCCGTGGCGGGTCTGGTCCTGGCTGCCGTCTTGCCGAACAATCCCGACCTGTACCTGGACCAGCTCGTGGTCGCGGAAAAAGTCGATGCGTGAGTTTCCTGATCGTCGTGTCGCGCCGGCTGCCCGGTTGCTGCCGGCCCCTGGCCAGGTCGGCCGTGCAGGTGTGCAGAGCGTCTGCGCGCCGCGCTCGGCCAGCGCGTGGTTGGTGAGGCGGTGATGGCTGTGCGTCATCTGCTGCGACCGGTGTTGAACCGATTTCCGCGTGTCAAGCGGCTGCTGAAGCGGCTCCTGGGTCGACCCGTCGACGTGTCTTCGCAGTATGTCGAGATGCGGGGCGCCGAAGCGGACCATGAGGCTGCGCGCCTGCGCGGGGCGTGGACGTCCGACGCCCTGCCGCAGAAGCAGCGGCTGCTGGTGGATCGGCAGCTCGCGCTCTACCGCAGAGGCAAACCGGTCGATGTGTTCGATGTGATGGTGCAGGCCATGCGCCTGGTGGCTCCGCCACAGCGGACCACCTCGGTGCTGGAGGTGGGCTGCTCCAGCGGGTTCTATTCCGAGGTTCTCTCGATCGCCGGTTTCGATGTGGCCTACACCGGTTGCGACTATTCGAGTGCCTTTGTGCAGTTGGCGCGGGCAACCTACCCGCCGCTGCAATTCGACGTCCAGGATGCCACCGCACTGGGGTATGGCGATGCGGCCTTTGATGTCGTCATCTCGGGCTGTTGCCTGCTGCATATCCCGGAATATGAAGTCGCGATTGCCGAAACCGCTCGCGTGGCCCGGCAGTTTGCGGTCTTTCATCGCACGCCGGTCCTGCTGGGGCAAGCCACCAAGCACTTTCGCAAGCTGGCGTATGGCGTGGAAACCGTCGAGATCCATTTCAACGAGCCGCAATTCCTGGCGCTGTTGCGCAAGTACGGCCTTGAACTGTTGCAGACGTACACGCTGGACGAGCAGACGACCGGCACCACCGGCAGCGCCAGCCGGACCTACGTCTGCCGGAAGGCCTCTGCATGAGCCCCCAACATTTCTGCACACTGTTCGACAGCAACTACCTGTTCAAGGGGGTTGCGATGCTGCGCTCGCTGTTCCTGCATTGCCCCGAGGCGCATGTCCACGTCCTGTGCATGGACGCGCAGACGCGGCAGGTCATCGAGCGCCTCCGGTTTCCTGCCGTCACCTGTCTGTCACTCGACGACGTCGAGGACGACGCCCTGCGCGCTGCCAAGAAGGATCGCAGCGTGGCCGAGTACTGCTGGACCCTGTCTCCGTGCCTGCCGTCCCATGTGATGGAGCACAACCCGGAGATCCGATTCCTGACCTATATCGACGCGGATCTGCTGTTTTACGCGCCCGTGCAGCCGCTGTTCGATGAAATCGGCGACGCGTCGATCGCCATCATCGAGCACCGGTTCACACCGCGCCTGCAGCACCGCGAAGTGAACGGGCGCTTCTGCGTCGAATGGGTCGGTTTCCGGCGCGACACACAAGGCCTGGCATGCCTGGCGCGCTGGCGCGCGCAATGTGTCGCCTGGTGTTACTACCGGCTCGAGGATGGCAAGATGGGCGACCAGAAATACCTGGACACCTGGCCTGCCGATTTCCCGTCGACCCATGTGCTGCAGCATGGTGGCGCCGGTATTGCGCCGTGGAACTACGCCCAATACCGGTTTGGCGGGACGGCGGCGGGAGCGATCACCGTGGACGGGGCAGCGCTCATTTTTTACCATTTCCACCAGTTCCAGTTGCTGGACAACGGCAAGTACGACCGGCTGTCCACGTTCTATACGTCGGAGTGCGCAGAGCCTGCGGCGGTCTACGAGGCCTACGAAGTCGCACTGGCGCAGGCGGTCGATGACGTGCGCACGGTGGTGCCAGGCTTTTCGGTTGGCATGAAACCGGCATCCCACCTGGCATCGAGGCGATGGGCACGCCGGCTGTTGCCGCGATTTGTGCGCGACCTGCTGTTGCGGCTGGTCAGGGCCTGATGCGCGTCCTGCCTCAGGCCGGCTCACAGCGCGTAAACTGCCTCGCTCCGGCGCAACCCACTGGCACTCGCGGAGAAACCCCATGACTGAATTCAACGGCAAACGCGTCCTGATCACCGGCGGCTGCGGCTTCATCGGCTCGATGCTGGCACGCCGCCTGCTGCAGGGCGGCGCCAGGGTGACGCTGGTGGACAGCCTGATCCCGCTGTACGGCGGCAACATGGCCAACATCGCAGACATCCGCGACAAGGTCTGGCTTAACATCTCGGACGTGCGCGACCCGCATGCCATGTCGCAACTCATCCGCGACCAGGACTACCTGTTCAACCTGGCCGGGCAGACCAGCCACGTCGACTCGATGACCGACCCGTTCACCGATCTGGACATCAACGCCACGGCGCAGCTGTCGATCCTGGAGGCGGTGCGCAAGTTCAACCCGGGCATCCGCATCGTGTTCGCGTCGACGCGCCAGCTTTACGGCAAGCCGCAGTACCTGCCGGTCGACGAAAAACACCCCATCGTGCCGGTGGACATCAACGGCATCCACAAGCTGGCCGGCGAGGGCTACCACATGCTCTACCACAAGGTGTACGGCATCGCGTCGACCTGCCTGCGCCTGACCAACACCTACGGCCCCGGCATGCGGGTGAAGGACGCGCGCCAGACCTTTCTGGGCATCTGGGTCAAGCTGTTGCTGACCGGGCAGGCGATCAAGGTGTTCGGCGACGGCGAGCAGCTGCGCGACTTCAACTATGTGGACGACGTGGTCGACGGCATGCTGCTGGCCGCGACGCGCGACGCAGCGGTTGGCGAGGTCATGAACCTTGGCAGCAGCGAAGTGGTCGGCCTGCGCCGCCTGGCCGAGCAGCTGGTGGCGGTGCACGGCAGCGGGCAGTGGGAGCTGGTGCCGTTTCCGCCCGAGCGCAAGGCGATCGACATCGGCGACTACTACGGCGACTGGGCCCGGGCGCAACTGCTGCTCGGCTGGGCGCCGAAAATCGGCCTGGACGACGGCCTGAAGCGCACACTGGACTACTACCGCGCGCACGGCGCGGCTTCTTACTGGGAGTGAACCGATATGGCACGCGTGGTGATGAACGATTTCCGGGCCGAGCCCGAGGAGCTGGTGCAGGCGCAGGTGGCGGCTTGCGAGCGCGTCATCCGCTCGGGCTGGTGGGTGCTGGGCACCGAGGTGGCCGCTTTCGAGAAGGAGTGGGCCGCCCGGCTGGGGGTGGCGCATGCACTCGGTTGCGGCAACGGCATGGACGCCATCGAGCTCGGGCTTCGCGCACTGGGCATCGGCGCGGGTGACGAGGTCATCACCACCCCCATGACCGCTTTCGCCACCGTGCTGGCGGTGCTGCGCGCCGGCGCCGTGCCGGTGCTGGCCGACATCGACCCCGACACCGCCATGCTCGACCCGGCCAGCGTGGCGCGCTGCATCGGCCCGCGCACCCGGGCCATCCTGCTGGTGCACCTGTATGGCCAGATGGGTCCGGTCGAGGAACTGCTGGAGCTGGTCGCCGGCCGGCAGATCCACCTGCTGGAAGACTGTGCCCAGGCCCACGGCGCCAGCCTGGCAGGCCGGCAGGCGGGATCCTTCGGGGTGTTCGCGGCCTGGAGCTTCTACCCGACCAAGAACCTCGGCGCGGTGGGCGACGGCGGGGCTTTCAGCACCGCGTCGGACGTGCTGGCAGACAAGGTGCGGGCGCTGCGCAACTATGGCCAGTCGGTGCGCTACCACCATCCGCACCTGGGCATGAACAGCCGGCTGGACGAGATCCAGGCGGCGATCCTGCACGCGCGCCTGCCCTACTTGGACGGCTGGACGGCGCGGCGCCGCGAGATCGCGGGTGCCTATGCGCAGGGGATCGACCACCCCGCCGTGCGCCTGCTGCCGCTGCCGGCCGAGCCACAGCGCCATGTGCACCACCTGGTCGTGCTGGCCTGCGCGCAGCGCGAGGCCCTGCAGCAGCATCTGAACCGCGCCGGTGTCGACGCGCTGATCCATTACCCGGTGCCGATCCACCACCAGGAGCCCTGCCGCAGCATCCTGCGCGACCCGCTGGGATTGGCGGTCGCGGAAACCCATGCCCGGCATTGCCTCTCGCTGCCCTGTCACCCGGGCATGACCGATGCGCAGTGCGCGCAGGTGATCGCCGCCGTGAATGCGTTCGAGGCTCCTGCCGTGTGATGCAGCCCCGGCATTTCTGCACATTGTTCGACCGGGGTTACGTCTTCAAGGGCGTGGCCATGCTGCGCTCGCTGTTCCGGTGCTGCCCGCAGGCGCATGTGCATGTGTTGTGCATGGACGAGCAGACGCGCGCGGTGTTGACGGCGCTGGACTTCCCGGCCATCACCTGCATCGCCCTGGCCGACTTCGAGGACGCGGCCATGCTGGAGGCCAAGCAGTCGCGCAACGTGGCCGAGTACTGCTGGACCCTGACGCCCTGCCTGCCCTGGTACGTGCTGCAGCGCGACGCGGCGATCGACGCGATCACCTACCTCGACGCCGACCTGTACTTCTACTCGCCGGTGCAGCCGCTGTTCGACGAGATCGGCGATGCCTCGGTGGCCATCATCGAACACCGCTTCACGCCGCGCCTGCAGCATCTCGAAGTGAACGGGCGGTTTTGTGTGGAATGGGTCGGCTTCCGGCGCGACGCCGAGGGCATGGCCTGCCTGGAGCGCTGGCGCGCCCAGTGTCTGGAGTGGTGCTACGCGCGCTTGGAAGATGACCGCATGGGTGACCAGAAGTACCTCGACGCCTGGCCGCGGGACTACCGGTCGGTGCATGTGCTGCAGCATGCGGGCGCCGGCCTGGCGCCGTGGAACTTCGATCGCTACCAGTTCGGGCAGCAGGCCGGGGGTGGCTTCACGGTCGACGGTGCGCCGCTGGTCTTCTACCATTTCCACCAGTTCCAGCTGCTCGAAGGCGACCGCTTCGACCGCCTGTCCGACTACTACATCGCCGATCGCCGCGAGCCGGAAGGGGTGTACCGCGCCTACGAGGCCGCCCTGCGCGAGGCGGTGGTGCAGGTGCAGCGGCTCTCCCCCGGTTTCGCGTACGGCATCAAGTCGGCGGCGCATGTGACCTCGCGGCGTCTGGTGCAGCGTTTCATGCCCCGCCCGCTCAAGGAGGCGCTGCGGCGCGTGATGACCCTCGTGGGGGGCAAGGTCTGAAGATATCGGTCGTCACGGTGGCCTTCAACAGCGCCCCGACCATCGCTGGCGCACTGCGTTCCGTGGCGCAGCAAACCCATGCGGACGTGGAGCACATCGTGGTCGATGGCGGCTCGACCGACGGCACCTGTGACGTTGTCCGTGCCCATGCGGGCCGGGTCAGCCGGCTGGTATCGGAGCCCGACCGCGGCATCTACGACGCCATGAACAAGGGCCTGGCGCTGGCCACCGGCGAAGTGGTCGCCTTCCTGAATTCCGACGACTGCTACGCATCGGCCGACGTGCTGGCGCATGTGGCGCAGGCCATGGAGACTGACCAGCGGCTCGACGCGGTGCTGGGTGACGTGGCCTTCTTCGACGCGGCGCGGCCCCGGCGCGATGTGCGGCGCTACCGCTCCGGCCGGTTCCGGCCCGCCCTGCTGGCCTGGGGCTGGATGCCGGCGCACCCGGCGCTGTTCGTGCGGCGCAGGGTGTTCGAGCAGGCGGGCCCGTTCCGGACCGACTTTCGCATCGCCGGCGACTACGAATGGATCGCGCGCGCCTTTGGCGGCGGCACGCTGCGCTACCGGCACCTGGACGAGGTGATGGTGCGCATGCGCACCGGCGGCATCAGCACCGGCGGGTGGCGCAATACGCTGCTGCTGAACCAGGAGGTGCTGCGCGCCTGCCGCGACAACGGCATCCGCACCAACTGGCTGAAGATACTGTCCAAGTACCCGGCCAAACTGCTGGAGTTCGTGCGGCCATGAAGTGGCTGGTCACCGGCGCCACCGGTTTTGTCGGGCGTGCGTTGCTGGCACGGCTGGCCGCAGACCCTTCGAACACGGTGTGCGGCACGACCCGACAACCCGGCGGGCCTCTGGCGCCCGGGATCGGGCGTACCGTCGTTCCGGAACTGGGCCCCGACACACCCTGGCTGGAAGCGCTGCGGGGTGTGGACGTGGTGGTCCACCTCGCGGCGCGCGTGCACGTGATGCACGAGCACGCACAGGACCCGCTGGCGGCGTTTCGCCGCGTCAATGTGCAGGGCAGCCTGGCCCTGGCGCAGCAGGCGATGCAAGCCGGGGTTCGCCGCTTCGTGCTGGTGAGTTCCGTCAAGGTGCATGGCGAATCCACGCCGGTGGGCAGGCCGTTCCATGCCGACGACGCGCTGCGCCCGCAAGACGCCTACGGGCGCAGCAAGCAGGAGTCCGAAGCCGCGCTGCGCGCGCTGGCGCAATCCGGCGGCATGGAGCTGGTGGTCGTGCGCCCGCCGCTCGTCTACGGCCCGGGCGTGCAGGCGAACTTCCGCGCACTGCTGCAGGCCGTTGCGCGGGGCTGGCCGCTGCCGCTGGGTGCGCTGCACAACCGGCGCAGTCTTGTCGCGCTGGACAACCTCGTCGACCTGCTGGTCGTCTGTGGCCGGCACCCGGCTGCGGCCAACCAGGCTTTCCTGGTCAGCGACGGCCGTGACTTGTCGACCACCGAACTGCTGCAGCAGATGGCTCGCGCACTCGGGCGGCCGGCGCACTTGTGGCCGGTGCCTGCGGCGGTGCTGCTGGCACTGGGGCGGCTGGCGGGGCGCGCAGCCATGGTCGAGCGCCTGTGCGGCAACCTGCAGGTGGATATCGCCAAGACGCGGGAGCGGCTGGGCTGGACGCCGCCGGTCGCGGTGGAAGAGGCCATGCGTCG
>JANMZX010000226.1:0-7261 GCA_031383745.1 Rhodoferax sp. | reverse complement strand
GCGTTGACTTTCTCGAACAGTTCGATGCGCAGTTCTTCCAGCTTGCTGCGCGGCCCGCGCTGCAGCAACTCGTACATGTCGATGTCCTCCATCAGCGCCTGCTTGGCCATCAGCACCGCCTTTTCGGCCGTGCCGCCGATGCCAATGCCCAGCATGCCGGGCGGGCACCAGCCGGCGCCCATGGTGGGCACGGTCTTGAGCACCCAGTCGACCACCGAGTCGGAGGGGTTGAGCATCACGAGTTTGGACTTGTTCTCCGAGCCACCCCCCTTGGCCGCCACCGTGATGTCGAGCTTGTTGCCGGCGACGATCTCGACATGGATCACGGCGGGTGTGTTGTCCCGGGTGTTCTTGCGCTCGAACTGCGGGTCCGCCACGATCGACGCACGCAGCGTGTTGTCGGGGTGGTTGTAGCCCTGGCGTACGCCCTCGTTGATCGCGTCGTCCAGCGTGCCGGTGAAGCCCTCGAGCCGCACGTCCATGCCGATCTTCAGGAACACGTTGACGATGCCGGTGTCCTGGCAGATCGGGCGGTGGCCCTCGGCGCTCATGCGCGAGTTGGTCAGGATCTGGGCGATCGCGTCCTTGGCCGCGGGGCTTTGCTCTTGTTCGTAGGCCCGCGCCAGGTGGGCGATGTAGTCGGCCGGGTGGTAGTAACTGATGAACTGCAGTGACGCCGCGATGGATTCGATCAGGTCGGATTGCCGGATGATGGTCGTAATGGTCATGGGGGCTCTGGCTATCGGTGAGAATCGTGCGAGTTTACCCAACACCATGACGCCGCACTGACTTGCCCATTGCGCAAGGTTTGCGCCACTGCCCATGCTCAAGCCGGTCTTTCGAAGTGTCAACCAGTTCATCAGTTCGCAGTCGTTTGGGGGCGTGCTGCTTGCGATCGCGGCCCTGGTCGCGCTGGTGGTGAGCAACTCGCCGTGGCATTCGACTTACGAACAGTTCCTGGACACTCCAATCGAAGTCCGCATCGGCAATGGCTGGCTGGTGTTGTCCAAGCCGTTCCTGGTGTGGATCAACGACCTCTGGATGGCGGTCTTTTTCTTCCTGGTGGGCCTGGAGATCAAGCGTGAATTGCTGGAAGGCGAATTGGCGTCGCCGTCCCAGGTGATGCTGCCGGCGTTCGCCGCGTTGGGCGGCATGGTGGTACCGGCGCTGATCTACGCCGTGGTCAATAGCGGGAACGAGGTTGCCATGCGGGGCTGGGGGATCCCGATGGCGACCGACATTGCGTTTGCCCTGGGCATCCTGGTGCTGCTCGGCAGCAGGGTGCCGACCTCATTGAAGGTATTTCTGACGGCAGTGGCGATCATCGACGACCTGGGAGCGATCGTCGTCATCGCTGTGTTCTACACCACCGACCTGTCGCTGGTCATGCTGGGCGCGTCCTTGGCCGGTGTGGCGTTTCTGGTGCTGTTGAACCGGCTGGGGGTCAAGGCCATCGGCCCGTATGTACTGGTGGGCCTGGTGGTTTGGTTGTGTGTGCTCAAGTCGGGCGTGCATGCCACCCTTGCCGGAGTCGTGACCGGGCTGGCTATTCCAATGGCCGACGGCCGGGGTGGATCTCCGCTCAAGTCTGCAGAATATGCCCTGCATCCCTGGGTGGCGTACCTGGTGTTGCCAATGTTCGCGTTTGCCAATGCGGGTGTATCCCTGTCCGGTGTCAGCATGTCCAGCTTTCTGCAGACCATTCCCTTGGGCATTGCAGCGGGTCTGGTCGTCGGCAAGGCCGTCGGTGTGTTCGGGGCTTCGTGGATATTGATCCGGACCGGTGCCGCCCGCTTGCCTTCCGCATGTACCTGGGGTCAATTCTTCGCGGTATGCGTGCTGTGCGGGATCGGTTTCACCATGAGCCTCTTCATAGGCTCGCTGGCCTTCGAAGGGGCCGACCCGATGTTCATGGTGCAGGTGAAGATGGGCGTACTGGCGGGCTCCATGGTCGCCGCCATCTTGGGCGTCTCGCTTTTTGTGGTTCAAGGCCGGAACCCGGCAAAGGCGTGATTCACCTGCCGACGGCGGGCAGCATCGCTACAGGTTGCGGAACGGCGGCCTTGTTGGCCTTGGGTTGCGGATGCCACCCGGCCACGAGCAGCAGCACCATGTAGCCCAGAACATACCCCACTGCTACGTGCCAGCCGCCACGCAGCCATGCCCCCACACTTCTCGCCTGCGGATACATGTTGGCCAGGGCCACACCGGCACTGGAGCCGAACCAGATCATGCTGCCACCGAAACCGACTGCGTAGGCCAGGAAACCCCAGTCGAAGCCGCCTTGCTTGAGCGCCAAGGCGGTGAGTGGAATGTTGTCGAAGACGGCCGACACGAAACCCAGGCCGAGTGCGGTCTGCCAACTGGCGACGGGGAGTTTTTCGACCGGCATCAGGGACGCACACACCACCAGCGACAGCAGGAAGATCGACCCTTTGAAAGCGCCCGGTACCAGGCTCCAGGTCGGGCGGCGATAACCAGCCGTCAACAGCAGCACGACCCATACCGTGATTCCCAGCACTGGCCAGTGGTCCAGCACGGCCGGGAAGTACAGGTTGCACACGATATTCGCACCGACGGCGGACACCAGCATCAGGACGCAGATGCCCAGCCGGCCCAGGTCTACACGGGCTGATGGGTCCGCGTCCTTCGTGATGGGGGCATGGGCGTGTTGCTGTTTGGCAGCGATCGTGCCGAAGAACGCCAGTGCCACGACGGCGCCGATGTAGGCCTCGACGACCTGAAACGGACTCACCCCGTCGATCCACATCATGGTGGTGGTCGTGTCTCCGACCACGCTCCCCGAACCGCCGGCATTGGAGGCGGCCACGATCGCGGCGAGGTAGCCGATGTGCAGCTTGTGGCGATACACCACCCCGGCCACGGTGCCGCCGATCAGGGCGGCAGCGATGTTGTCCAGGAACGCGGAAAGCACGAACACCATCACCAGCAAGACGAAGCCGCCCCACCAGCTGTCCGGCAGGTATCGCGGGGCTACCTTCGGCAGCTCGGAGCGCTCGAAATGGTCCGCAAGCAGCGCAAAACCCACCAGCAGTCCCAGCAAATTGGCCAGCAGGTTGGCTTCGTGGCCCATATGGCTCGCAAACCCGGCCAGACCGGCGCCGGTCTTGAACCCGGTCAGTGCGATCTTGTAGGCGACGATCACCAGCAGGCCCACCAGGGCGACCGTGAGCGTCTGGGCATGCATCAGCGCCACACCCAGCAAAGTCAGCCCGAAAAGGATGAAGTCCACCGGGATGCCCAAGAATGCCGGCCCGCCCGCGCCCGGCGTGCTTGCCAGGATCGAGACCAGCGCCCCGAACAGCAACAAACCGGACGTGATCAGTGTCTGCTTGCGGTGTTTCTGGTGGGTATCGGACATGCAATGCCTCGCTCAGGGTAGGGTGAAGAACGCGGTACCGTGACCCTCAATGGCCACTGCCCGCGCCTGTTGGGCTGCCGTGGGCCATCAGTTTGTCAGTCATGGCGATGGCCAGTGCCGAGAGTAGAAACACCACATGGATGATGGTCTGCCACATCAGCACCTTGACGTCGTAGTTGGCGGCGTTGATGAAGGTCTTGAGCAGATGGATCGACGAGATGCCGATGATGGCCGTGGCCAGCTTGACCTTGAGCACCGAGGCATTGACATGGCTGAGCCACTCCGGCTGGTCCGGGTGCTCCTCAAGATTCATGCGGCTGACAAACGTCTCGTAACCGCCCACGATCACCATGATCAGCAGGTTGGAGATCATCACCACGTCGATCAGCGCAAGCACCACCAGCATGATGATGGTTTCGTTCAGCGAGGTAACCTGCACGTCGGCCTTGTACCCGATGCTCGTGACCAGTGCCTGGAGCGCGGCCTGGCTACCGAATACCGCCTCCAGCAGATGCACCAGTTCGACCCAGAAGTGAAACACGTACACCGCCTGCGCGGCGATCAAACCCAGATACAGTGGCAACTGCAGCCAGCGGCTGGAAAAGATGAAAGCCGCAAGCGGCCCCAACTTGGGTGCAGGGCGGGGATTTGATTCGTTCATGGGTTGGGTCAAGTAGCGGTACAGCAATAATTGTAGGCTGCGCTACGGGCGGCATTCCGGGGCGGCAGAGTGTGACTGGCTACGTCAGTGCCTTGTAAGTGGGTGAATCGACAGTTCGTACTGTGTGAATACTGCCAAACCCTGTTTTTGAGGAGACAAATCGATGAGCACAATTGAGTCAGTCCTGGTCGAGAACCGTGTTTTCCCGCCCAGTGAGGCCACCATCAAGGCCGCACGCATTTCCGGGATGCCCGCCTATGAAGCCCTGTGCGCCGAGGCCGACAATGATTTCGAAGGGTTCTGGTCACGGCTGGCACGTGAGAACGTGGCCTGGAGCAAGCCGTTCACCCGCACACTGGACGAGTCCAATGCGCCGTTCTACAAATGGTTCGACGACGGCGAACTCAACGCCAGCGCCAACTGCCTGGACAAACACATGGGTACGCCGGTCGAGAACAAGACGGCTGTGATTTTCGAATCCGATGACGGCAGTGTCACCCGCACCAGCTACCGCGAACTGCTCACCAAGGTCAGCCAGTTTGCCAATGCGCTGAAGGCCGACGGCATTCGCAAGGGTGACCGTGTGCTGATCTACATGCCCATGACGCTGGAAGGTGTGATCGCCATGCAGGCCTGCGCGCGCATCGGTGCCACGCACAGCGTGGTTTTCGGCGGGTTCTCCGCCAAAGCCCTGCAGGAGCGCATCATCGATGCCGGCGCCGTGGCCGTCATCACGTCGAACTACCAGATGCGTGGCGGGCGGGAATTGCCGCTCAAGGCCATCGTGGACGAAGGCCTGGCAATGGGCGGTTGCGACTCCATCAAGACCGTGTTCGTGTACCAGCGCACGCCCACTGCCTGCAACATGGTCGCTGGCCGCGACAAGACCTTCGATGAAGCGCTGGCAGGCCAAAGCACCGAGTGTGCCCCGGTGGCGGTGGGTGCGGAGCATCCGTTGTTCGTGCTGTACACATCGGGCTCCACCGGCAAACCCAAGGGCGTGCAGCATTCCACCGGTGGTTACCTGCTGTGGGCCAAACTCACGATGGACTGGACGTTCGACCTGCAGCCGTCCGATGTGTTCTGGTGTACCGCCGACATCGGCTGGATCACCGGCCATACCTATGTGGCCTATGGCCCGCTGGCGGCCGGCGCAACCCAAATCATCTTCGAGGGCATCCCGACCTACCCGAACGCCGGGCGCTTCTGGCAGATGATCGAGCGCCATCAGTGCACGATCTTCTACACAGCGCCCACGGCGATCCGCTCGCTGATCAAGGCTGCCGAAGGCGACGCCAAGGTCCATCCCGACCGCTACAACCTCAAGAGCCTGCGCATCCTCGGGTCTGTCGGTGAACCGATCAACCCCGAGGCCTGGATGTGGTACTACAAGAACGTCGGTGGCGAGCGCTGCCCGATCGTCGACACCTTCTGGCAGACCGAAACCGGCGGGCACATGATGACGCCGCTGCCCGGGGCCACGCCCCTGGTGCCCGGCAGTTGCACGCTGCCGCTGCCCGGCATCATGGCGGCGATCGTGGACGAGGCCGGCCAAGACATTCCCAACGGCACCGGCGGCATCCTGGTGGTCAAGCGCCCCTGGCCATCGATGATCCGCACCATCTGGAACGACCCGGAGCGCTTCAAGAAGTCGTATTTCCCCGAAGAAATGGGCGGCAAGCTGTACCTGGCCGGAGACGGCGCGGTGCGTAGCGCCGACCGTGGCTACTTCCGGATCACCGGGCGCATCGATGACGTGCTCAATGTCTCGGGGCACCGACTGGGCACGATGGAAATCGAGTCGGCACTGGTGTCGCACTCCGCATTGGTGGCCGAAGCCGCGGTGGTGGGCCGCCCGGACGACCTAACCGGGGAGGCGGTGTGTGCGTTCGTCGTGCTCAAGGGCGCCCGCCCGTCGGGCGATGCGGCCAAGGCCATGGCCAAGGAACTGCGCGACTGGGTTGCCAAGGAAATCGGCCCCATCGCCAAGCCAAAGGACATCCGGTTTGCCGAGAACCTGCCCAAGACGCGGTCTGGCAAGATCATGCGCCGGCTCTTGCGGTCCATTGCCAAGGGCGAGGCGGTGACGCAGGATACGTCGACGCTGGAAAACCCCGCCATCCTCGACCAGTTGGGCCAAGCCTGGTAGCGGCCGGCACATCGGGCCGTGCGCTTGATGTGCCGGCGCAGCCAACAAAAAACCCGCCGAGGCGGGTTTTTTGTTGCCGGTGCGGCTCAGATCACTTGAAGCTCAGCACCCAGGCGGCCAACTTCTTGGCCTCGGCTTCGCTCACCTGGGTGTTGGCTGGCATGGGCACTACGCCGAAGACACCCGCTCCGCCTTTCAGGATCTTGGTTGCCAGCTTGTCGACTGCATCCTTCTGCCCGGCGTATTTGGTGGCCACCTCCTTGTAGCCAGGACCCACCACCTTCTTGTCGACGGCATGGCAGGTCATGCAGTTCTTGGAGGTCGCCAGCGCCTGGTCCGCATGTGCAGGCATGGCCAAGACTCCCATGGCCACGAAGCCCAGGCTCACAACAAAAGCGAATTTCATCATCATCCTCTCGGTTCAGTTACAGTGCTTCAACGCGATTGTAGTGACGGTGGTTGACCGCCTTTGTGAGCACATGTGTCCAAATTCGGGGGAATGCGATGTATCTGTTGGGACTTGGACTGATCCTTCTGGCCTTGAAATATCTGGAGTTGGGGCCCGTGGCCGCCTGGGACTGGTGGGTCGTACTGCTCCCATTCGCATTGGCCGTTGCATGGTGGGCCTGGGCCGACTCCAGCGGCTACACCAAACGCAAGGCAATGGAGCGAGAAAACGCCCGACGCGACCAGCGCATCGAGCGCAACAAGACGGCCATTGGCACCAACTTCAAGAAGCGGCGTTGACCGACCGGCTCACAAGCAAACGCCGGGCCGCCCCAAGTTTGCTTGCTCCCCCTCGGGGGGGCGGACGCCGCAAGGCGGCGGGCTTGGGGGCGCTCACAAGAAACCAAATTAACGAATGACCAATTCATAACCACAGGTCATGTTTCTTCGGGAACGCCTGGCCCGCGCGCGGGATTGGGATGCTCAATAGTTCCAGCTGTGGGTTTCGCCACGGGCGTGGCAACACCAGGCGTACAGCGCGTCGTACATGACCATGCCGTGGCGCAGCATCTCGTGGTCGTCGCCGAAATTGCGCGACAGGCCGAGCGAAATCGCCAGCAGC
>JANMZX010000204.1:0-51483 GCA_031383745.1 Rhodoferax sp. | reverse complement strand
GCCGGCGAGGTCAAGATGGTGCCGATCATCGTCAAGGCCGATGTGCAGGGATCGCAGGAAGCGCTGGCGCAGAGCTTGCTCAAGCTGTCGACCGACGAGGTCAAGGTGCAGCTGGTGTACGCCGCGGTCGGTGGCATCAGCGAGTCCGATGTCAACCTGGCGATCGCCTCCAAGGCGGTCATCATCGGCTTCAACACGCGCGCCGATGCGGGCGCACGCAAGCTGGCCGAGAACAATGGCGTCGAAATCCGCTACTACAACATCATCTATGACGCGGTCGACGACCTGAAGGCGGCGATGTCGGGCATGCTCACGCCGGACAAGAAGGAAGAGATCATCGGAACGGCCGAGATCCGGCAGGTGTTCAAGGTCAGCAAGATCGGCTCGATCGCCGGTTGCATGGTCACCTCGGGCCTGGTGCGGCGTACGGCGCGGCTGCGTCTGCTGCGCGAGAACGTGGTCATCTTCACCGGCGAACTGGAGTCGCTCAAGCGCTTCAAGGACGATGCACGCGAAGTCAAGGAGGGCTTCGAGTGCGGCCTGAACATCAAGAACTACAACGACATCCAGGAAAACGACGTGCTGGAGTTCTTCGAGATCAAGGAAGTCGCCCGGACGCTGTAAGCACATGCCCGCCCGCAAGTCCGCAACCCCCAACCGCGCCTTCAAGGTGGCCGATCAGATCCAGCGCGATCTGACGGAACTGATCGCGCGCGAGCTGAAGGACCCGCGGGTAGGGATGGTGACGATCCAGTCGGTGGAGGTCACCCCGGACTACGCGCATGCCAAGGTGTTTTTCAGCCTGCTCAAGGGGGATCCGGTGCTGACCCAGGAGGGATTGAACCAGGCGGCGGGTTTCCTGCGCGCCGGGTTGTTCAAGCGGCTGCATATCCATACCGTCCCCACCCTGCATTTCACGTTTGACCGCACCACCGAACGGGCGGCCGACATGAATGCGCTGATCGCGCAGGCCGTGGCCTCGCGTTCCAGGAACGAGGACTAAACGACGGCGGTCGGATGCACATCTTCTGATGGGCCCTGGCCGCCAAAGCCGGCATATGGGCACCAGACTGGAATCCGACATCGTCCGCGTGAAAGTGGTCCGCCGCCCGGTGCATGGCGTCTTGCTGCTCGACAAGCCGCTCGGCCTGTCGAGCAACGACGCGTTGCAAAAGGCGAAGTGGCTGCTTCGGGCCGAGAAGGCCGGTCATACCGGCACGCTCGACCCGCTGGCCACGGGCGTGTTGCCCCTGTGTTTTGGTGCGGCGACCAAGTTCAGCCAGTTGCACCTGGATGCCGACAAGCGCTACCACGCCGTCGCGCGACTGGGCGTGACCACGACCACCGGGGACGCCGAGGGCGATGTGGCGCTGGAGCGTGCGGTGCGGGTGACGACGGCCGACGTCGAGCGGGTCCGCAGCGCGTTCCTGGGGCCGATCCGGCAGGTGCCGCCGATGTACAGCGCGCTGAAGAAGGATGGCCGGCCGCTGTACGAGTACGCGCGGGCCGGGGTGGAGGTCGAACGTCCGGCACGCGAGATCACGATCCATGAACTCGACATGGAACTGCAGCAGGATGCCGGCGGTGGCGTGGCACTGCACATGGTGGCCGGGTGCAGCAAGGGCACGTACATCCGTACCCTGGCCGAGGATATCGGCGAGGCGCTGGGCTGCGGTGCGCACCTGATCGCGCTTCGCCGTGTGGCCACCGGGCCCTTCGACGTGGCGCAGGCTGTGAGCCTGGAGCGGCTGACCGCGATGTCGGACGAGGAGCGCGTCGCCTGCCTGCTGCCGGTGGATGCGCTGCTGGCCGGCCACGACGTGGTCGAGCTTGGGCCGCAGGACGCGGGCCGCTTCCTCAGCGGAGTGAGGCGCCGCGGGCAGTGGGCGAACAACCCGCAGGTCGCGGTGTACGGCACCGACCCGCGGGCCCTGTTGGGCACCGGCCATGTGGCCGGCGGCGAACTGATACCCGGGCGGCTGCTGAGCCCGATCGAGATTACCCAGACACTGGCCGCGCGCTGAGGCGCCCGGTGCAAACGCAGCGAGATTACTGAAAGAGAACCATGAGCTACAAACAGATTCGCAACATTGCCATCATCGCCCACGTGGACCACGGCAAGACCACCCTGGTGGACATGCTGTTGCGCCAGAGCGGCACCTTCCGCGCCAATGAAAAAGTGGCCGAACGCGTGATGGACAGCAACGACCTGGAAAAGGAGCGCGGCATCACCATCCTGGCCAAGAACTGCGCCGTGGACTGGAAGGACACCCACATCAACATCGTCGACACCCCCGGCCACGCCGATTTCGGCGGCGAGGTGGAGCGGGCGCTGTCGATGGTCGATGGAGTGATGCTGCTGATCGACGCCGTGGAAGGCCCGATGCCGCAAACCCGATTCGTCACCAAGAAGGCGCTAGCGCTGGGCCTAAAGCCGATCGTGGTGGTGAACAAGGTGGACCGCCCCGGCTCCAGGCCCGACTACGTGATCAATGCCGCGTTCGACCTGTTCGACAAGCTCGGGGCGACCGAGGAACAGCTGGACTTCCCTGTGGTGTATGCCTCGGGCCTCAACGGCTGGGCCTCGATGGACGAGGGCGCGCCCGGCGAACAGTGGGGCAAGGACCTCGCGCCGCTGTTCGACACGGTGCTCAGCCATGTGCCGGCCAACAAGGGCGACCCGGCGGCGCCGCTGCAGTTGCAGGTGAGTTCGCTGGACTACTCCACCTATGTCGGGCGTATCGGCGTAGGCCGCATCAGCCAGGGCACGATCCGCGTCAACCAGGAAGTGCTGGTCATGGAGGGCCCGGACGGCAAGTCCAGCAAGGCCAAGGTGCAGCAGATCCTGAAGTTCGACGGTCTTGAGCGTATCGCGGCCACCGACGCCGGCCCCG
This sequence comes from Rhodoferax sp., assembly GCA_031383745.1. Taxonomy (GTDB): domain Bacteria; phylum Pseudomonadota; class Gammaproteobacteria; order Burkholderiales; family Burkholderiaceae_C; genus CAISIP01. The sequence goes on along the minus strand of JANMZX010000204.1, from coordinate 48,589 downwards.
GCGACATCGTGCTGGTCAGCGGTATCGAGCAGGTGGGCATCGGCGTGACACTGACGGATCCGCTGAATCCGGCACCGCTGCCAATGCTCAAGATCGACGAGCCCACGCTGACCATGAATTTCTGCGTCAACAACTCGCCGCTGGCAGGCCGTGAAGGCAAGTTCGTGACCAGCCGCCAGCTGCGCGACCGCCTGGACCGCGAACTGCAGGCCAACGTGGCGCTGCGCGTGGTCGACACCGACGAGGACGGCATCTACGAGGTCTCGGGCCGGGGCGAACTGCACCTGACGATCTTGCTGGAGAACATGCGCCGCGAAGGCTACGAGCTGGCGGTGTCCAAGCCGCGCGTGGTGTTTCGCATGGTCAATGGCGAGAAACACGAGCCGATCGAGATGCTGACGGTGGACATCGAAGAAGGCCACCAGGGCGGTGTGATGCAGGCCCTGGGCCTGCGCAAGGGCGACCTGATCAACATGGAGCCGGACGGCCGCGGCCGGGTGCGCCTGGAGTACCGCATCCCGGCGCGCGGGCTGATCGGGTTCCAGAACGAGTTCCTGAACCTGACGCGTGGCACCGGCCTGGCCAGCAACATCTTCGATGGCTACGAACCCTACCGCGGCGACATCGAGAGCCGCAAGAGCGGCGTGCTGATCAGCATGGACGACGGCGAGATCGTGACTTACGCGCTGGGCAAGCTGGACGATCGCGGGCGCATGTTCGTCAAGGCCGGCGACCCAGTCTACGAGGGCATGATCGTAGGCATCCACAGCCGCGACAACGACCTGATCGTGAACGCGGTGCGCATGAAGCAGCTCACCAACTTCCGGGTCTCCGGCAAGGAGGACGCGATCAAGATCACACCGCCGATCCAGCTCACGCTGGAATACGCGGTGGAGTTCATCGAGGAAGACGAGCTGGTCGAGATCACGCCCAAGAGCATCCGCCTGCGCAAGCGCCACCTAAAGGAGCACGAGCGCAAGAAGGCCAACCGGGAATCCCTGTAGCCGGCGCTGCGGGCGCGCGAAGCGCCCGCCACGCCTAGCGGTTGCGTGTCTTCATGACACGCTCCACCTCGCGCTTGCCTTCGCGGTCCTTGATCGTGTCGCGTTTGTCGTGTTCTGCCTTGCCCTTGGCCAGGGCGATCTCGCATTTCACCTTGCCTGCCTTCCAGTGCAGGTTCAGCGGCACCAGCGTGTAGCCCTTTTGCTCGACCTTTCCGATCAGCCGCTTGATCTCGGCCTTGTGCATCAGCAGTTTCTTGGTGCGGACCTTGTCCGGGCTGATGTGGGTGGACGCACTGTTGAGCGGGTTGATCTGGCAGCCGATCAGGAACAGCTCTCCATTGCGCACCAGCACGTAGCCGTCGGTCAGCTGCACCTTGCCCTCGCGCAGTGACTTCACCTCCCAGCCTTCGAGCACCATGCCGCACTCGAAGCGCTCCTCGAAGAAATAGTTGTATGCGGCCTTCTTGTTGTCGGCGATGCGGGTCGGCTTCTGGGCAGCGGAGTCGGGTTTCTTGGCCATGGGTGCAGGTGGGGTTGTAAGGCGTCAGTGCAAGGAGCCCGTCGGGGAGGGCTTGTCTACAATCCCGCGCAGCCCTGCATTCTATGAAAACTGTCAACAAGTCTGTATTGATCTGGTACCACCCCGCGGAAATGTATGCCCTGGTGACCGACGTTCCGGCCTATCCGCAGTTCCTGCCCTGGTGCGACCATGCGGCAGTGGTGAGTGAAGACGCCCAGGGCATGACGGCCGAGGTCGGCATCGCCTTCGGCGGCATCCGGCAGGTGTTCACCACGCGCAATGAGCACATCCCCCCGGGGGAAGTGGTGATGCAACTGGTGGACGGGCCGTTTTCCCGACTGGACGGGCGGTGGCGCTTCCTTGCGGTGGCGGACGGCAGCCAACGCGCATGCCGGGTCGAACTGGTGCTGCACTACGGGTTCGACAACGCGACGCTCGGACGCCTGGTAGGACCAGTCTTCGACCGGATCGCCGGCAGTCTGGTGGACGCGTTTGTGAAACGGGCCGAACAGGTCTACGGTTGAGCGCCATGGCCGTCCGGGTCACCGTGGTTTATTCGCCCCGTGCGCGGGTCGTCCAGGAAATCGCGCTGGCACTGGAACAGGGCGCCACCGTGGCACAGGCAGTCGAGGCCTGTGGTTGGCGCGCGCATGTGGGGCAGGCCGGTGACGGCGCGTCGCTGTTGGGTGTGTGGGGCCGCAAGGCGGTCGCCGGTCAGATCCTGCGGGACGGCGACCGGGTCGAAATCCACCGACCGCTGACGGTCGACCCGAAGGTGGCGCGCCGGGCCCGCTTCGTCAAACAGGGAGCGCGCGCCACCGGCCTGTTTGCCCGCAAGAGGCCGGGCGCAAAAGCCGGTTATTGACTCCTGCCAGACCACGCCTGTCCGGCGCAATCAATTGCAGTTGGTCTCCATGACAGTCTGGATGCGCTTGTTCTCGGCTGTCCGGCCGGCGTCGTCGAGCACCTCGCGCTCACCCTTGGCGTTGGTGGTGAGCGACACCCGCACGCCGGAATCCATCAGCGCCTTGCTGGCCTTGGCCCTTGCGCAGTTCTCCGCCTTCGCGGCCTGGAGCCGTTCGTCGCTGGCGCGGGCCTTGGCGGCATCCGCGGCCTCTGCCTGCTTCTTGCGGTCGATCAGTTCCTTGTCGACGCCACCGAGCTTCGACGCCAGATCCTGGCCTTCTGCGCTGGCGCTGGCTGCGGACGCTGGCCGCGCGGATGCGTCGGTGGACGTGACCGGCGCGGCAGCGGAACGCGCGGTACCGCCCGGTTGTTTCAGGATGTTCCTGGCCGGAATATCGGGCGGCGGCCCACGGTCGCTGAAGACCTTGCGCCCGTCCTTGTCGATCCATTGCCATTGCGCCTGGGCCACGCTGCACAGCAGGCACGCCAGGACAGCCAGTAGGGGTCGAATCCGCATCATGGGCGCAGTGTACCGCCGAAGGCGGCAGGTGGGCACGGGTACAATTGCGCATTTGGAGCTTTGAAATGCGCCTGCTCGGCAAAGCGCTCACCTTCGACGATGTGTTGTTGGTGCCAGCGTACTCCCAAGTCCTGCCCAAGGACACCTCCCTCGCCACCCGATTTTCCCGCAACATCGCATTGAACCTGCCCCTGGTGTCGGCCGCGATGGACACCGTCACCGAGGCACGGCTGGCCATTGCAATCGCCCAGGAGGGTGGCATAGGCATCGTGCACAAGAACCTGTCGGCCCGGGACCAGGCAGCCCAGGTGGCCCGGGTCAAACGCTATGAGTCGGGCGTATTGCGCGACCCGGTGGCCATCACCCCGACCCATACCGTGCGCCAGGTGATCGACCTGTCGGAGCAACTCGGCGTATCGGGATTCCCGGTCTGCGACGGCGGCAAGGTGGTCGGCATCGTCACCGGCCGCGACCTGCGTTTCGAGACCCGCTACGACATCCCGGTGAGCCACATCATGACGCCGCGCGACAAGTTGGTGACGGTGCCCGATGGCACGACGCTGCTGGAAGCCAAGGCCCTTCTGAACAAGTTCAAGCTGGAGCGCCTGCTGGTGGTCAACGACGCGTTCGAGCTCAAGGGGCTGATCACCGTCAAGGACATCACCAAGCAGACGAGTTTTCCCAACGCCGCACGTGACGCACATGGCAAATTGCGTGTGGGTGCTGCGGTGGGTGTGGGCGAGGGCACCGAAGAGCGGGTCGAGGCGCTGGTGCGTGCCGGTGTGGATGCGATCGTCGTCGACACCGCGCACGGCCACAGCCAGGGCGTGATCGAACGCGTGCGCTGGGTCAAGAAGAATTACCCGCAGGTGGACGTGATCGGCGGCAACATCGCCACCGGGGCGGCTGCGCTGGCGCTGGTCGAGGCGGGGGCGGATGCGGTCAAGGTCGGCATCGGTCCGGGCTCGATCTGCACCACCCGCATCGTGGCCGGTGTCGGCGTGCCGCAGATAATGGCCATCGACAGCGTCGCCACGGCCCTGCTCGGCACAGGCGTGCCGCTGATTGCCGACGGCGGCATCCGCTACAGCGGCGACATCGCCAAGGCGATCGCCGCCGGAGCCAGCTCGGTGATGATGGGCGGCATGTTCGCCGGCACCGAAGAGGCGCCGGGCGAGGTCATCCTGTACCAGGGCCGCAGCTACAAGAGTTACCGCGGCATGGGCTCGATCGGCGCCATGCAGCAGGGTAGCGCCGACCGCTATTTCCAGGAATCGACCACCGGCAACCCGAATGCCGACAAGCTGGTGCCCGAAGGCATCGAGGGCAGGGTGCCCTACAAGGGCTCGATGGTGTCGATCGTCTACCAGATGTCCGGTGGTGTGCGTGCCAGCATGGGGTATTGCGGCTGCGCCACCATTGCCGACATGCAAGGCCGGGCCGAGTTCGTCGAGATCACCACCGCCGGCATCCGCGAGAGCCACGTGCATGATGTGCAGATCACCAAGGAAGCGCCCAACTACCGTGCGGAATGACGGACGGCGGCCGTCCCGAGTGTTGTTTACATTCGCACACGGTGGATTGCGCCTACCATCGCGCTCGGTCTTCCACACACACCAACACTGAAGGAATTTTTCCATGGGCATGATCTCTTTCCTGAAAGAAGCCGGCGAAAAGCTGTTTGGCCACAAGCCGGAGATCGCCGCGGCGGTTGCCGAGCCGAGCAATGAAGAAAAAGTGGCTGCCGCCAACATTGCGGCATCGGACGCCATCAAGGCCTACCTGCGCACGCAGAACCTGCCCGCCGACGACCTGACCATCACCTTCGATGGTGCACAACGCGCAGTCACCGTGGCCGGTCTGGTGGACAGCCAGGAAGTGCGGGAAAAGGTCGTCCTGTGTTGCGGCAATATCCAGGGCGTGAGTGCCGTGGTCGACGAATTGCAGACGCCGGCGCCCGCCGACGAATGCACCTACCACACGGTGGCAAGCGGCGACAACCTGTCCAAGATCGCGCGCACGGTGTACGGCGACGCCAACAAGTACCCGGTCATATTCGAAGCCAACAAGCCGATGCTGACGCATCCCGACAAGATCTACCCCGGGCAGGTCTTGCGCTGCCCACCGCTGGCGTAGGCCCCATGCCAGGGCCCGGCGCTATCGGGCCCGCCATTTCCCCATGCACCAAAAAATCCTCATTCTCGATTTCGGTTCCCAGGTCACCCAGCTGATTGCGCGGCGCATCCGCGAGGCGCATGTGTTTTGCGAGGTGGTGCCGTACGACGTCAGCAACGACTGGTTGCGCAAGTACGCAGCCGACGGCCTGCTCAAGGGCATCATCCTGTCGGGCAGCCACGCCAGCACCTACGAAGAGCACGATCTGCGCGCACCGCACGATGCCTTCGAGATGGGGATTCCGGTGCTCGGCATCTGTTATGGCATGTTCACGATGGCGGTGCAATTGGGTGGCCGCGTGGCCCCCAGTGCCAAGCGCGAATTCGGTCATGCGGATGTGCGGGCGCATGGGCACACCGAGCTCCTGAACGGGCTGCAGGACTATGCCACCGCCATGGGCCACGGCATGCTGCAGGTGTGGATGAGCCATGGCGACAAGGTCACGGAAATGCCCCCGGGTTTCAAACTCATGGCCAGCACCGACAGCTGCCCGATCGCCGGCATGGCGGACGAGGAGCGGCGCTTTTATGGCGTGCAGTTCCACCCGGAGGTCACCCACACCAGCCGCGGCGCGGCGATCCTGGAGCGGTTCGTCCTCGACATCTGCGGCACGCGCGCCGACTGGATCATGGGCGACTACATCGCTGAGGCGGTGGAGCGGATCCGCGCCCAGGTCGGCAGCGAGGAGGTGATCCTCGGCCTGTCGGGTGGTGTGGACTCGTCGGTGGCTGCGGCGCTGATCCACCGCGCCATCGGCGACCAGCTGACCTGCGTGTTCGTGGACCACGGCCTGTTGCGCTTGCACGAGGGCGACATGGTGATGGACATGTTCGCTGGCAAGCTGCATGCCAAGGTCATCCGGGTCGACGCGGCCGACCAGTTCCTCGGCCAGTTGGCCGGGGTGGGCGAACCGGAGGCCAAGCGCAAGATCATCGGGCGCGAGTTCGTCGAGGTGTTCAAGGCCGAGGCGGGCAAATTGAAGGCCGACGAGTCACGTCATGTGGCTTGGCTGGCGCAGGGCACGATCTACCCGGACGTGATCGAGTCCGGTGCCGCCGGCGCCAAGAAGTCGGTCACCATCAAGAGCCACCACAACGTGGGCGGCCTGCCGGAGCAACTCGGAATCAAGCTGCTCGAGCCGCTGCGCGAACTGTTCAAGGACGAGGTGCGCGAGCTCGGCGTCGCGCTGGGCCTGCCGCATGCGATGGTGTACCGGCATCCGTTCCCCGGGCCGGGCCTCGGCGTGCGCATCCTGGGCGAAGTGAAGAAGGAATACGCCGAACTGCTGCGGCGGGCCGACGCGATCTTCATCGAGGAACTGCGCGCCACCAACGACACCGAGTCCGGCAAGAGCTGGTACGACCTGACCAGCCAGGCCTTCGCGGTGTTCCTGCCGGTCAAGAGTGTGGGGGTCATGGGCGACGGCCGCACCTACGACGACGTGGTCGCCTTGCGCGCGGTACAAACCAGCGACTTCATGACCGCCGACTGGGCCGAACTGCCCTACGCGCTGCTCAAGAAGACATCGAGCCGCATCATCAACGAGGTGCGCGGTATCAACCGGGTGACCTACGACATCAGCTCCAAGCCGCCGGCGACGATAGAGTGGGAGTGATATTGACGAAGTGAAATTAAATTTCTTTTTAAATTCAACAAGTTACAAGTGTCTATCAACTATTCCGCACACATCATCAATAGGAGCAAAAGTACGGTTCAAGCGCTTGAGTTCAAAGGGGATTTCGGGCTATATCGCGGCTTCCATCCAAACACGTTGAAACGAGTTTGAAGGTAAATCTGACGGTAAAAATTCACGCTGATCTGGATGGCAGAAATTTACCGTCATACGGATTTCGGGACTGACGGTAAAAGTTCTTGCTGAATTCGCTGATAAATCACGGGCTTACGGTTTCCGTAGCCTGCGATTTTGCTCACGGTAGAAGTTGCGAACTGGAATGTCGGGTCTTGTGCCATTGGCCAAGTTGGCCATTGCGTCATCGCGTCGGGAAACCCCGTGGCCGCTGCTGCAGAGCAATGCCGTGGGCTCCTCGAGCAAACCGTAGTTCGACCTTGCCCGCGCGGCGCCGCACCGGGCCCATCACGATGTAAATGTTGTGCCCCGACCTCGCCACGAGCGTTGGCGTGCCTTGGGGAAAACAACGAACAACCGCTTGGCGTCTAACGCCACGCGTTATAGAATTCGAACCATGATCCGATCGTTCAAGAGCACGCCAACCCGCGCCTTGTTCGAGGGAAAGCCCATTGCCCGGTTTGTGAACTTTCGCGCGGTGGCGGAACGCAAGCTGCAGATGCTGCACCGCGCCACACGGCTCGATGATCTGCGCATGCCACCCAACAACCGCCTGGAAGCACTCAAGCGCGACCGCAAAGGCCAGCACAGCATTCGCATCAACGACCAATGGAGGATTTGCTTTCGGTTCGATCAGGGCGATGCGTGGGACGTTGAAATTGTCGATTACCACTGAAGGGAAGAAGCCATGGAAACCATCATCAACGGCATGCGGCCAATCCACCCTGGCGAGGTGTTGCGCGAGGAGTTTCTGATCCCTCTGGGATTGACCGCGAATGCCCTAGCCATTGCCTTGCAGGTGCCGGGACCGCGCATCAACGATGTGGTGCGCGAACGGCGTGCCGTCACCGTCGACACGGCCTTGCGCCTGGCCCAGTATTTCGGCACCAGCGCCGAGTTCTGGTTGGGATTGCAGACCGACTATGACATGGCGCTGGCGCGTGCATCGATGGGTGACGTGTTGTCGCGGATAGTTCGCCGCGAGGTGAGTGGGGCCGCGTGAGGCTGGTTCGCCGCTCCAGGTCATAACCGATCGTGATCGGCATTCGTGCACGGGCGGGACCGAACGGAGGGGCCGCGCCGCACGCTTCACGTTGGCTGGTGGTTGGCTTTCTCGGCAATGCCACCCGTGCTACCCGCTACGAGGATTCTCTTCGGGGTGCGTGATCGTATGAACGCCCTGATTGCCATGGATTCCATGTTTGAACGTGATGCGGTAGCGGAACTGAGAGTCGAGTGCGCCCGCCTGATCGCGCTGTTGGAAGCGAACGTTATGCATTGGGGCGCACCACCTGAGCCACCACCGCTAGTTTCAATTGCGGTCCTCTCGCGGCTACGATGCGCGGCATTGCCATTCGCACCATTTCGGCCCGCAAGGCCAATCTGCGCGAGGTGAGTGACTATGAAAACGGTGCGTTTCAAACTTGATGCTGCCGTCCGACAGATGCCGGCCGGGCGAGTGAACGTGCGCAAACTTGAAGGCACGTCTGAGGCGGACCTCAAGGCACAACAGAAGATCGATAATGCCGCCGCCGCTCATGACGCGGCGCTGTTTGCGCAACGTGTTCGCAAGCGCCTTGGGCTGACGCAACTGGAGTTTTCGCGCCGCATTGACGTGTCGCTGGATACGATACGCAACTGGGAGCAGGGCAAACGCAGCCCAACCGGAGCGGCGCGGGCCTTGCTCAGGGTGCTGGACAAGGCGCCAGAAGCTTCCTTGATGGCGTTGGGTTGAGATTGCCGGCGTGGCCATGCACTGACGGTAAAAAATTTCCTCAAAAAGTGTGGCGGGACAATAACTTAAGGCGTTTGATGCCGGGGCTGCTTTTGGCGTTTCCCGTGCCTGTTCGGATGCGCGTCGCCAGTGCCGGTGACCGTCGTGGGGCCGATAGATATCGATAGATCTCGAATAGTTGCCGGTGAGGAGTCGCCGACTGGCCTGCATAGATGTCGATAGACCCTGGAAGGAATTTCCGAGGATCAAATGAATGTGACGGTAAATCTGACGGCAAATACCTTGATGGCATACTGCGACCCTTTATAGATCAACAGCTTAGATGGCTCGTTGACGATCGAGTGGGAGTGAGCAGTCTTTCGGGCGCTATCGGGATCGATCGACATCTATCGCGAACTACAGCAAGCCATGCCGGCTCGGCGGTCGTGGAGCGTTCAGGTTTCGACGCGATCGTAGATGGGTTGCGATATTTGCTGAACAGCAAATTTTGCCTTTTCGTCGAATTGTCAGAACTTCCTGGAAAATGTTGAGGCCGAGATGGGGGTGCCCCAGGCTGCCGATTTCAGCTGACCCGCTCTATCCGTCGGGTGAACCGTACAGCGCAACGGGTCCACCCGTTCGGTGCCGGGGCGGTCCATGACTCCAACGCGGGTCGAAAGGATCTCGGCCGCAAAAGGGCACCTTGACGACCATTTCGCGTTGCCGGCTGGTGCACGTTTACCGCGCCCTGACTCGCATGCGCTGCAGGTCCTCCAGCAAGGCGGCTGCCACGGCTTCTTCCGCAATGGCAAGCCCATGGCGGCGCATCGCGGGCGCGAGCAGGTTGTCCCAGGCGGCGTCCGGCCCGGTGTCGGCAAGGTCGCGTCGGGCGTGTGGGGCGTCATTCGCGGCGGCCTCGTAGTCGGCCGCGGCAAGGCGCCAGGGCCGTGCCTGCCAGGTGCGCAACACGTGGTTGGCGATGTGGATGCCCGGCCAATCGAAGTCGCCGTGGTAGTGCAGGCGGGCACCGGCTTGTGCCAACTGGGTCAGCAGCGTGCGTTGCGCCGCCGCCGGCATACCCTCGGTGCAGACCATGGGCGCGCAGTGTGCACCCAGCCGGTCGGCGGCAATTGCGAGCAGGTTGGGGTTTTCGCAGACGAACACCGGTATGTCCCGCACAGACCATTGCGGCTGAGCTCGAAGCAACTGGCGCAGCGACAGGTAGGCCGGCTCGCCCGCCGACCACCATGCGCCGGACTGCGCAAGGGCTGGCAGGTTCAGCACCAGCGCCGGGCGCGCCAGTTCGTTCACCAGCACCCCGGCCCGCGCCCAGACGTCTCGGGCGCGCTCATCGGGTGCGCGCTGCGTGTCGAGGTCGTCGGTCGGGTCCGCATCGTCGTCATCGCTTTCGCTTGGCGGTGCGGCAACTCCAGTTGCTGGCGCCGCGCCTGCCTCGCAATGCCGCCATGCGGCCAGGACGACACTGGCTGTCGGCTGGCCGGCGTCGAGCGCGTGGGCATTGCCAAGCGTCTGCGCCGCCAATTGGGCGCGTGCCATGCCGGCGGCGGGTAGCCGGCGCAAGACAGTGTCGGCGCCCGCCAGCAAGTGACCCGCGGCAACCACGTCCTGCCGGGTCAGGCGCTTGAGCAGGGTGGTCGCGCCGGGGGACTGCAGCCAGTCGTGCAGTCTGGCATCGTGGCCGGTGCTGGCGCACACGCCGGACCACGCAAGCCGCGTGGCGGCCCGGGCGTCGGTCCGGCTCACGATCGGGCCGTCGATCTGCTCCAGCACCTCCCGCAGCGAACCCGCGATTCCGGCGGCCCGAAGTGTGGCACCCAGGCGCGCGAGGTCGATGCGGGCCGAACGCGCCGGGCCAGTCGGGCGTCCGGTGAGAAGCGCCAGCGCTTCGCGTTCGGTTGCGCTGAGTTCGGTGAGAAGCAACGACTGCCCCGTGGCACCGTTGATGCCGCGTTCGACAGCGCGTCGCAATCGCAGGCGCAAACCTGCGAGGTCGGCACCACCCAGCAGGCGTTCCACCCGGCCATCTGGGCCAGCGGAGGGGTTTTGGGTCGTCATCAGGCGACCTCCGAGCTGCACACTGCGATGCGAGCGCAGTAGTCGGCCTGCTGCCGCAAATCGTCCGACAGTCGCTCTGAAAATTTCATTACAAATAAATCACTTGGAACCAGCGACTTGAGAGCTTGCTTGGTGCGGCCCGGCGCGGCGCTCATGGAGCGGGAAATCGCCGGTCCGGATCGTCTTCACGGCGCCGGGCCCGGCCGTCCCAGGTCCAGCGCGAGACATGCACTGCATCGATGCCTTCGCGCCGCTGCAACTGGGCAATTGCCACGCCGGGCAGTTCCGCATAACAGGCCCATTCGCGTTCGCTGGTGATCACGAAGTCCAGGTCGAATTCGCGGATCAATCCCATGCAATGGGCGCGCGCCGCGTCGTCTATGCCTGCGAAGGCTTCGTCCAGCAGCACCAGGCGCGGCGCGTGTGCATATCCGGCCTGCGAGTAGTAGCTGGACACCGCCGCGAACAGCGGCACCGTCAGCCCGAGCGCACGTTCGCCGCTGGAGGCCGGGCCGGACAAGGGTCGCCATTGGCCATCCTGCCAGCGCTGGACCCGGAAGCGGTGCCAGCGGCGGTAGTCAAGTGCGCGGGCCAACTGCTCTAGCAGGCTGCCACCCTGGTCCACGTCGGCCAGGGTGCGTTCAGCAGTGATGCGCTGCTGCAGCATCTCGCCGACGACGCGCCGGTCTTCGGCACTCCACAGGTCGGTGCTGGTGTTCAGAAGCCGCTTGCGCGCAGCCTCCAGGCCGACCGGCGCTCCCGCGGCTCCTTCAGGCAGAACCTGCCACTGCAGCCGGAAACGCACGCCGGTCGACGTGGGCCGTTTTGCCAGTTCGTCGTTGATGGTGCCGACCTGGCGCTCTGCGTCACGCAACAGCTTCTGCACCGCAGACGCTATCTCGGCCTGCAGGTGGTTCTCCAGCACCTGGCGTTCCCCGGCGGTCAGCAAATCGCGGCGTTGCGCGATCTCGCTGTCGAGCCTGGCGCCCAACAGGTCGGGGCGTTCGGGCCGGTTCTGATAGACGATGCTGACCACCAGGCCGTAGTCGTTGGTCTCGGCCTGCGCCTGGTGGCTCAAGGCGGCCAAGCCACGGCCGAGCTCGGTGTAGTCCTGCGAGATCTGGCTTTGCACGCGGTTCCAGGTGTCGTCGTCGTCTCGGATGGTGATCAGCGCCTGTTCGGTGCGCCGGGCGAGCGCCAGTGCGGCCTCGGTGGTCCACGCGGTTTGCAGCGGGGGCACCTCGGCATCGGGCAGGGCGGCCAGCAGCAGACCGGTGGCCGCGAAGCCCTGCAAGTGACCGACGGCTAGCTGGCGTGTCGCCACGCGCTCGTCCAGCGTCGCCTGGGCATCCTGGGTTCGCTGCTCGGCGCGGGCGCGCGACTCGCCGCTGCTGCGCAATGCCTCGTCGCTCGTCTTGCGCAGCGTTTCTCCTTGCTGCACGGCTTCACGGGCCTGCATCAGGCGCTGCTGCAATTCCTCCACCCTGGCACCTACCGATTCGCGCAGGGTTTCCAGGCGAATGCGTGCCTCTTCGGCCAGCAGCGTACGCTCGGTCGATGAGGCCGCGGCCTGCATCGCATCGTGGTGGGCCTCCTGGGTGCGATGCTGCTGGCGCGCCTGTTCGTTCAATCCGTCGCGAAGTTCACGTGCCGCCTGCGCCAGAGCGTGCAGCGTGTCGCCGAAACCCTGTAGTGCCCGGTCGGTGGCATGCAGGCCGTCGCGCTCCTGGGGCAGGTGTAAATCCTCGGCGTCACGCGAGAGCGTGCGGCGCGCGGCCTCCCAATGGGTGACTGCGGTCTGCAACAGAAGGTCGGCCTGGTCGAGCCGCAGCTGGGCACTCTGGAACTCCCGCGCTCGCGCGACGGCTTCCAGGTGCGCGCCGCGCAAGGCTTCATCGGCGGGTGCGCGCTGCCACTCGGTGGCCGCCCGGTGCTGATCCTGCGCCCGTCGCGCGTCGGCTTGCTCCAGCGCGGACAAGGCCAGAGCCAGCGCATTCAGGCGTTCGTCAATGGATTGGAGCCGCCGCGCGCGTGCATTGGCCCGTGCCGTGTAGCCGATGAACTCGGCGCTAGGCTTGTGCCAGGCACCTGCAAGCGCGCCGATGCGGAAACGGCCATCCGGGCACACCCAGGTGTCTGCCACACCATCGTCCTGCGGGGTGCATGCCACGCCAGCCAGCAGGCGCAGCAACACCGCTTCCGGCACCGGTGCACCACTTGTGGCAGCCACCGCCGGGACCAACCACGCGGCCAGGGACTGCGACTGGTGCGGCCGCTCCAGCCACTGTGCATCCTTTGGCAATGGCACACCATCGGCACCGACCATTTGGCCGTCAGGCGTGACCCACGCGTCGAGCAGGCCGGCGGCTTCCAGCGCCGCTTCGAGCCCGGCGCGCCGGGCCGCATCGGTGGCCGGCAGGAAGTCGACCAACTGCCACAAAGGTGCACCGGTGCGGTCGTGGCGCGCGTCCGGTGCACGCCAGGGCGGTGGCGGGGGCAAGCGGTCCTCGCCCTGCAGGAGCCCTGCGCGTTCGGCCAGCAGCGCGTCTTGTTCGTCCACGATCGCGCGACGCTCGATGTCCAGCGAGGCTTGTTGTTGTGCCAGGCGCAGGTTGGTGACCTGTTGGGCGGCATGCATTGCGGTGCGCGCCGGGTTGTCGCCGTGCAGGCTGGCCGTCCAGGTGCCCAACGCCTCCAGCACCTGCGCAGCGTCCGGGATATGCAACTGATGCAACTGCTCGACATGGGTTTGCCACGCGTTGAGCAGGTCGCGCCCCTGCTGCTCGACCGCCGTGTCTGCCCGCGCGCGGTCCTCGGCGGCGGATTCGACGGCATCCTGGCGCTCGTCGCGTGCTACCTGCCGCAGGGTGCGGGACTGGGTCGCGCGGTCGACGCTGTCGCAGTGCTGCAACATCAGCGCCACATGGTCGCGCCGGGTGGTGGCGGCTTGGCGCAGTTCCGCGCGCGCTGTATCCAGGGCCAGCGGCTCCATGGCCAGCAAGGCGGAGGCCACACCAGCGGCCAGCGCGTTGGCAGCGTAGAGCGGCGCGAGGCCCGCCAGCTCGGCGCAGGCTGCGGCGTCGCTTCGCGCCTCGGCCAGCGCACGGCCGGCCTGCTCGGCGCGCTGGCTGCACGCGCGGTCGACATGCTGCTCACGGGCATGCCGTGTGCTCGCTTCATCCCGCGTGCGCAGCGCCTGCTCGGACTCGGCCTGTCGCCGGCGCGCTTCACGGTCCGCCAGATCGAGTTGCCTGGCATCGGCTACGGCCGGGTCGTTCTGCAGGCCTTCGAGTCGGGTGCGGCTGGCCAGCAAGCCGGACTCTGCACTGGCGAGCGCTGCACGCGCCTGTGCCTCCAGCTGTCTGGCTTCGTCCAGCAGAGCACGCCCTTCGTTGAGCACGCGGCTCGCGTTGTCGAAGCCGGTTTGCGCGCTGCGCAGGCCACGGGCCTGGCGCCGGGCCTGCGTGGCGGCATACAGCTGGTAGCGCTGGTTGAACTGGCCGACGGCACGCGCCAGCGCCTCGTATTCATCCAACTCGCGGCGGTAGGTCTCCAGCTGGTTCAATGCGTCGGCCACATCGGCCAGCAGGTCCGTGGCCATCGGCGGCAAGGCCTCGGTCAGCGCGTTGGACAGACTGCCCTCATCGGGTTTCTTGGACAGTTGGGGCTGGCGCAACTGCACCAGGGTGTCGATCAAGGCGGCATAACGCACCGGACCGAGCTGGAAAAGGCGTTCGTCCACGGCACGGCGGTAGGCCGTGGCAGTGTCGAAGACCTGGCCAGGCAGTGCCTGAAGCGCTTCACGCAGGCGTTCACGTGTAAGCACGACCTTGGTCGGGCTCATGAGCCAGAGGTCCTGGCCGATACGCTGTTCCTCCAGCACGAAGAACCAGCTGTCCACCTGGGCGCGCGCCGCGGCGGCCGACAGGCCGCAGCCGAGCGTCAGGTAGCGCGCCGTTCCGTCTTCGTCGATACGGCCGAATTCGATCCATGTGTAGCCCATGCGCCTGTCATGGCGGCCGAGCAGCAGGTTCCAGGCCATCTTCTTCGCGCCATCGCCGTCGGGTTCGATGCGCGAGGGCTTGAGCTGGGCGTCGAACAGGAAGGGCAGCGTCAGCGACAACACCTTGGACTTGCCGGTGCCGTTGTTGCCGCGCAGCAGCAAGTGGCCGTCGCGAAACCAGAATTCCTCGCTGTCGTAGTGAAAAAGTTCGACCAGGCCGAGCCGCAGCGGCTGCCAGCGGGCCAGGGCGGGCAGGGGGAGAGAGGGGGGAAGGTTGTCCGTCATGCGGTATCGAACAAGGAGGATTGGGGCGGTGCGGTCGGCCCCCGGATGTCGGCTTCGGCGATGGAGAAGCGGCACAGGGCCGGCAACGGCATGACG
Source organism: Rhodoferax sp. (assembly GCA_031383745.1). Taxonomy (GTDB): domain Bacteria; phylum Pseudomonadota; class Gammaproteobacteria; order Burkholderiales; family Burkholderiaceae_C; genus CAISIP01. Next base: position 33,483 of record JANMZX010000204.1, on the reverse strand, counting down.
CGGCCATCGAGTCGGGCGACGAGATGCAGCTTTTCCAGACGCTCCAGCGCGATCTGGGCCAGCTCCTGTTCGGAGCCGGGTTCGCGCGCCGACTTGCGCCAATAGCTGCCAAACCGGCACCTGGCGTCGACCAGAAAGGCCACCACATCGTCTACGTCGGCGGTGCCCAGGCTTGCCGGCGCGGTGCGGGCCGACCGCTGGCGGCCGGCAAGGAACTCCGCCACCAGCAGCGTCACGTGCGCATCGGTGCCTTCGGCCGGCATGGCAACGTCTGTCAGGCTGCCGTCCTCATCCACCAGGGCGACGCCTTCGGCGCGTTGCTCCGCGACCAATCCGGCGGCCTCGCACAGGCGGCTGGCCATGGGGCCCCGCTGGTTGGCGAAGTAGGCCCGCAGGTCGCCCTCGAGCCCGTCCAGGTAGACCACCGGGTCGTCCAGCAGGCGGCGTGCAAGGTGGTGGCGCAGAGTCGTGCGGCGGCCTTCTTCGCTGTCGACCGGGTGTTCGGCCACCAGGGCATCCAGGCGTTCGTCGAGTGTCACGGGGGCGCTCTCCACCGGCCAGGTGGACGGGCCGCGCACCGCTGCAAGCACCCCGGCCAACACGCGACGCTGTACGTCGTACAAGGCGTCCGTGCCATCGGCGGAGTCACCGGCCGCACGCACGAAACCCTCTTCGTCGCCGGCGACACGTTGCAGCACGCCCAGCTCCAGCAGGGTGCGGCACACGGCGACCAGCTCGCGCCGTTCGTGGACGGCGATCAGCGTGAAGCTGAAGTCACGCGCGGCCAGGCCGGGTTCGGCGGCCAGCGCCAACAGGCGGTCGCCCAGCACGCGCAGCGTGATCTGGGGGTCTGCGCGCTCCAGCACCGCGCAGGCCAGGCTCAGCAACACGTAGCGCCGGCGCTCGTAGCCGGGCAGACCGCGGTGTGTGTCATGCAGGTCGGCCGGGCGCTTGTACAGCCGTGCACAGTCGCGTTCGATGTGCAGCGCCCAGCCGGTTTCGCGGGCAAACCAGGCGCGCAAGTCGTCGGCGTGGCGGCGCACAGCACCGAAAGACGCGTGGGCCGGTGTCATCAGTGGTGTCATCAGCAAGGCACGCAGGGCCTGGCAACGCTCTTCGTTGTGGTGTTGCGCCTGTTGACGGCCGATTTTGCGGCTGTCACTGGCCGATGCTTCTGCCGCGCCGCTGGCATCGGGCGACCGCCCAGGCGCGCGGGGCACCTTCGGGCGACGGCTGGCAGGTGGGGTGTTCAGCATGTCATGCGACATGGTCGATGCGTGTAATGGTGATCAGGTGGTCACGGCCGGCAAACACGCCGGCCGGCGTGGTGATCTCGGCCCGGGTGCCAGCGGCCAGCGGCTGCAGCGCGATGCGCAACAGGCCATCGCCACTCTGCAGGTCGACCGCGTCGTCTGGATTGCGCTGTGCGGTGAGTGCTTCACCCAACAGCCCAAGGAACAGTTCGAATGCATGCGTATCCATCACCTGCAGGTCCGACAGCCGGGTGGGTTGTCCGGTGGCCAGGCGGACGCGGGCAGCGTCGATCTGGGCGTGTTCTTCATGGAGCTGCAGAGCCAGCAGGCGGCGTTCGGCGTCGCGTGTCTGCACGCGAGGCAGGGCGCCACGCGGCGCCGCTTCGCCATACTCGCGTAGCCGGGGATGAATGCGCAGCGGCGGGGCCTCGGCCCAGGGGGTGCTGGCGGGCAGGTCGGTTGCGCCGGCGCTCTGCGCCGTGTTGAGCGAAAAGTGCCGAGCAGGTGCCAGGGCAAACGCGGCGCGCGCCAGACGGTGGGCGCCTGCGTCGTTGGTGCAGGCGGCGAACCAGTTGGCCAGCATCCGAAAGTCTGCCGAGCGGTCGCTTCGGCCGCTGCGGCGTTCGTTCAGGGCGGCCACCGCCGCCAGCAATTGCGGAATGGCGGCGCGCGCCTTGGAGCGCAGCAGCTCCGCCTGCGGCGGTTCGTGGCCGGTCGCCAGAAACCAGCGCCGCAGTCCCGTCCAGCGCTCGCGCCAGGCCTGCCAGCCGCGCGCGAGTGCGTCCGCCTGGTCCTGCGGGTCGCCCGGAGCGGCGTCGCGCGCCTCGCGCTGCGCCGCTTGCCACAACAAGGGATCGATGCGCGGTGACAACTCCAGCAGATGCCGGGCGATGCCGCCAGAGCGGCCGACCAGGTCGCCGATAAAGCGTTCCAGGTAATCGATCAGGCGCGTCTTGTAGGCCAGTACCGCGCTTGCCTCGGCCTGTTGCAGCTCGATGCTGCGACCGATACCGGCCATGAAGGCCTGTGCGTTGTCGGCCAGGCTCTCGAAAACACGCGCCAGGTCGCGCAGGGTCTCGTGGACTTTCGCCGCATCCGGGTCGGATTCGTCGGCCAGCGCGCGTAGGGCTTGCAGGCGGTTGGCGATGTCTTCCAGGGCAATCGTCTGCAGCTCGGCGCGGCGACGCAGGATGCGTTCGAAGGTCATTAGCGCTTCTTCCACCGCTTCGCCGCCATGCGACAGCCGATACAGGAAACGCGCACGGTAGAAGTCGCTGATGCTCGCCACACGCGCCGTGTCGGGCTGCGATTCAAGGTTGCCCCACTCGGTGAGCTGGGCCAATGCCGCCTGGATGGCCTCGATGCCGGGCGCCACCACCTCCCACTGGCCGTCAGTCAGCACCTCGTCGGGCCGCATGTGCAGGCGGAATTGCCGCTTGGCCGCGGCAAAGGTCTCCATCACGCCGCGGTAGAGTGTTGCCTTTTCGGCGCTGACATGCCGGAACAGATCTGACAGCCCGGCGCTGCGTGACAGCGGGTCGGATCCGCCGGGTTGCGCTGCCGCACGGTAGCGGTGGTTGGGCGGTTTGTCTGGTGCTGCTTTCAAAATACCTTGCTGATGATGGATGAACACAAGGCAGTTTACTTGTGCGGCCGTGTCCGGCTTCGGCGGAGAGTTGCCGGCAGTTGGCGGCAGCAAGCGCTGTCGGATCCGCAGGTACCGGCACGGGTTTGGCAAAATGCAGCCTGCCCAACCTGAAGCAGTCGATGCCATGAAGCACCAGAAGAAACCGGCCAAGGCGCCCACGGAACCCAGGCTGTCCCGAACCCATGCCCCACCCGGGCTGGCGCCGATCGAGTGGCAACGTGCCCTGCGCCGCCAGTTTGGGCGTGAGCAGGTGTTCGGGCTGCAGAACACCGGCTCGGAGCCGTTCTTCTCCGAGTTTCGTGTCAGCAACCCGGAGTCGAAATCCTCCTACTACGTGGCTATCCGCGGGACGCAGCCGGGCGACAACTTCTGTGCCTGCCCCGACTTTGCAACCAACGAACTGGGGACCTGCAAACACGTTGAATTCACACTCGCCAAGCTAGCAAGAAAGCGCGGTGCCAAATCGGCATTTGCGCGTGGCTACCAGCCTGCGTTTTCAGAGCTGTATCTGCGCAACGACGGGTCCCGTACGATTCATTTCCGTGCCGGCACGGATTGTCCTGCCGCGCTGGCGCGCTCGGCGGCGGCATTGTTCGACGCCGCGCAGGGCTGGCGGCTGCCAGAGGGCCGTTTTGACCAGATCGGGCGCTTTGTCGCCCTTGCGGCGCGCGCGGGACATGAACTGCGCGCCTACGACGACGCGCTCGACTTCGTCGCCGGCAGGAGCGATGCGGCGCGGCGCGGCGCGACGCTTGCCGACCTGTTCCCGGATGGCGCTGCCGACCCGCGCTGGAGGAAGCTGCTCAAGGTGCCGCTGTATCCGTACCAGGCCGAAGGCGCGCTGTTTGCCGTGCGCGCCGGGCGCGTGCTGATCGGTGACGAGATGGGCCTGGGCAAGACCATCCAGGCGATCGCGGCAGCGGAGATCCTTGCGCGGCATTTCGGTGCGACCAAGGTGCTCGTGGTCTGCCCGACGTCGTTGAAATACCAGTGGCAAAGTGAAATACTCCGGTTCTCCGGTCGGGCGTCCAGGGTGATCGCCGGCGGGCGAGCGCAGCGGCAAAAGGAGTACGCTGCGGACGATTCCTGCAAGATCACCAACTACGAGAAGCTCAAGTCCGATCTCGACCTGATTTCCGCCTGGGCACCGGACCTCGTGATCGTGGACGAAGCGCAACGGGTCAAGAACTGGAACACGATCGCGGCCAAGGCGCTCAAGCGCATCGACAGCACCTATGCGATCGTGCTGACCGGCACGCCGCTGGAAAACAAGCTGGAGGAACTCATCTCCATCGTCCAGTTCGTCGACCAGCACCGCCTGGGGCCCACCTGGAAGCTGCTGCACGAGCACCAGGTCAAGGACGAGAGCGGCCGCGTGACGGGATACACCGGGCTCGACCAGATCGGCCAGACCCTGTCGCCGGTCATGATCCGGCGTCGCAAGTCCGACGTGCTGCTGCAACTGCCCAGCCGCACCGACCAGAACCTGCTGGTGCCGATGACCGAGATGCAGATGCTGTACCACCAGGAGAACGCGGACATCGTGGCCAAGATCGTCCAGCGCTGGCGCAAGATGAAGTTTCTTTCCGACCAGGATCAGCGCCGCCTCACCTGCGCCCTGCAGAACATGCGCATGTCGTGCAACAGCACCTACCTGCTCGACCAGGAGACCGACCACGGCGTCAAGGCGGACGAACTGGCCGAGTTGTTCGAGGGCCTGTTCGTGCAGTCAGACGCGAAAGCGGTGGTGTTCAGCCAGTGGACGCGAACCCATGCCATCGTGATCCGCCGGCTCGAGGCGCGCGGTATCGGTTATGTCAGCTTTCACGGCGGTGTGCCGTCGGAGCAGCGCCCGGCGCTGATCGAGCGTTTTCGCGACGATGCGGATTGCCGCGTGTTCCTGTCGACCGACGCCGGCAGTACCGGGCTCAATTTGCAACATGCCTCGACGCTGGTCAACATGGATCTGCCGTGGAATCCGGCGGTGCTGGAACAGCGTATCGGGCGCATTCACCGCATGGGGCAGAAGCACCCGGTGCAGATCATCAACTACGTGTCCAAGGGAACGATCGAGGAGGGCATGTTGTCGGTGCACGCGTTCAAGCGTTCCCTGTCCGCCGGGGTTCTGGACGGCGGCAGCGGGGAGGTTTCGCTGGGCGGCTCACGTCTGAGCCGCTTCATGAAGGATGTGGAAAACGTTACCGGGCGCATGGGTGACGGCGAGGCGATGGCTCCGGCGGAAGAAGCCGCCCAGGTCGCCGAGCTGTCGTTGGCAGCACCGAGCGGCGTGGCGGCGATGGAAGTGAACGCGGATGCCGATGGCACTGCGACCGCACTGCGTGCCGCCGGAACGGACCAGGCGACGGTGGCGGCGGCCGCCGAGCCATGGTCCGGCCTGTTGCGCTTCGGTGCGGAGCTTGCGGCGGCGCTGAGCATGCCAGATAGTGGCGCTGCCACCACCCACCCCTGGGTCGAACGTGATCCCGCCACGGGAGCGCGCAGCCTCAAGGTGCCGCTGCCTGCTCCGGAGACCGGCAAGCGGATTGCAGACGCACTTGCGCTGCTTGCGGACGCCTTGCTGGGCGCTGGCAACAAGAACCGATAGCGCGGACCGTGGCCGGGTCAATTTCGAGACCGACGCGCTGGCTGCTTTCGAGAGGTTCGTCCAGGCTTACTGTTCCGTGACGGAGCCCATTGGCAAACGCACTGAGGCACGGTGACTGGCAAGCGCTGATCCCTTTCGGGCATGGCCATGTTCAAAGAGTGACACGGTCGAGGTCATCCGAAACGCCGCGCAGGGGCTGAACCATGCCGGGACGATCGACTTGCGCAAGTAGTTCAATGGCAGCCGCCCACGACGCGGCGCTATTCGCGTAACGTGTCCGAAAGCGCCTCGGGCTGACGCAACTGGAGTTTTCACGCCGTATTGATGTGTCGCTGGACACGATACGCAACTGGGAGCAGGGCAAACGCAGCCCAACCGGGGCGGCCAGGGCCTTGCTGAGGGTGCTGGACAAGGCACCAGAAGCTTCCCCCATGGCGTTGATGTGGGACTGTCGGCATGGCGAAGTACAGACGGCAAAAAATTTCCTCAAAATGTGAGGTGGGGCAATCACTTGGGGCGGTCGATGCCGGGGCTGCCTTTGTCGAGTCTTTGATCGGCCCGCGCGCGCGGCCGGTGCCGGTGATCGTCGAGGGAGCCGATAGATTCCAGGATCGTTCAAACACGATTATCGACAGCCAACCCCGGGCTTTGGGCTACAGTCTGGCCCCATGTACCTGCCCCGCCATTTCGACGCACAGGACCGCCGCATTGCGCTGGACCTGATGCGCGCGCATCCGCTGGCCAGCCTGATCAGTGTCGACGACGAAGGTTTGCCGTTTGTCAGCCATCTGCCCATGCACGTCGAGGAGCGCGGCGACACGCTGTTCTTGCTGGGCCATTGCGCCAAGCCCAACCCGCACTGGCGCTACCTGCAGCAGCGCCCCGCAGCGGTGGTCAGCTTCCTCGGACCCCATGCCTACATGTCACCGCGCGTCTACCCGGATCTGGTGCGGGTGCCGACCTGGAACTACCTGGCAGTCCATTGCACGGTGCACGCGACGCTGGTCGAGGACGCGCTCGCGAAAGACCGACTGTTGAAGAAACTCATCCGCGACCATGACCCGGCGTATGTGGCGCAGTGGCTGGCGCTGGCGCCGGATTACCAGCACAAGATGCTGGCCGGCATCGTGGCCTTCGAACTCGAGGTGCGCACGCTGCAGTGCAAGGTCAAGATCAACCAGCACCGGCCCGAGGCCCATGCGCGCATGCGGGCGCAGTATGCGTCGGGCGGCGAGAACGAGCAGGCGCTGGGCCGGTGGATGGACCGGCTGGGCATTGGTGATGGCACTGGCCGGGATGCAGACTGACGCTGGCGCGGACGACGACCCGGATGCGCGCTGGATGGCTCTGGCGCTCGCGCAAGCCGGGCTGGCCGGGGCGGCCGGCGAGGTACCGGTTGGTGCGGTGGTGGTCCGGCATGGGCAGCTACTCGCGGTCGGGCATAACCGGCCCGTGGCGCTGCACGATCCCACGGCCCACGCCGAGATCGCGGCGTTGCGTGCCGCCGCCGCCGGGCTCGGCAACTACCGCCTGGACGACTGCACGCTGTACGTCACGCTCGAGCCCTGCGCCATGTGTGCCGGCGCCATGCTGCATGCCCGGCTGGCGCGGGTGGTCTTCGGCGCGCCGGACCCCAAGACCGGCGCAGCGGGTTCCGTGCTCGACCTGTTTGCCAATACGCAGCTCAACCACCAGACCCAGTTGCAGGGTGGCGTGTTGGCGGCGCAATGCGGGGCGGTGTTGCGGCAGTTTTTTTCCGGCAGGCGCGAGGAGGTACGCAAGATGGTCCAGCAACTGCGCGACGATGCGCTCCGCACACCGGAGCAGCGCTTCGAGGGCCTGCCGGGCTACCCCTGGCAGCCCCGCTACCTGAACGATCTGCCGGCCCTCGACGGGCTGCGCATGCACTACCTGGACGAGGGTCCGAAGGATGCCCGGCGCACCTGGTTGTGCCTGCATGGCAATCCGGCCTGGAGCTACCTGTACCGCAAGATGATCCCGGTCTTCCTGGCCGCGGGGGACCGCGTGGTCGCCCCCGACATGCCGGGCTTCGGCAAGAGCGACAAGCCCAAGAAGGACGCGAAACACAGCTTTGGCTGGCACCGCCAAGTGCTGCTGGAGTTCGTCGAGCGCCTGGACCTCGCCAACGTCGCGCTGGTGGTGCAGGACTGGGGTGGCCTGCTTGGGCTCACGCTGCCGATGGCCGCGCCGCAGCGCTACACCGCCTTGCTGGCCATGAACACCATGCTGGCGACCGGCGACGCGCCACTGAGCCCGGGTTTCCTGGCCTGGCGCGACATGTGCGCGCGCAACCCGGAGTTCGATGTGGCGCGGCTGTTCTCACGCGGCAACCCGCAGATGAGCGCTCAGGAGTGTGCAGCCTACATGGCGCCGTATCCCGATGCCGGGCACCGCGCGGCCCTGCGCGCGTTTGCCCCCATGGTGCCGGAATCCAGCGATTCCGACGGTGCGGCGATCTCGCGTGAGGCGCGCGACTTCTGGCGCACGCGCTGGGCCGGCAAGACCTTCATGGCGGTCGGCGAGCAGGATCCGGTATTGGGCCCGCCGGTCATGGAGGCACTGCGGCAGATGGTGCGCGGATGCCCGCCGCCGCTGCGGCTGGCACAGGCGGGGCACTTCGTGCAGGAGCACGGTGAACCGATTGCACAGGCTGCCGTGAGGGCGTTCGACGGCGCGCCCTGAGCGACCATAATCGGCGCTTCTCCACGGACTGCCGATGCCCCCATGAGCCATATCTACCTGTATTCGCCATCCAGCGCCCAGCGCGACAAACCCGCCTTTCGCCGCGGCGTGGCGCGACTCCAGGCGCTGGGGCATGAGGTCGAGGTCGACGTGGATGCGCTGGCCACCCATATGCGTTTTGCGGGCGACGACGCGACGCGCCTGGCCGCGATCCACCGAGCTGCCGCCAGCGGTGCGGACCTGGCGATGGTCAGCCGCGGCGGGTATGGGCTCACACGCCTGCTGCAGGACATCCGGTACAAGGCCGTCGCTCGAGCCATCGAACGGGGCACGCGATTCATGGGTTTCAGCGACTTCACGGCGCTGCAATGCGCCCTGTTCGCCAGGACCGGTGCCAGCACCTGGATCGGCCCGGCCCTGCACGACGACCTGGGTTTCCCGGAGCAACCCGACGAGATTGCGATGGCCTGCCTCGACGACCTGCTGCTGGGTCGGGGCGAGGGTGCGGGCTGGCAGCTGCCGCGGCTGCGTGTCAGCCGGCCAGCGGCCGACGCCACGCCCGCGCTGACCAGAACGGTGCGCAAGGCAGTGTTGTGGGGCGGCAACCTGGCGGTGCTGACCTCACTCGTGGGGACGCCGTACTTCCCCGAGGTGAAGGGCGGGGTGCTGGTGCTGGAAGATATCGCCGAGCACCCGTACCGGGTCGAGCGCATGTTGACGCAATTGCTGCATGCCGGCGTGCTGGCGCGCCAGAAAGCCATCGTGCTGGGCCAGTTCACCCACTACGCCCTGGCGCCGAACGACAAGGGCTACAACCTGGACACGGTGGTGCAGTGGTTGCGCAACAAGATCAAGCCTCCAGTGCTCATGAACCTGCCGATGGGGCATGTTCCCACCAAGGTGATCCTGCCCTTCGGCGCTCCGGTGGACCTGCTCGTCGACGGCCGGGACGCGCTGATCTACTGGGGCTGACGCATTCGCGCCCGCGCCGGCTCAGGGTTTTGCGCCGGCCTTGAGGATGCCGCGGATGGTATTGCGGCTGTGGTTGCCGTAGTTCTCCAGCAGTTCGGCAACGATGCGGTCCAGCTCGGCGCGTTTGCCGGCGTCCTGTTTCGCCATCGCGGCCGCCAGGTCGATACCGGCCTCCTTCACGCCGAAGTCGAATGCCGGGTCGGCGACGAACGTCGCCGGCATCGCCGCCACGATGGCGCTCGCCACCTTCTCTCCCGCGGCGTAGGATTCCCGCGCCACCACGTCGCGCGGGTAGAGGTCGGACCACGCGGGATAGCTGCCTTCGCGGTCCGCCTTGCGCAAGGCCAGCTCCAGCGCCGTGTCCTGCTGTGCGCGTGCGGCAGCCATCAGCAGCTGGTTCTGGTATTTCTCCAGTGCCAGGTGGCGGTTGGACAACAGCACCACCAGGTCGTCGCGTTGTTTCGGCAGGCCCGCCATGGCCAGCAGGTTCGCACCGATCATGCGCACGGTCGAGTCGCCGGGTGCCAGGCTGGCGTGGTAGGGCTGGGTGAGGTCCTGCACATAGTGCAGCGTCAGCCCGGTGAAGCGCCAGCCCCAGTAGGCGTGGCCGGTGCGAAAGGCGAGCGCGGCCAGGCTGCTGTACTGGTGCGTGCGCAGCAGGGGCAGGGTGCGCTTGAGGAACGGTGCCGCCTGGTACAGGATCCAATCCTGGTGATAGAAGCCCATGTGGAACGGCGCCTGGGTCGAAAAGTACAGCGCCGGGTTGCCGAATGGCAGCTTGCCGAAGCCGTAGACCTTGCCCCAGTCCGATGGGCTGTCCTCCCACAGGTTGATGTCCAGCCCGTAGTCGGGTTCGTCCGACGCGGAGGCGACCACCGCCAGTGGTGCCACGGATTCGCCCGCCTGCAGCGCCTGGAACCGGTAGGTCGAATTGGGCTGTTCCGGCAGGAAGTTCACGCTGGCAAACGGAATCGGCTTGGCCGGTCCGGCTGTCAGGCGGGGGTCCGGCTGGAGGAACAGCGCGAGTTTGCTGTTGGGCGATACCCGCAGCGCCATCAGGAACGCGAGCCGGCGCGCGTCGTCCGCGCGAGCCGGGTTGGCGCTGAAGGCCAGTGCATCAGGGCGTGGCGGATAGGACGCGATGTTCGCGCGGGCCCAGGTCTCCTGGTCGGCGAGCAGGCGTTCGATCGCCTTCTCCTCGGCCTTGAGGAACGCGTCCAGGGGCTCGGCCCGGACCGGGGCGGCGCCGGCCACTTCCGGCATCTTCTCCAGCGCGCGGTAGGACACCAGCGCATGGTTGCTCCAGCTCCAGGCCGGGTGGCAGATGAGGGCAAACAGGCTGGCCAGCAGCAAGGAGTGGGGTTTCATGGGGTACGTCCTGCGTTTGATGCGAGCTGCAGAGACAGGCAGCGGCATGAGACTTTCATCATACCGAACCGGGATGCCGCCAGGCTATCGGGTTGCGGGCAGAATCGGGCGATGTGCATGCACCTGCGACACCTTGTCTTTCTGTGGCTGCTGCTTTCCCACGGCCTGCCGGCGCAGGCCTGTGCCATCTGTGCGCCGGCCGATGGCCAGAACACGCTGTTGTACCAGCTGCATGCCGCCGACGCCGTCGTCTTGGCCGCGCCGCAGACACCCGTGGCCGGCTACCGTGTCGTGGCGCAGGTCAAGGGAACGTTGCCGCCCGGGCCGATCACCAGCGTGCAGTGGACCGTGGCCCCGCCGGCCACAGGCGCGACGACGCCGGCCGTGCTGCTTTACAGCGCGGCGGGCCACAGTTGGCGGGCGGTGGGTACGCTGGACCTGGCCCGCGCAGCCTGGTTGACACAACTCATGCGCGGCGTACGGCCGGCGGGCATCGAGCCCGTGGCGGATTGGCCGCATCGGCTGGCCGCATTCGTGGCTGATCTCGAAGACCCGCAAGCGCTGGTCGCGCGGCTGGCCTACGAGGAGGTGTCGGTTGCGCCGTATGCGGCGATGCGCTCCGCGCGGGCCCGCCTGGACAGCGCGCGGATCCGGCGCTGGCTCGACGACCCGGCGCTCGTCGCCAGGCGCCCGCTGTACCTGCTGCTGGCCGGCATCGCCGGCGGCGCCGAAGCTGCGCCGGATCTGCGCCGTCGCGTCGATGCTGCGGTCAAGGACGGATCCGCCGGCGCACTGTCTGCGGCGCTGGCTGCTTGGGTCGAGGTCGAAGGCATTCCGGTTGTGGCATGGATCGAGCAGGAATTCTTCGCCCGGCCTGGCCGCGACGAGTCCCAGGTGCAGGCGGCTGTGCTGGCGCTGGCGGTGCACGGCAGCGACGGGGCGCGCGTGCCGCGGGAGCGTGTCGTTGCCGCATTCGCGCGGCTGGCCGTGGGCAACCCGGCCATGGCGGGTTTCGCCGCCTCGGACCTGGCCGGCTGGGGACACTGGGAAACGGGGCCGGTGTATGCGCAGATACTCGGCTCGGGCCAGCCGCTGGCGTTTGCGTCGCGTTATGCGATGGTGTTCTACCTGCTGCGCAGCCCGCGGCCAGATGCGCGCGCAGCATTGGAGGCGTTGCGCGCCGCCAAGGCACTCTAGTACCCCGCCCGCCCAGAGTGCCGACGCGCTTGTTCAGGAACTCGGCCGTGCCATCGAGGCGGCATCCGCCGGGGCGGCTCGCGGCACCAGGAAGGGCCGCGCCGGCCGACCCGGCATTCCCGCCGTGGCGGGCTGGTTCAGCCCGCCGGGCGCGGCCGCACTGCTTGCCAGGTTGACGGTGAAGGTGGCCCCAGTTTGCGGCGCGGCCAGTGTGGCCGAGCGCACCGACACACTCTTGAGTGTGTAGCCGTCGTCGACGGTACTGCCGACCCGGTAGGGCCGGGCGGGCTTGCCTTCGACGGACAGCAGCGCGACACCGGTGCTGGCACGGTCGGCCACCACGCCGACGAGCGCAAACCGCGTGCTGGGGTCGATCGCCAGCGGTGCCGCAGCCAGCTCGGAGCGCTTCTCGATGGCGGGCCCGAACGCGCGTGCCACATGGGCGGGTTCGCTGGCCGGCGAGGGGGTCGACACAGTGATGGGGGGTTTCGGTGACGGCGCGGCACCCGCGAAACGCAAGGCCCAAAAAGTGGCCGACCAGGCCGCCAGCGCCCAAATCGCCACCGTCAACATCCGCGGAAACCATGTCACAGCCATGCCCGATTATGATTCAGCGATGGCGGGCGCCTGGCGCCAAGCCTCCAACAGGGATACACCATGACAGAGTCTTTGCATCGATGCCCCCCGGCATGGCGGCGCGCCGCGGCGCGGGGTTTCACACTGATCGAGCTGATGGTGGTGCTGGTGATCATCGGGGTGCTGGCGGCGCTGATCGTTCCCAACGTGCTGGACCGCGCCGACGACGCGCGCACCATGGCGGCCAAGACCGATGTGAACAACCTGATGCAGGCGCTCAAGCTCTACCGGCTCGACAACCAGCGTTATCCGACGGCCGAACAGGGTCTGGCGGCGCTGGTTGCGAAGCCCACGTCGGGCCCGATTCCCGCCAACTGGAAACCCTATCTGGACAAGCTGCCCAACGACCCCTGGAACAACCCCTACCAGTACCTGAACCCCGGCATCAAGGGCGAGATCGACGTGTTGTCGTTTGGCGCCGACGGGCAGGCCGGTGGTGAGGGCAAGAACGCCGATGTCGGCTCCTGGCAATAGCCGTCGGGTCGACTGCCTGGCCACAACCGGTGGCTTCACCTTGCTGGAACTGCTGCTGGTGGTGGCCCTGATGGCGATGGCGGGTGCCGGGGTGGTAATGTCGATGCGCGAATCCGGTGAGCAGCAGCTCGCCCGCGAGGCGCAGCGCCTGGTCGCCATGCTCGACGCTGCGCGTGCACAGTCCCGGGCCAGCGGGGTGGCGGTGGTGTGGCGGCCCGATGCCCAGGGTTTTTCCCTCGAGGGCCTGCAACCGCCGCAAACGGAGCCCACGGCATGGCTGGAGCCTGGCACGGTGGTGCGTGACGCCCAGGCGCTGGTGCTGGGGCCGGAGCCCATCATCGAGCGCCAGCAGATCGAACTCCAGCTGGGCGGCCAGAGCGTGTGGATTGCGACTGACGGCCTGCGGCCGTTTTCTGTGCAGGCCGACGCGCCAGCTGCTCCGGGCACGCCATGACATCGAGAGCGCAAGGCTTCACCCTGATCGAGGTGCTGGTGGCCCTGGGCATCGTCGGCATCACGCTCGTCGCCGGCCTGCAGGCCACCATCGCGCTGACCAACCATGCGCAGCGCCAATCCGACGTGCTGCTGGCCCAGCTGTGCGCGGAGAACGAACTGGTGCGGGTGCGCCTGTCGCGGCAGATGCCGCCGATCGGTGACGCCAGCTTCGCATGTGAGCAGGCCGGACGCAGTTTCAGTGGCCGGCTGACGGTGGCTGCGACGCCGAACCCGAATTTCCGCCGTGTCGACGCGCAGGTGCTGGACGACAGCCATGTCGTGTTGCGGGTCGCCACTGTCATAGGTAGCCTGCAGTGAAGGCCGGCGCCGCACCTGCCCGCGGTTTCACCCTGGTCGAGGTACTGGTGGCGCTGGCCGCCATGGCCTTGTTGTCCGTGATGGCCTGGCGTGGCATCGACGCCATGGGCAGTGCGCAGACCCGCACCCGCGAGCGCAGCGAGGACGTGCTGGCACTGCAGGCCGGCCTGTCGCAGTGGCGCGCCGACCTCGACGCCATGACCCAGCAACTGACCGTGGGCGGGGTGGATTTCGACGGCCGGGTGCTGCGCATCACGCGCTACGCCGTCAGCAGCGATCCGGCAGCCACGTCGGCGGTGCAGGGGCGTGCACCGCTGGCGACAGACAGCGGTATCCGTGTGGTGGCCTGGGGCGCCCGTCAGGTCGATGGCCAGCGCAAGTGGTTGCGCTGGCAGTCGCCGGCGGTACACACGCGTACCGAGCTGCAGCTGGCCTGGCAACAGGCGGGCCAGTGGGGCGAGAACCCGACCGAGGAGCTGCGGCGCCGCGAGGTGGCGATTGCCGGCCTGGACGAGTGGCAGGTGTTCTATTTCCGCAACGACAGCTGGAGCAGCCCCCTGTCGAGTGCAGCCGGCCCCGGTGCGACCGGCTTCACTGTCCAGGCGCCCCTGCCCGATGGTGTGCGGCTGGTGCTGATGCTGTCTGACGGACAGGTGCTCAGCGGGCGGGTGCAGCAGGACTGGGCCCGTCCGACCCTGGGATCGGCACGTTCATGAGCCAGGACCGCTCCAGCGCGGATAGCAGGTGTGGCCAGTGTGGCGCTGCCTTGCTGATAGCGATGCTGACCGTGGCGCTGGTGGCAACGCTGGCTTCGGCGGCCTTGTGGCGGCAGTGGCGCAATGTCGAGGTGGAAAGCAGCGAGCGCAGTCGCATGCAGGCCAGCTGGATCCTGGGTGGCGCGCTCGACTGGGCACGCCTGATCCTGCGCGAGGATGCGCGTGCCGGCGGCCCCGACCACCTCGGTGAGCCATGGAGTGTGCCGCTGAAGGAATCGCGCCTGTCGGCGTTTGTGGCCGTCGACAAGGACCATACCGATGACTCCGACCAGGTGTTCCTGTCTGGACAGATCACGGACGCGCAGGCCCGCATGAACATCCGCAACCTGGTGGCCGACGGCAAGGTGTCGGAGCCCGACGAGGATGCCTTCGATCGCCTGTTCGAACAGCTGGGGCTGGATTCGTCCGAGGTGGAAACCATCGCCGCCAATCTGGTGCTGGCGCTGAACCCGGGTGCCGAATCCGGCAAGGAAAGCCCGGTGCCGCTGCTGCCACGCCGGCTAGAACAGCTGCGCTGGCTGGGGCTCTCCGACGCCAGCCTGCAGGTGCTGGCCCCCTACATCACCCTGTTGCCCGGGCGCACCCCGCTGAACCTGAACACCGCCGGCGCCGAGGCGATGGCCGCCAGCATCCCCGGGCTCGACCTGACCGACGCCAGGCGGGCCGTCTCCGCGCGCGAGCGGTCTGCGTTTCGCACCCTGGCCGATGCGGCCCGGGCGCTGCCGCCTGGCGCCGCGGCGTCGGAGCCGGCCCGGTTCAGCGTGGCAACACGCTACTTCGAGGTGCGTGGGCAGTTGCGCATGGAGCAACTGGTGGTTGAAGAACGCTCCCTGCTGTTTCGCAATGGCATGGAGGTCAACACCTTGTGGCGGGAACGGATCACCAGCGACCCGGCCCGCGCGCCGGTTTCCAGCCGGTGAGGGGCTCGCGGCCGCCACCGGCGTTCCGGCCTCACGGTGGTGGCCTGCTCCGTACAATCTCCCAATGAACACGCTCACCATTGCCCTGACACTCGCCCGGCCGACCGCCGGCACCGAGTTCAGGTACGCGACAAGCGAGGACGGCCGCTCACCGGCTGCCCAGGGCATGGCGGCGCTCGCCCTGTTGCCGCGCGCCGATGTGCTGGTCTTGGTGGTGCCGGCGCGCGCCCTGTCCTGGCACAGTGTGAAGTTGCCACCCATGGCCGCGGGACGGCAGCGGGCGGCACTCGACGGCATGCTGGAAGACCGGCTGCTGGATGACCCGTCCACGCTGGCGCTGGCCTTGTCGCCGCTGCGAAGGCCCGACGGCACGCATCTGGTGGCTGCCTGCGACCGGGCCTGGCTCGCCGGAGTCTTGCAGCTGTTCGAACAAGCCGGACGCCCGGCGAGCCGGGTGGTTCCGGAGTGGTCTCCCCGGGCGGAGGGCGAGCCTGCGGCGCTGGTGGTGTCCGGCACCGAGGACGATGCCTGGCTGACGCTGGTCGATACCGACGCGGTCGTCTGCGTGCCGCTGGCGCAGGCGCGGGAGTTGCTGGCGGCCGATGCGGCGGGCGAGGACACCACCGTGCTGCTGGTGGAGCCTGCGGTGGCCCAGTTGGCCGAGCATGTGCTGGGGCGGCCGGCGACGGTGCGCCCTGCGGCGCAGGCTCTGCTGCAAAGCGGCCAGTCCCCGTGGGAGCTGGCGCAGTTCGATCTCGCGATCACGGGCCGTGGACGCATGGCGCGGCGCTGGGCGCAGACCTGGGCCCAACTGGCGCGTGGTCCCCGATGGCGTGCTGCCCGCTGGGGCATGGCCGTTGCGCTCGTGGCGCATCTGGCAGGCCTGAACGCCTGGGCGTGGAGGCTCGACGCCAACCTGGTGGCCAAGCGTGCCCAGGTGCGACAGGTCCTGACCGACACCTTTCCCGGTGTCAGGACAGTCGTGGATGCACCGCTGCAGATGGAACGTGAAGTGGCGCTGCTGCGCCAGTCCAGCGGGGCGCTGTCGGCGCGCGACCTGGAAGCGATGTTGTCCGCCGCGGGCGGCGCCATGCCGGACGGTGCTGCGCCGGCGGGGCTGGAGTTCGCTGCCGGCCAGCTGACGGTCAAGGGGCTGGCGCTCAACCCGGCACAATTGGATCTGGTGTCCGGCAAGCTGTCCGCCCAGGGGTACACGGCGCAGGCCGAGGGCGAGCGCCTGGTCGTTCGGGCCGGGGGCAGGCCATGATGCCGCGCGGCGTGGTCGGCGCGTGGTGGGGCCGGCTCGCCACCAGGGAGCAGCGACTGGTGCTGTTGATGCTGGCGGTCGTCGCGCTGGCCCTGTTGTGGTTTGTCGCCATCGCCCCGGCGGTGCGGACCTTGCGCAGCGCCCCGGCGCAGATTGATGCGCTGGAGGGGCAGTGGCAGTCGATGCAGGCGCTGGCTGCGCAGGCGCGCACGATGCAGGGGCGCCCACCTCTGGGCCGCGACGAAGCCCTGCGCGAACTGGAGGCATCGACGCGCCAACGGCTTGGCGGCAGCGCCCAGGTCACTGCCACGGGCGACCGCGTCACCGTGCTCCTGAAGGACGCGCCCCCCCAGATGCTGGCGCCGTGGCTCAGCCAGGCGCGGCTGAAGGCGCGCGTCGTGGCCACCCAGGCGAACCTGACCCGCACACCGCTCGGATGGGATGGGACGCTGGTGTTCAACCTCCCCGCGTCACCATGATGAAATCCTGGGCTGCGCTCGGGGCTGCGCTGGGCGCCGCTGTGGCCGTGTTGTTGCACGCGCCCGCCGCCTGGGTCGCGGGCGCCGTGGGCAGCGCCCCCGATGCCCGGGTGCGCCTCGTCGATGCGCGTGGTACGGTATGGCAGGGTGATGCACGTGTTCAGGTGGGCCAGGACGCCGGCAGCGCGGACGCGCGAACGCTGCCGGGTCGCCTGACCTGGAGCCTGGGCTGGGACGGCGCCACGCCGCTGCTGGCGCTGCGCGCCGAATGCTGCATGCCGGCGAGCCAGCAACTGCGTGTGGTGCCGGCGTGGGGCCTGGTATCTGCCGGCCTGTCCGATGGCGGCTCGCAGTGGCCCGCGGCCCTGCTGTCGGCACTGGGCGCGCCCTGGAACACGGTACAGGTGGAGGGGCAGTTGCGCGTGCGCACCCGCGGCGTGTCCGTAGAATGGTCCGACGGCCGGCCCCGGCTGCTGGGGCAGATCGAGGTCGACGCGCTTGGCGTTGCGTCGCGGCTCTCGACGCTGCGCCCGGTGGGTAGTTACCGCCTGACGCTGGCCGGTGTTGCGGGGCCGGCGTCGCCGACCCTGCGGGTGCAGACCCTGGAGGGGCCGCTGCGCATGGACGGCGAGGGTCGATGGACAGGTGCCGGGTGGCAGTTTTCCGGCGAGGCCAGCGCCGATGCGGCCAGCGAATCTGCATTGGGCAACCTGCTCAATGTGCTGGGTCGCCGGCAGGGCAACAAGTCGGTGCTGTCGCTCGGTTGATGCCATGGTGCGTAATCCACAGGTTTTGATGAATTGGGCTCAGGTATGAAAACGTTGTGCCGGCTGGTCGCACCAGCCGTGTTTGCTGCAGGATGCTGGTTGTCGGCTGCGCCAGCGGCCTGGGCCCAGAAGGCCGGTGAACCCATCACCCTGAACTTTGTCGCTGCCGATATCGAGGCGGTGGCGCGCACCATGGGTGTGATCACCGGCCGCACCATGGTGGTGGACCCGCGGGTCAAGGGTACCATCAACCTGTCGAGCGAACGGCCGATCTCGCCGGCCGCGGCCTACAACCAGTTCCTGGCGGCATTGCGGCTGCAGGGCTTTACCGTGGTCGAGTCCTCCGGTATTGCGAAGGTGGTGCCGGAGGCCGAAGGAAAGCTGCAGGGCGGCCCGGTGACCATCGGGCCGGCTGGCGGCGCTGGCGGCAACCAGATCGTGACGCAGATATTTCGCCTGAACCACGAGACCCCGAACAACCTGGTGCCGCTGCTGCGCCCCTTGATCAGCCCCAACAACACGATCAACGTGAACCCCGGCAGCAACGCGCTGGTCATCACCGACTATGCCGACAACCTGCAGCGGCTGGCCCGGATCATCGCCGCGATGGACCTGCCCAACGCCTCCGACATCGAGGTCATCCCGCTCAAGCACGCGGTGGCGGTGGACCTGGCCGTCCTGGTGACTCGGCTGACCCCGGCTCCGGCAGGCGGGCAGGGCGGGCAGGGCGTGGTCGACAACTCCTTTCGTACCGTCGTGATCGCCGAGCCGCGCAGCAATGCGCTGATCGTGCGGGCGGCCAATCCGGCTCGCATGGCGCTGGTGCGCACCCTGGTGCAGCAACTCGACACCCCCGCGTCAGCGGACGCCGCGGGCAACATCCATGTCGTGTACCTGAAAAACGCCGACGCCGTCAAGCTGGCGACCACACTGCGCGCAGCGCTGTCGGCGGTGCCCACCACCGCCAGCGCCGTGGCCGCGGCGGCCCCGGTCGGTGGGGCCGCGGCTGCCGCGGCTGCGGCGGCGGCTTCGGCGCAGCCTTCCACAGGCGGCCAGATCCAGGCCGACCCGGCCACCAACTCGTTGGTGATCACCGCGCCGGAGCCGCAGTACCGCCAGCTTCGCGCCGTGATTGACCAGCTCGACGGCCGGCGCGCCCAGGTGTTCGTCGAGTCCCTGATCGCCGAGGTGAATGCCGACAAGGCGGCAGAATTCGGCATCCAGTGGCAGGGCGCGTTGGGCAAGAACGGCGACGGCAGCATCGGGCTGCTGGGGACCAACTTCGGAACCGCTGGCAACAACATCATCAGCCTTGCGGCCGGTGGCGGCAGCGTGGCGCCGGGCCCCGGCCTGAACGTCGGGGTGGCGAACCGCACCAACGGGATCTACGTGCTGGGTTTCCTGGCGCGTTTCCTGCAGCAGACCGGTGACGGCAACATCCTGTCCACCCCGAACCTGCTGACACTGGACAACGAGGAGGCCAAGATCGTGATCGGCCAGAACGTGCCCTTTGTCACCGGCTCGTTCACCAACAGTGCTTCGGGCAATACCGGCACGGTCAATCCGTTCCAGACCATCGAGCGCAAGGACGTCGGACTCACTCTGCGCGTGCGACCGCAGATCAGCGAGAACGGCACGGTGAAGCTGGCCATCTTCCAGGAGGTTTCCAGCGTCCAGGCGTCGTCGATCAATTCCGCCACCGGCCTGATCACCAACAAGCGCTCGATCGAATCGAACGTGCTGGTGGAAGACGGCGCGATCGTGGTGCTCGGCGGGCTGTTGCAGGATGAATATGCCGGCAACCAGGACAAGGTGCCCGGCCTGGGCGATGTACCCCTGTTCGGCAACCTGTTCAAGAGCGAGAGCCGCAGCCGCAAGAAGACAAACCTGATGGTCTTCCTGCGCCCGGTGGTGGTGCGGGACGCAGCATCCATCGAGGCCCTGTCGAACGACCGCTACGAGCAGATGCGGGCCGGCCAGAACGCGCTGCAGCCGCAGCTCACGCCCTTGCTTCCGATCGACAACGCGCCGGTCTTGCCGGGCACCCCGGTGCCCAGGGGCAAGCCGCTGCCGGTGGAGCCGTTCCTGACCAATGGGCGGTAGGCGCGCATGAAGTTCCCGCTTCCGTACGGCTTTGCGCGCGAAAACCAGCTGCTGCTGGAGGACGACGGCGCGGCCCTCACGCTGGTGCTGCATCCGCAGTCGGCCCGCGCTGCAGTAGGCGAGGTGCTGCGCAAGTACCCGGTGCAGTCACTCGTCTCGATGGCGGCGGATGGCCTGGTGCAACGCATCAGCGCCGCCTATTCGCAGGGTGAGTCGAGCGCTGCGCTGGTGGCCAGCGAAGTCGAGTCGGACGCCGACCTGGGCCGCATGATGCAGGAGCTGCCGGCGGTCGAAGACCTGCTGGAGGCGGCCGACGACGCACCGATCATCCGATTGCTCAACGCCTTGCTGACCCAGGCTGCGCGCGATGGCGCCAGCGACATCCATATCGAGCCCTACGAGCGCCACAGCAGCGTGCGGTTCCGGGTCGACGGCACCTTGCGCGAGGTGGTCCAGCCCAATCGCGCGCTGCATGCGGCCCTGATCTCGCGCCTGAAGATCATGGCCGAGCTCGACATCTCGGAAAAGCGCCTGCCCCAGGACGGTCGCATCAGCCTGCGCATCGGCACCCGCGCCGTGGATGTGCGCGTCAGCACGCTGCCCAGCGCGCATGGCGAGCGCGCCGTGCTGCGCCTGCTCGACAAGACCGGCTCCAAGCTCAGCCTGGAAGCCGTCGGCATGGAGGGCCACACCCTGCAGCGGTTCCAGCACCTGATTGCACAGCCGCACGGCATCATCCTCGTCACCGGCCCCACGGGGTCGGGCAAGACGACCACGCTGTACGCCGCGCTGAGTCGGCTGGACGCCCACAGCAGCAACATCATGACAGTGGAGGACCCGATCGAATACGAGCTGGCGGGGATCGGCCAGACCCAGGTCAACCCGAAGATCGACCTGAGTTTCGCGCTGGCGCTGCGCGCCATCCTGCGCCAGGACCCGGACGTGATCATGATCGGGGAGATCCGCGATTTCGAGACCGCACAGATCGCCATCCAGGCCTCGCTGACCGGCCACCTGGTGCTGGCGACGCTGCATACCAACGACGCGGCCAGTGCCGTCACCCGGCTGATCGACATGGGCGTGGAGCCGTTCCTGCTCAGTTCGTCCCTGCTCGGGGTGCTGGCCCAGCGCCTGGTCCGCAAGTGGTGCACCGAATGCCGCGGCGCCGGTTGCGCCGCCTGCGGCCACACCGGGTACGCGGGCCGCACCGGGGTCTATGAGTTGCTGGTGGCAGATGACGCGATCCGGGCCCAGATCCACAACACGGCGTCCGAGGCGGAGATTCGCGCCGCGGCCATCGCCGGCGGCATGACGCTGATGCGCGAGGACGGCGAGCGGCTGGTGCAAGCGGGCATCACCGCGCGCGAAGAGCTGGTGCGCGTCACCCGCGACTAGCGGACTCCGGCCGATGCCCGCCTATTCGTTTCAAGCGATCGATGCGCAGGGGCGCTCCCGTACGGGCGTGCTCGAGGCGGAGACGGCGCGCGCGGCCCGCACCAGCCTGCGCGGCCAGGGTCTGGTGCCGCTGCAGGTCGAGGTGGTCGGTGCTCCCGGTGCAATTGCCGCCGACGCGTCCGGCAACGTCTCCGGTCGGCGTGCCGGCGCCGGTTATTTTGCCGGCCGCGTGTTCGATCCCTCGGCGCTGGCGGTGTGGACGCGCCAGCTCGCCGGCCTGGTGTCGGCCAGCCTGCCGCTGGAGCGGGCCCTGACCGCCCTGTGCGACGAGGCTGAACTGCCGCGCCAGCGCAACCTGGTGGCGGCCCTGCGCGCCGAGGTCAATGCCGGCAGCAGTTTCGCCAAGGCGCTGGCGCAGCATCCGCGCGAGTTTTCACCCATCTACGTGGGTGTGATCGGTGCGGGCGAGCAGAGCGGCAACCTCGGCCTGGTGCTGGAACGCCTGGCCGACGACCTGGCCGAGCAGCAGGCGCTCAAGGCCAGGCTGCTGGGTGCGGCACTGTACCCGGCCATCGTGACCCTGGTGGCTTTCGTGATCGTGATGTTCCTGGTCGGTTATGTGGTTCCACAGGTGGCCAATGTGTTCGCTGGCACCAAGAAGGCCTTGCCCTGGCTCACCGTGGCGATGTTGTCGATCAGCGCGGTGGTGCGCAGTTACGGGTTGTTCGCTCTGCTGGCGGCCGCCGCGGCGATCGTGCTGGCGCGCTATGCACTGAAGGGCGAGGCGCTGCGCCAGCGTTTCGACGCCGCATTCCTGCGCCTGCCGCTGGTGGGGCGGCTGGCCCGCGGCTACAACGCGGCGCGGTTCGCGAACACCCTGGCCATGCTGGCGGCCGCGGGGGTGCCGATCCTCAAGGCGCTGCAGGCCGCGGCCGAAACACTGAACAACCGCGCCATGCGGGCCGATGCGCTGGCCGCACTGGTGCTGGTGCGGGAGGGGGCGCCGCTGGCGTCTGCACTGGCGCAGCACAAGCGCTTTCCGGGCCTGCTGGCGATGTTCTCGCGCCTGGGCGAACAGACCGGGCAGCTGCCCCTGATGCTGCAGCGTGCGGCGGCGCAGTTGGGCAACGAAGTGCAACGGCGCGCCCTGCAACTGGCCACGATCCTGGAGCCAGCCCTGATCGTGGCCATGGGCCTGGTGGTGATGCTGATCGTACTGGCGGTGCTGCTGCCGATCATCCAGCTCAACCAGCTGGTGCGCTGACGTCCGCGGCCTCAGCTTTCGAGGGTCCGCAGCCACGGCCAGCGTGACTGGTAGCTCAGGGCCTTCTCGCGGAACAGGGCCCGATGGTCGCACAGCGGGTTCGGGCGCAGTATGCCGGCGTACAGATCGGCGAGCCCGTTGGGCGCATACAACTCCGGTGGGTCGTGCGCCTGCGGCTGCAGCCCGACACAGGTGCACGGCACCAGGAAGCGGTCGATACCATCGCGCGAACAGGTCAGGGCAGGGTAGGCATGCCCGAACCATTGCGGGTACCAGGTGTGGACCCGGGCCTGGTTCTTGGCCTCCACCGTCACCCCGAGGTCCGCCAGACAGCGGTCCACCCGCGCGCCCACGGCGGTTTCGGTTTCCTGCGACAGATCAGACCCGTCGAAGTAAAACAGGTCGTAGTCCTTGATGCCTGCGTCGGGCGCCCGGCCATCGTGCAGGTTCCAGACCGTCTGGAACAGGCAACCCGCCACCAGCCAGGCATCTGGCAGGCCCAGGGCCGGCAGACGCGCCAGGATCTGGCGATTGGCCTGGTTGCACAG
Source organism: Rhodoferax sp. (assembly GCA_031383745.1). Classification (GTDB taxonomy): domain Bacteria; phylum Pseudomonadota; class Gammaproteobacteria; order Burkholderiales; family Burkholderiaceae_C; genus CAISIP01. The sequence goes on along the minus strand of JANMZX010000204.1, from coordinate 10,295 downwards.
GATGTCGGCGATGAACCGCTGCGGCGACAGCGCGTCGGCGGGCACGGCAGGCGGGCGGATCAGATCACCTTGGCGATCGACGCGCACACATAGTCGATGTTCTTGCTGTTGAGCGCGGCCACGCACATGCGCCCGGTATCGGTGCCGTAGACGCCGAACTCGCTGCGCAGGCGCACCATCTGGTCCTTGCCCAGGCCGGAGTAGCTGAACATGCCGATCTGGCGCGTGATGAAGCCCATGTCCTGGGCGATGCCGGCCGCCTTCAGGCCGTCGACCAGCTTCTGGCGCATGGCCTTGATGCGTACCCGCATTTCACCGAGCTCCTTTTCCCACAGCGCACGCAGCGCCGGATCGGCCATCACGGCAGCCACCACCGCGCCGCCGTGGGTGGGTGGCGTGCTGTAGTTGGTGCGGATGACGATCTTGAGCTGGCTCAGCACGCGGGCAGCCTCGTCCTTGCTGTCGCACAACACGCTGAGCGCACCCACGCGTTCACCGTACAGGCTGAAGCTCTTGCTGAAGCTGGTGGATACGAAGAAGTCCATGCCGGCGGCGACGAATTTCTGCACTGCCGCACCGTCCTCGGTGATGCCATAACCAAAACCCTGGTACGCCATGTCGAGGAAGGGGGTGAGCTGGCGCGACTTGCAGGCTGCCACCACCTGGTCCCACTGCGCGGGCGTGATGTCGTAGCCGGTCGGGTTGTGGCAGCAGGCATGCAGCACCACGATCGTGCCGGCGGGCGCAGTGTGGAGCGCGCCCAGCATGCCGGCGAAGTTGACGCTGCGGGTGGTGGCGTCGTAATAGGGGTAACTCTCGACCTTGAAACCGGCGTTGGTGAAGAGCGCCAGGTGGTTTTCCCAGCTGGGGTCGCTGATCATCACCTTGGCGTCGGGGCTGAGGCGCTTGAGGAAGTCCGCGCCGACCTTGAGGCCTCCGGTGCCGCCGATCGCCTGCACCGTGGCCACCCGTCCGGACGTGACCGGCTCGGAACCGGCGCCGAACACCAGCGACTTGACGGCGGCATCGTAGGCGGCGATGCCGTCGATCGGCAGGTAGCCGCGCGCCTTGGGTGCCTCCATCATGGCCTTTTCGGCTGCCTGCACACACTGCAGCAGTGGCAGCTTTCCATTGTCGTCGTAGTACACGCCGACGCCGAGATTGACCTTGGATGGGTTGGTATCGGCAGCGAACTGCTCATTCAGACCCAGGATCGGGTCACGCGGGGCCATTTGAACGGCGCTGAACAAGGACATGGTGAGGTTCTCTCGGTGGCAGGGGCTTGGAATAACCGATTCGCGCGCCAACTGGCGGACAGCTGGGCAGGAACTGCGTTACGCTTGTCGGTTGCCCCGAATTTTAGCCACTGCCCAACCCGGATCCAGCCCCGCCATGACCGACATCGCCGAAGTACTTGTTGCCAACGCGCCGGCCGCCGATGGGCTTCTGGCCCCGGTTGCCGCGGCGCCAGGCAGCTTTGTCAGTTTCCCCGGCTCGCCCTTCGAGCTGTTCATGCCTTATCCGCCAGCGGGGGACCAGCCCGAGGCCATCGACAAGCTGGTCGAGGGTGTGCTCGACGGCGAGGTGTTCCAGACACTGCTGGGCGTGACCGGCTCCGGCAAGACTTTCACCATGGCCAACGTGATCGCCCGGCTGGGGCGCCCGGCGATCATCTTTGCGCCCAACAAGACGCTTGCGGCCCAGCTGTACAGCGAGTTCCGCGAGTTCTTTCCGCGCAATGCGGTCGAGTATTTCGTCAGCTACTACGACTACTACCAGCCGGAAGCCTACGTGCCGCAGCGCGACCTTTTCATCGAGAAGGATTCCGCCATCAATGAGCATATCGAGCAGATGCGGCTGTCCTGCACCAAGAGCGTGCTGGAGCGACGCGACGTGGTCATCGTGGCCACCGTGTCGGCGATCTACGGCATCGGCCAGCCCGAGGCCTACCACCAGATGGTGATGACCCTGCGGGTGGGCGACAAGGCCGGGCAGCGCGATGTGATTGCCCAACTGGTGCGCATGCAGTACCAGCGCAATGAGGAGGATTTCGCGCGTGGCAAGTTCCGGGTGCGTGGTGACACCATCGACGTCTTCCCCGCCGAGCACAGCGAGATGGCGATCCGCATCGAACTGTTCGACGACGAGATCGAGTCGCTGCAGCTGTTCGACCCGCTGACCGGCCGGGTGCGGCAGAAGATCCCGCGCTTTACGGTCTATCCCAGCAGCCACTACGTGACGCCACGCGACCGGGTGCTGGCGGCGGTGGAGACGATCAAGGTCGAGCTGTCCGAGCGCTCGAAGGAACTGGTCGGCGCCGGCAAGCTCGTGGAAGCCCAGCGGCTGGAGCAGCGCACCCGTTTCGATCTGGAGATGCTCAGCGAGGTCGGCCACTGCAAGGGCATCGAGAACTACACCCGCCACCTGTCGGGTGCCGCGCCGGGGGATCCGCCGGCCACGCTGACAGACTACCTGCCCAAGGACGCGATCATGTTCCTGGACGAGTCGCATGTGCTGATCGGCCAGTTCGGTGGCATGTACAACGGCGACCGCTCGCGCAAGACCACGCTGGTGGAATACGGTTTTCGCCTGCCCAGCGCGCTGGACAATCGGCCGCTCAAGTTCGATGAGTTCCAGGCCCGCATGCGCCAGGCGATCTTTGTCTCTGCCACCCCGGCACAGTGGGAGCAGGACCATGCCGGGCAGGTCGTCGAACAGCTGGTGCGCCCGACCGGCCTGGTCGACCCCGAGGTGGAGGTGCGCCCCGCGACGCACCAGGTGGACGATGTGTTGCAGGAGATTCGCATCCGGGTCGAACGCCAGGAGCGGGTGCTGATCACCACGCTGACCAAGCGCATGGCCGAACAGCTGACCGACTACCTGACCGACAACGGCGTCAAGGTGCGCTACCTGCACAGCGACGTGGACACGGTGGAGCGCGTCGAGATCCTGCGCGACCTGCGGCTGGGCGTGTTCGACGTGCTGGTGGGCATCAACCTGCTGCGCGAAGGTCTGGATATTCCCGAGGTGTCTCTGGTGGCGATCCTGGACGCGGACAAGGAAGGTTTTTTGCGCTCCGAGCGCAGCCTGATCCAGACCATCGGACGGGCGGCCCGCAACCTGGGCGGCCGGGCCATCCTGTACGCCGACCGGATGACCGACTCGATGGAGCGCGCGATCGGCGAGACGCGCCGGCGGCGCGAGCGCCAGGTGGCGCACAACCTGGTCCATGGCATCACGCCGCGCAGCATCGTCAAGAACGTGCGCGACCTGATCGACGGCGTCTACAGCGAAAAGGCCGGGCGCGAGATGGAAAAGCTCGAACAGGACGCCATGCAGCGGGCCAAGGTCGAGGACATGAGCGAGAAGGATGTCGGGCGCGAGATCAAGCGGCTGGAGAAGCAGATGATGGAACACGCGCGCAACCTGGCCTTCGAACAGGCGGCCAAGGTGCGCGATCAGCTGGCCATCCTCAAGAGGCGTGCATTCGGCGCAGCCGGCACCGATAACGTGGTATCGATAGCGTCGGCGGGGGAAATTCGCAAAATGTGACCGTTCAGTCTACTTACCCGAGCAAAATGGTCGGTTTCTAGCTATACTTGAACTTATTAGTCAACCACTGGTCGTATTCCTTGACCTTTCCGGCGCAGGCCATGAGGCCTGGCGCACAGACCAGGTGCCGCGAGGTCCACAAGATCGCGCTGGCAGTTTGCCTATCACCATCATCATTTGAAGGAGCATGCGATGCGACTCACTACCAAAGGCCGGTTTGCGGTCACCGCCATGATCGATCTGGGCCTGCGTCAGAGCAATGGCCCCGTCACGCTGGCGGCAATCAGCCAGCGCCAGCAGATTTCTCTGTCCTACCTGGAGCAACTGTTTGGCAAGCTGCGCCGGCACGAACTGGTGGAGTCCACCCGCGGCCCCGGTGGCGGCTACACGCTGGCGCGCAAGGCCACCGACATCACCGTGGCGGACATCATCGTGTCGGTCGACGAACCGATCGACGCCACCCAGTGCGCCGGCAAGGAGAACTGCCTGGGCGAGGGCGCCCGCTGCATGACACACGATCTGTGGGCGTCCCTGAACGTGCGCATGGTCGAGTTTCTCGATTCGGTCACGCTGCAAAAGCTGGTGGACGAGCAACTCGCCAAGGGCCTGCAGGTGGAGGACAAGCCGCACGTGAAGCGTGCCATTTCCGCCATGCCGGTCGCCAAGCCGATCCGTATCAACGCCCCCAACTCGGTTTTTGCGTTGGGCAACGCTTTCCTGAAATCCTGAGCAATCACATGGACATGACACCGCATTTCCCGATCTACATGGACTACAGCGCCACCAATCCCTGCGACGAGCGGGTGGTGGATGCGATGGTGCCCTGGCTGCGCCAGCACTTCGGCAACCCGGCTTCGCGCAGTCACGCCTGGGGGTGGGAAGCCGAGGAGGCTGTCGAGAAGGCGCGGGTGCAGGTCGCCGACCTGATTGGTGCCGATCCGCGCGAGATCGTCTGGACTTCCGGTGCCACCGAATCCAACAACCTTGCGCTCAAGGGCGCGGCCGGTTTCTACAAGACCCGCGGCAAACACATCATCACGGTCAAGACCGAACACAAGGCGGTGCTCGACACCTGCCGCGAGCTCGAGCGCCAGGGCTTCGAGGTCACCTACCTCGACGTGCAGTCCGACGGGCTGCTCGACCTGGACGTGTTCAAGGCCGCCATCCGCCCGGACACCATCCTGGCCAGCGTGATGTTCGTCAACAACGAGATCGGCGTGGTGCAGGACATTGCCGCCATCGGCGCTATCTGCCGCGCCAGCCAGGTGGTCTTCCATGTGGATGCCGCCCAGGCGACCGGCAGGGTCGACATCGATCTGGCGAGCCTGCCGGTGGACCTGATGAGCCTGACCTCGCACAAGACCTATGGCCCCAAGGGCATCGGCGCGCTGTTCGTGCGGCGCAAGCCCCGCGTGCGCATCGAGGCGCAGATGCACGGCGGCGGCCACGAGCGCGGCATGCGTTCGGGCACCCTGCCGACGCACCAGATCGTGGGCATGGGCGAGGCCTACCGAATCGCCAAGGCCGAGATGGGCGCGGAAAACATCCGCATCCGCGCTCTGCATGACCGCATGCTCGCCGGCCTCAAGGATGTGGAGCAGGTGTTCATCAACGGACACCTCGACAAACGGGTGCCGCACAACCTCAACATGAGTTTCAACTATGTGGAGGGCGAATCGCTGATCATGGGCATCAAGGGCCTGGCGGTGTCCAGCGGCTCCGCATGCACCTCGGCCAGCCTGGAGCCCAGCTACGTGCTGCGCGCCTTGGGCCGAAGTGATGAACTCGCGCACAGCAGCCTGCGCATGACGATCGGGCGCTACACCACCGAAGAAGAGATCGACTACGCCATCGCCACCATCAAGCAGAACGTGGCCAAGCTGCGCGACCTGAGCCCCTTGTGGGAGATGTACCAGGACGGCGTCGACATCAGCACCATCCAGTGGGCCGCCCACTGACAACCGGATTTGCATCCAGAAAGAGGTAACCCCATGGCTTATTCCGAAAAAGTGGTAGACCACTATGAAAACCCGCGCAACGTCGGGTCCTTCGACAAAGGCGATGAATCGGTCGGCACCGGCATGGTCGGCGCGCCGGCCTGCGGTGACGTGATGAAGCTGCAGATCAAGGTCAACCCGCAGACGGGCGTGATCGAGGACGCGCGCTTCAAGACCTACGGCTGCGGCTCGGCCATCGCCTCGTCATCACTCGTGACCGAATGGGTCAAGGGCAAGACGCTCGACCAGGCCGCTGCGCTCAAGAACAGCCAGATTGCCGAAGAACTGGCGTTGCCCCCGGTCAAGATCCACTGCTCGATCCTGGCCGAAGACGCCATCAAGGCGGCGGTCGATGACTACAAGAAGAAACACGCACACTGAGATTCCCATGTCCGTCACTTTGTCAGAAGCTGCTGCGCGGCATGTGAACCGCTACCTTGCCAAACGTGGCAAGGGGGTGGGGGTCCGCCTCGGCGTCAAGACCACCGGTTGTTCCGGCCTGGCCTACACCCTGGAATACGTGGACGAGCTCGCCGCGGAGGACGTCGTGTTCGAGGAACATGGCGTCAAGGTGCTGGTGGACCCAAAAAGCATGGCCTACATCGACGGTACGACACTCGACTACGTACGCGAGGGCCTCAACGAGGGATTCCGCTTCAACAACCCGAACGAACGCGACAAGTGCGGCTGCGGCGAATCGTTCAGGGTGTGAACACCTGGCCGGTTGCTGCGCAGGGATCTTGCCATGGCTGAGCCCCTGATCTCGCTGGCCTCGAACGACTTCGAGTTGTTTGGAGTTCCGGTGCAGTTCGCGCAGGACCGCGCGGCAATCGACACGCGCTGGAAAGACCTTCAGCGCGAAGCCCATCCGGACCGGTTTGCGGCCCGGGACGCCTCGGTGCAACGTCACGCCATGCAGTGGTCCGTGCGGATCAACGAGGCGTACCAGCGCTTGAAGGATCCGCTGCGCCGTGCCGCGTACCTGTGTGAGCTTGGTGGCGCCGCCATCCATGCCGAGAGCAACACCGCCATGCCGCCCCAGTTCCTGATGCAGCAGATCGAGTGGCGCGAAGCACTCGACGAAGCCCAGGCGGTCGAAGACGTGGACGCGCTGCAGCGCCAGGTGATGTCGGTGCGGCGCGAGATGCTGGACCAGTGTGCGCAGGCCATCGATGTGCAGCATGACCTGGCGCTTGCGGTGTCGCTGGTGCGCTCGTTGATGTTCATCGAGCGTTTCAGCACCGACATCGACAAGCGCACTGACCAGCTCGCAGACATGCCTGGTGCAGCCGCAGTTCCCCGCGCGGCGGCGTCGACGCGCGCCGGATAAACCCAGAAAGAAGGCCCCGCGGCCACAACGCTTCATGGCATTGCTACAGATTTCAGAACCCGGCCAGACGCCGAACCCGCATGAACGGCGCCTGGCCGTCGGCATCGACCTGGGCACCACCCACTCGCTGGTGGCGACCATGCGCCATGGTGTGGCCGAGTGCCTGCCAGACGAACAGGGCCGGGTGATCCTGCCCTCGGTGGTGCGCTACCTGGAGGGTGGCAGGCGCCAGATCGGTTTCGACGCGGTTGCTGCAGCGGCGCAGGACCCCCAGAACACCATCGCCTCGGTCAAGCGATTCATGGGCCGCAACCTGAAGGACGTGGCCGACAGCGGCCGCCTGCCATACCGCTTTGTCGACAAGCCCGGCATGCTCGCCCTGGCTACGGTCGATGGCGAGAAGTCGCCGGTGGAGGTCAGTGCCGACATCCTGGCCACGTTGCGCTACCGCGCGCAGGACAGTTTCGACGACGACCTGTACGGCGCCGTGATCACGGTGCCGGCCTATTTCGACGATGCGCAGCGCCAGGCCACCAAGGATGCGGCCCAGCTGGCCGGGCTCAATGTCCTGCGCCTGATCAACGAACCGACGGCAGCGGCGATTGCCTATGGCCTGGACAACGCCAGCGAAGGTGTGTACGCGATCTACGACCTGGGTGGCGGCACCTTCGATATCTCCATCCTGCGCCTGACGCAGGGGGTGTTCGAGGTCATCGCCACCGGCGGAGATTCCGCGCTCGGCGGTGACGACTACGACCGGGCGCTCGCGCTGTGGGCGCTGGAGCAGACAGGCCTGCAAGCCGTGTCGGCATCGGACAAGGTGGCCATCACCCAGGCCGCCCGCGCCTGCAAGGAGGCACTCTCCAGCCAGGATGGCACCGTGCTGCACGCCGAGGTGGCGGGCACCACGCTGGAGGTGCCGGTCACGCGGGCCCAGCTCGAGGCGGTCACACAGGGCCTGACGGCACGGACCATCAGTGCCGCACGCAAGGCCCTGCGCGATGCGCGTCTGGCGGTCGAGGACATCCAGGGCGTGGTCATGGTCGGGGGTTCCACGCGCATGCCGCAGGTACAGCAGGCGGTGGCCACCTTTTTCGGACGCGCACCGCTGAACAACCTGAACCCGGACGAGGTGGTGGCCCTGGGCGCCGCGATCCAGGCCAACCAGCTGGCAGGCAACAACCCGTCGGGGGAACTGCTGTTGCTCGACGTGATTCCGCTGTCGCTGGGCATCGAGACCATGGGTGGCCTGGTGGAGCGCATCGTGCCGCGCAACCAGACCATTCCGACGGCGATGGCGCAGGATTTCACCACCTACAAGGATGGCCAGACCGCGATGGCGCTGCATGTGGTGCAGGGCGAGCGCGACATGGTCGCCGATTGCCGCAGCCTGGCGCGTTTCGAACTGCGCGGTTTCCCTGCCATGGTGGCGGGCGCGGCCCGTATCCGTGTGACCTTCACCGTGGACGCCGACGGCCTGCTGCAGGTGGCCGCGCGCGAACAGAACAGCGGTGTCGAGGCGCACATTGACGTCAAACCCACCTATGGGCTGGACGACGCGGAAATCGCGCGCATGCTGAAGGAGAGTTTCAGCACCGCGCAGTCCGACATGCGGGCGCGGTCGCTGGCCGAGGCGCGGCTCGATGCCGACCGGCTGCTGCTGGCGACGCAGACTGCGCTGGATGCCGATCGTGCGTTGCTCGACGCCGCCCAGCTGGAGCACATCGAGGCCCTGATGGGCCAGGTGCGCTCCTGCATCACGTTGGACGACCCCGCCGCCATCGAGGCCATAACCAAGAGTTTGTCGGATGGTACGCAGGCGTTTGCAGCCATGCGCATGAACCACGGCATCCAGCAGGCGCTGGCCGGCAAGAACATCGAGACCGTCTGAGACGGACACTGCACCCCCATGCCCACCATCAAGATTTTGCCCCATGCCGAGTACTGTCCCCAGGGGGCCGAGGTGTCCGCTCCGGCAGGCACCTCGATCTGCGAGGCCCTGCTCGACCACCACATCAACATCGAACACGCCTGTGACCTGAGTTGCGCCTGCACCACCTGCCATGTGATCGTGCGCAAGGGATTTGAATCCCTCAACGACCTTGACGAGAACGAGGAAGACCTGCTGGACCGCGCCTGGGGCCTGGAGCCGCAGTCGCGCCTGAGTTGCCAGGCGATACTGGCGCAGGAGGATGTGGTGGTGGAGATACCGCGCTACTCCATCAACCATGCCAAGGAAAACCACTGACAACGGCCATGCGACAGATATTCCTGGATACCGAAACCACCGGGTTGTATGCCGAGCAGGGCGACCGCATCATCGAGATCGGCTGCGTCGAACTGCTCAACCGCAAGCTCACTGGCAGCCACCTGCATTTCTACCTGAATCCGGGGCGCGACAGCCATGAGGAAGCACTCAAGGTGCACGGCATCAGCAACGAGTTCCTGCGTGACAAGCCGGTGTTCGCCGCCGTGGCCGACGCGCTGCTGGAATACGTGGCCGGCGCCGAGATCATCATCCACAACGCCGCCTTCGACCTCGGCTTCCTGAACCAGGAACTGGCGCAGATCGGGCGACCGCCGTTCCGGCAGTTCGTGGCCAGCGTGACCGACACCCTGGTCATGGCCAAGGAGATGTTCCCCGGCAAACGCAACTCGCTCGACGCGCTGTGCGACCGCCTGGGCGTGGACAACTCCGGGCGCACGCTGCATGGTGCCCTGCTGGACGCGGAACTGCTGGCCGACGTGTACATCAACATGACGCGCGGCCAGGAGGCGCTCTTGATGGACGCCGGCGCCACCCCGTCGCACGAAGCCGGCGGCATGGCAGTCGACCTGCGTGCCTTCGACCTGCCGGTGCTGCGCGCCAACCCACAGGAGCTCGAAGCCCATGCCGACGTGTTGCGCCAACTCGACAAGGCCAGCGGTGGCAAGACCGTCTGGGCGGCGGCCGGCGCATAACCCTGTGGCATAATCCAAGGCTGTTTCCGGGCGGTCAACAAACGGAATACAGGGCGGTTAGCTCAGGGGTAGAGCACAGCATTCACACTGCTGGGGTCGGAGGTTCGAAGCCTCCACCGCCCACCAGAATTCGGCCAGGCAGACAAGGGACTATCGAGCGGTCGGAAGTCCTTTTTCTTTGGCCTCGGCGCATGCTTACGCGGGTTTCCACCCCCACGGGTGCCGATGCCGCTCTGCTAGAGTGATCGCGTCACTTTCCCATCAGGAAATCGCCCATGCCGAATCACAACCCCTTGTACCGCCGCCAGTTCCTCGGCGCCGCGGCCGCGTTCGGCGCCGCCGGCATCGTCCCGGCCGCCCGGGCCCAGACTGCCCCGTGGCCCAGCAAGCCGATCCGCATCGTGGTCGCGTTTCCACCCGGAGGCCTCACTGATGCCTATGCACGCATGTACGCG
>JANMZX010000193.1:0-4894 GCA_031383745.1 Rhodoferax sp. | reverse complement strand
CATGCGCTGACGCTGTCCGCGGCCCAGGCCGCAAGTGAACGCGCCGGTGGCCTGCTGGCCGCGGTGATCCGCTCCATCCCCGCAGGAGGTGCCCCCGATGCCGACCCAGCCTGACCTGGTGGCGCCCGCCCGCCTGGCGCTGCGCTGCCTGGACCTGACCAGCTTGAACGACGCCGATACCGAAGCCGATGTCGCCAGCCTGTGCGCCCGGGCGCACGGACCGTTCGGTGACACGGCCGCCGTGTGTGTCTGGCTGCGCTTCGCCGCCATGGCCCGGCGCCAGGTGCCTGCGGGCATCGCGGTCGCGGCGGTGGCCAACTTTCCCGACGGCGACGCCGACATCGCGCGTGCGGTGCAGGATACGCAGGCGATCGTGCGCGCCGGTGCGCAGGAGGTCGACGTGGTCCTGCCCTATGCGCGCCTCATGGCCGGCGATGACGCGGCGGTGGCCGCCTTGCTGCAGGCCGTGCGCGCCGCCTGTCCGGGCCTGACACTCAAGGTGATCCTGGAGACCGGCGTGCTGCAGACCGAAGCGCTGATCCGCCGCGCGTCCGAACTCAGTATCGAAGCAGGCGCTGACTTCCTGAAAACCAGCACTGGCAAGACGCCGGTGAGCGCCACCCTCGGTGCAGCCCGGACCATGCTGCAGGCGATTGCGGCAGATCCTGCGGCCGCTACGCGGGTGGGCTTCAAGGCCTCCGGCGGGATTCGCACCGTGGCAGAAGCCGCCACTTACTTCTCGCTGGCGCAAGAGATTCTGGGGCCCCAAGCCCTGACCCCGACCCGCTTGCGCATCGGTGCCAGCAGCCTCCTGGGCGATATCGAAGCCGTGCTCGGTGGTGCTGCCGCGACCCCGCATGCAGCCCCCGGCCCGTATTGAGGGCAGGCATGCTGGCCCAGGAAATCATCCGCCGCAAGCGTGACGGCCAGGCGCTGGAAGCCGACCAGATCGATGCCTTCGTGCGCGGGCTGGTCGACGCCAGCTGGAGCGACGCCCAGTGTGCCGCGATGGCGATGGCGATCTTCCTGCAGGGGTTTTCCACCACCGAGACCGTCGCCCTGACACGCGCGATGACGCATTCGGGCGAGGTGATGGACTGGGCCAGCGCCGACCTCGGCGGGCCGGTGCTGGACAAACATTCCACCGGCGGCGTGGGCGACAAGGTCAGCCTGATGCTGGCGCCGATCGTCGCGGCCTGCGGCGGATTCGTTCCGATGATCTCCGGGCGCGGCCTGGGCCACACCGGCGGCACGCTGGACAAGATGGACAGCATCCCCGGCTACAAGACCGCGCCGGATGTCGAGCGCTTGCGCGCCACCTTGCGCGGCTCCGGCTGCGCCATCATCGGCCAGACTGCGGCACTGGCGCCGGCCGACCGCCGGCTGTACGCGATCCGCGATGTCACGGCCACGGTGGAGTCGATCCCGCTGATCACGGCCAGCATCCTGTCCAAGAAGCTCGCCGCCGGATTGCAGGGGCTGGTGCTGGACGTGAAGGTCGGCAACGGCGCGTTCGCGGCCACGCCGGAAATGGCCCGGGCACTGGCGCAGTCGCTGGTGGATGTGGCGAACGGCGCCGGACTGCCCACGCGCGCCCTGCTCACCGACATGAACCAGGTGCTGGGCCACAGCTGCGGCAACGCGCTTGAAGTCGTCGAGGCGCTCGACTTCCTGACAGGTGCGTACCGCGAGCCGCGCCTGCTGGAGGTCACCCGGGCCCTGGCGGCAGAGATGCTGGTGCTGGGCAAGCTGGCACCTGACCCCGCGCAGGCGCTGGTACGGGTCGACCGGTCGCTGGCGGACGGCTCGGCACTGGAGCGGTTTGGCCGCATGGTGGCCGCCCTCGGCGGGCCGGCGGATTTCGTGGAACGTGGCACCCACTACCTGGCGCCGGCCCCGGTGCAACGCGCAGTTGTGGCGCGGCGGGGTGGCTGGGTCCAGGCAATCGCCACGCGGGACATCGGATTGCTGGTGATCGAACTCGGCGGTGGCCGGCGGGTGACGACCGACGCGATCGACCACCGCGTGGGGCTGACCGAGGTGGTCGGCCTGGGACGGCGCGTGGAGGCCGGCGATCTGCTGGCGACCGTGCATGCCGGGGACGACGTGCATGCCAGCCTGGCCGGCGACCGGCTGGCGCAGTTGATCGTGCTCGGCGACACGCCCGCCGCGGTCCCCGCCATCCTGTGCGGGCGGGTCGACCCGTGAGCACGCGTTGTGCCCGGTGAGCGCGCGCGGTGGCGCAGCCGCGGTCGATTGCCCAGCCGGTGCCCGGGCTCGGGCGCAGGATGGCCACCGCCGTGAACGCCCTGCCGATCCTGTATTCGTTCCGGCGCTGCCCCTACGCGATCAGGGCGCGGCTCGCCCTGTGCCAGGCGGGTGTGCCGGTCGAACTGCGCGAGGTGGACCTGCGACGCAAACCGGCAGCTCTGCTGGCTGTGTCACCGGCTGCCACGGTGCCGGTGCTCGACAGCGGACCGGGCGCGGTGCTGGTGCAGAGCCTGGACATCATGCGCTGGGCGCTGGCCCGCAATGACCGCGACCACTGGCTGACGCGCGGTGACGCCGCGTTCAACCAGCACCTGGTGGACACCAACGATGGCGCGTTCAAGCGGGCGCTGGACCATTACAAATACGCCAACCGGCACCCGCAACGCAGCCAGGCCGACTACCGCGACGATGCCGTCGCCTGCCTGATCGCCCCGCTGGAATCGGTCTTGGCCAAGGCCGGCTACCTTGGGGGCGATGGCCCCTGCTGGGCGGATGTTGCCGTGTTTCCTTTTGTGCGGCAGTTTGCGGCGGTCGATGCCACGTGGTGGCACGACGCGCGCTGGCCCGCCACACGGCGCTGGCTGCAGGGCTGGCAGGAGAGCGCCTTGTTTGCGTCGTGCATGCACAGATACGCCGTGTGGCAACCCGGTGGCGTACCCGTGCGATTCCCGCCCCCGCCATCACCTGAAACGGCTTGCCTCAACCATTCCGGCCAAAGCGCATGAAAGAACACTTCCTCCTCGACCCCGACACCGTCTTTCTCAACCATGGCTCCTACGGCGCCTGCCCCAGGCCGGTGTTCGACGCCTGGCAGGGCTGGCAGCGCGAGATGGAGCGCAACCCGGTGCTGTTTCTCGGTCGCCGCTCTGCCGGTTTGTTGCGCCATGCGCGGGAGCGCCTGGCGACCTATCTGGGCGCCGGTGTGGACGACCTGGTGTTCGTGTCCAACGCCACCACCGGCGTCAACATCGTTGCCAAGTCGCTGAAGCTGAAGCCAGGTGACGAAGTGCTGACCACCGACCTGGAATACGGCGCCTGCCGCGCGACGCTGGCGCGCGTCTGTGCCGAAGCCGGTGCCACGCTGGTGGTGGTGCCGGTGCCTTTGCCGCTGACCCGCGCCGGTTTCGTCGCGGCGATGACCGATGCGATGACGGCCCGCACGCGGCTCGTCATGATGAGCCATATCACCAGCCCCACGGCCTTGCGGCTGCCGATCGAACCGGTGCTGGCGCAGGCGCGGCAACGCGGCATCGCCAGCCTGATCGACGGCGCCCATGCACCGGGGCAGATCCCGCTGGACCTGACGGCGCTGGGGGCCGACCACTACACCGGCAATTGCCACAAGTGGATGTGTGCACCCAAGGGAACGGCCTTCCTGCATGCCCGCAACGAGCACCACGGCGGCCTGTTCGCGATGGTGACGAGTTGGGGCGAGGCAGCACCTGAGGGCCCGAGCGCCTGGGACGGCTTCATCGGCCAAGGTCTGTTCGAACGCCGCATGCAGTGGCAGGGCTCGCGCGACCTTACCGGCTTTCTTGCGGTGCCGGCGGCGATCGATTTCCTCGCCGCACACGACTGGGCGGCGCGTTGCGCGGATTGCCACACACGGGCGATGGCGCTGATGCACCGGGTCAGCAAGCGCACCGGCATCGCGTCGATTGCCGCCGATGCATTCTTCCTGCAGATGGCGCCGCTGCCGGTGCCGCACCAGGACGCCGCGGCCTTGCGCACGCGCCTGTTCGAGGAGTTCCGTATCGAGGTGCCGGTGACGCAACATGTCAACGGCGAGGGCGGCCGCAGCTTTGTGCGGGTGTCGGTGCAACCGTACACCAGCGACGAGGACCTGGCCGCGCTGGAGGCGGCGCTGTTCGGCGGGGCGTCTCCCGTGTTGTGACGATCTTGCCGGCCGGGTCTTGCCGCACAGCGTGATCGCCCACGCTCAGTTCAGCGCCGGTTCGGCCCGCAGGCGCTCGATCGCCAAGTCCAGGAAGGTCCGCGCCTTTTGCGACGCATGGCGGCCTTCGCGGTGCACCAGGTGCACCGGCAGAGCGGGTGGTTCGAACTCGCTGAGCACGATCTTGAGCTGGCCATCGCGCAACTGGTCCGCCACCTGGTAGGACAACAGGCGCGTCAGCCCAAAACCACCGACCGCGGCCGTCAGCGCGGCGTCGTTGGTGGTGGATGTCATGCGCGGCTGCAACTTCACGACGCAGGGCGCGCCGTCCTTGACCAGCCGCCATTCGGCGCCCGATGACACTGCGTTGGCTGACACGATGTCATGTGTTTGGAGATCCTCCGGGCGCTGCGGAATGCCGTGCTGCTGCAGGTAGGCCGGCGCGCCGCAGATGATGCGGCGCACACGGCCCACGCGCACCGCCTGCATGGACGAGTCGGGCAACTCGCCGATGCGCACCGCGATGTCGATGCCTTCGTCCATCATGTTCACCACCCGGTCCAGGAACCAGCACGACGCATTGACGGTCGGGTAGCGCTGCAGGTATTCGGTCACGATGGGGGTCACGTACCTGGCGCCGAACAGCACTGGCGCGGTCAGTGTCAGGCGCCCGCTGGGCGCGCTGTGCATGCCGGCGACGGACTCGTTGGCCGTGGCAAGCTCCGCCAG
>JANMZX010000175.1:0-8299 GCA_031383745.1 Rhodoferax sp. | reverse complement strand
GGCTCATGCTGGGGCGGTCGGCACTGCGTGTCCGACTGCCCTGCGGTGCTCCCCCAAGGGTCGGGCCGCAGAACTCACTACGCGCCCTGCGGGCGCTGCGTTCGAACAGCCGCGGCCAGAATGACAACGAAGTGCGCTGCGCGCACCGACCCTTGCGGTCCGCTCCTCGGCGCCCCAGAAATCGCCCGCACCGGGTACCGTCTGCCGCGCCGCTGGGTCTTCGGTATTCGGTGTTCCGGGCTCCCGCAGGCCAACCAAGTCGCAGGATCAGGTCGGCGGTGCGTTCGGCGCAGCGGCATAAAGGGGGAGCCCGCAGGGCGGAGGACAGCCGCGGAGCCGAATGCGCCGTCGGCCTGGTCCCACACCACCTCACCGGTATCCTGGCTGTCATGGTTTCGCGCAAGTCCAACAACGTCCGCTTTGGGCCGAAAGCCGCCCCCCGATTGCATACGATTGAACGCAAACTGGTATGCGCACCTGCTGCGGGCAGGGTCTGGGCCCTGCCGTACAATTCGCACATCACCGGGGGTGTCACGCAGGGCGGAAACGTCGGCGCGACTGAGAAATACCCCACTCACCTGATCTGGGTAATGCCAGCGTAGGGAGCGTGATGAGATGGATCCGTCGCAGTGCTGGCGCCCCGTCTTTTCATGTGTCCCGAGGCGGCCACATGCAAAGGATGGACACCATGCAACGACGGATTTTTTCATTTCTGGGGGTTGCCGCACTGGCGACGACGCTCGTCACCGGCACACCGGCCGCATCGGCCCAGGAACTGCGCGTGCTGGTGCACAGTTCGTTCTCGCTGCCCAAGCCGCTTCTGGCCCGCTTCGAGTCCGAGGCTGGCGTCAAGCTCAGCATCATCAAGGCCGGCGACGCCGGCGAAATGCTCAACAAGCTGATCCTCACCCGCGCCCAGCCGATCGCCGACGTGGTGTTCGGCCTGGACAACGCGCTGGTCGTCAAGGCGCAGGCGGCGCAGGTGCTCGACGCTTATGCCGGCCCCGCCAGCCAACGCGAACCGGTGGTGCCGCTGGGGGCGGGCGTGCTGGCCGTGGACTACGGGTACGTCACCCTCAACTACGACCGGGCGTGGTTCGCCAGGAGCGGCCTGCCGCTGCCGGCGTCGCTGGCGGACCTCACCCAGCCGGCGTACCGCAACCTGCTCACGGTGCAGAACCCGGCCACGTCGAGCACGGGCCAGGCCTTCCTGCTATCCACGATTGCCGGCCTGGGCGAGGAGGCGGCATTCGACTGGTGGGCCCGCATGCGCGCCAACGGCGTGAAGGTGACCAAGGGCTGGAGCGAGGCCTACTACACCGAGTTCACGCGCAACGGCGGCAGCCGTCCGCTGGTCGTGAGTTACGCCAGCAGCCCGGCGGCCGAGGTCTTTTACAGCAAGGAAAAAATCACCGAGCCGCCCACCGCGAGCCTGTCGCTCAAGGGCGCGGTGTTCCGGCAGGTGGAGGGCGTGGCGCTGGTGCGTGGCGGGCAGCAGCGCGAGGCCGCGCAACGTTTCATGGAGTTCCTGCGGTCTGCGCCGGTCCAGGAGGCCTTGCAGACCAGCATGTGGATGTATGCCGCGGAGCCCCGCACCAGCCGGCCCGAGGTGATGCGCCATGCGGTGGAGCCTGCCAGCCATGACAGCCCCGGCAACGAGGCAATCGCCGCCCGCGGCGCCGACTGGGTCAGCCGCTGGACCACGGTGGTGCTGAAGTAGGCCGGCCGCGCGGGGCCATGGCGGCAGTCGGCGGCGTTGCGTCGCGCACGGTGCTGCCGGGCGCGCTGGCGATCGGGCTGCTGCCGCTGGGCTTCCTGGTGTTGATGGTGCTGGCGCCGCTGGCGCGCCTGGCGTCCGAGGCGCTGGCGGGCGCACAGTCCGGTGTGCTGTGGGCGATGGCCGGTGATGCCTACCTGCGCTGGCGTGTCGGCTGGTCGCTGCTGCAGGCGGCGTTGACCTGCGTGGCGGCCTTGCTTGTCGGGCTGCCGGTGGCCTGGGTGCTGGCGCGGCTGGAGTTCCCTGGTCGGGCCGTCGTGCTGCGTTTGCTGATGCTGCCCTTTGTGGTGCCCACTCTGGTGGCGGCACTCGGCGTGCTGGCGCTGTGGGGCCCGCGCGGCCTGCTGGCGCAGGGGTGGGGCCTGGACCTGCAGGACACGCCGTGGCTGTTGCTGTACGGCAACCTGTTCTTCAACCTGTGCATTCTGGTGCGGGCAGCCGTCGAAGCCCTGGAGCGTGTCAGCGCGGCGCGTGTGGCAGCCGCGCGTACGCTGGGTGCGACACCCTGGCGCGCCTTCTGGCGCGTGGAGTGGCCGGCGATCCTGCCCTGGCTGGCGTCGGCGCTGTGCCTGGTGTTCCTGTATGCGTTTTCCGGTTTCGGGCTGGCACTGATCCTGGGCGGGCAGCGGTTCGCCACCATCGAGGTCGAGATCTACACCCTGGTCGCGCATGAGCTCAAGCTCGCACCCGCCGGCGTGCTGGCGCTGGCGATGCTGCTGTTGACCGGCTCCGTGGCGCTGCTGTACGCCTGGGTCGAGCGGCGGCTGGCCACGCCGGCGCGCGCCGACGGCATTGCGCGCCAGGCGCCGCGGGGTCCCGGGCAGTGGGCGGCGGTCGCGGCGGCGATGTTCCTGCTGCTGATGGTGTGCGCGACACCGCTGCTGGCGATCGTGGGGCGCGCTGTGCTGGCGGGCGGTGGCGCATGGGCGGTGTTGTGGGAGCCGGAAACGCTGCTGGCGTTGTGGAACACGGTGCGCTTCACCGCCGCTGCCCTCGTTCTGGCCACGCTGCTGGGCGTGACCCATGCACTGGCGGCGCGGCGTTCCACCTGGCTGCGGGCGGCGGCTTTCCTGCCGTTCGTGGTGTCGCCGGTCACGGTGGCTTTCGGCCTGTTGTTGCTGTACCCGGCCTGGAGCGCCAGCCTGCCGCTGCTGGTGGCGGCGTATGCGCTGCTGGCCTATCCGTTTGTCGCCAATGCGCTGGGTGCCGCGCTCGACAGCCTGCCGCCGTCGCTGGCGCAGGTGGCGCAGACGCTGGGCGCGTCGCCGAGCCGCATCTTCTGGCGCGTCACCCTGCCGATGGTCCTGCCGGCACTGCGTCGCGGCATGGCGTTTGCCGCAGCCACCGCGCTGGGGGAGTTCGCAGTCACGCTGTTCCTGTCGCGGCCGGAATGGGCCACGCTGACCACGCTGATCTACCAGCGTCTGGGGCGGCCGGGAGCGTCCAACCGCGACGAGGCGCTGGTGCTGGCGGCCGCACTGATGCTGCTGGCGCTGCTGGCGTTCCTGCTGATCGACAAGCCGGCGGCGCGCGAACGCGATGGGCTGGCGCAGCCCGCGCGCAGGAGGGTCGGCCATGCTTGAACTGCTGGGTGTGCACAAGACCTTCGACGACGCGGCCGGTGGCCACTGGGTGCTGGCCGACGCGCTCAACCTGCGTGTCGCGCGCGGCGAGACGGTGGCCGTGCTGGGGCCGTCTGGCAGCGGCAAGAGCACCTTGCTCAAGATGGTCGCGGGACTGGAGCCGCCCGACAGCGGCGATATCCGCTTCGACGGTGTCGACCTGGCGGGCGTGGCGCCCGAGCGGCGCCGTTTTGCCCTGATGTTCCAGGATTTCGCGCTGTTCCCGCACCTCGATGTGCGCGACAACGTGGCGTTCGGCCTGGTCGAACAAGGCCAGCGGCGTGCGCAGGCGCGCGCCCAGGCCGAGCAGCTGCTGGCAGTGTTCGGGCTGGGGGGCCATGCCCGCCATGCGGTGTGGAAACTCTCCGGCGGCGAGCAGCAGCGCGTGGCGCTGGCGCGCGCGCTGATCACGGCGCCGCGCCTGTTGCTGCTCGACGAGCCGTTTTCGGCGCTCGACGCGGAGCTGCGTGCCAGCCTGCGCGGCGAGTTCGCCCAGCGCATTGCGGCGGCCCGTATCACCACGGTGCTGGTGACGCACGACGAGGCCGAAGCCCGGGTCATGGCGCAACGCGGTTTTCGGCTGCTGGGGGGAAAGCTGCAGCCCCTGTGGTGATGTTGAAGCGGCGGCGCTGGTATGCTCGTCGCGGATGCCCGACCACAGTTTCTCCGCACTGATCCGCCAGCGCGGATTCATGCGGTTGTGGACGGCCCGCCTGTTCGGTACGGCCGGCAACCAGATGCTGATGGTGGCCATCGGCTGGCAGATGTACGAGCTCACCGGCAGCGCCTGGGACCTTGGCCTGGTGGGCCTGTACCAGTTCCTCCCGGCATTGCTGATGACCCTGGTGGCAGGGCACGTGGCGGATCGCCTGCACCGCGGCCGCATCATCGCCGTCTGCATCCTGGCGCAGGCGCTGGTGGCGCTGGGCCTGGTTGCCGCGACCCGGGGCTGGGGCGCGGCGGGCCCCTGGGTCGCGCGCGATCTGCTGCTGGCGGTGTCGGTGGTGCTGGGGTTGACGCGGGCGTTCCAGATGCCGGCGCACCAGGCCCTGACCCCGACCCTGCTGCCGCCAGGCCTGCTGGCGCGCGGCCTGGCCTTCAGCTCGGCTGGCACGCAAAGCGCCATCATCCTGGGGCCTGCGATCGGCGGCCTGCTGTTCGTCGCCGGAGCCAGTGCCGTCTATGCCGCCTGCACGCTGGTGTTTGTGTTCGCCGGCGCCCTGGTGCTGCTGCTGCGGTATGTGCATGTGGTACCGGACCCCGAGCGTGCCACGCTGCGCACGCTGCTGGCCGGTGTGGCCTTCGTGTGGGAGCGCAAGGTGTTGCTGGGAGCCGTGTCGCTGGACCTGTTCGCCGTGTTGCTGGGCGGCGCCACCGCCCTGTTGCCGATGTTCGCGCGCGACATCCTGCACGAGGGGCCGCTCGGCCTGGGGCTGTTGCGCAGCGCACCGGCGGTGGGTGCGCTGGTGATGTCCGCGGTGCTCACGCGCTGGCCGCTGCGTCGGCGCGTCGGGCGCACGCTGATGCTGTCGGTGGCGCTGTTCGGCGTGTGCATGGTGTTGTTCGGGCTGTCGGACAGCTTCTGGCTGTCGATGCTCGCGCTGGCCGTCTCGGGCGGCGCCGACACCATCAGCGTGGTGGTGCGTCAGACGCTGGTGCAGATCGAGACACCCGATGCGATGCGCGGGCGGGTGAGCGCGGTCAACTCGGTGTTCATCGGCGCCAGCAACCAGCTCGGCGAATTCGAATCCGGCGTCACCGCCGAGTGGTTTGGGCCGGTCGGGTCGGTGGTGCTCGGCGGCCTGGGCACGCTGCTGGTGGCGGGGCTGTGGACCCGCATCTTCCCGGCGCTGTCGCGGCGCGACCGCCTGGATTCGGCACACATCCACAGCGATGTGCCCTCGGCGACTGCCAGCGCGCCGCCGCGTTAGGCGACCTGCTGGATGGCAGCCGCCAGCTCCAGTTGCTTGAGCCGGCGCACCAGGCGCTCCAGGAACTGTCTGGTCACGTGCGAGAGCGTGCGGTGTGCGGGCACCAGGATGCCGACCTCGATCGCGTTGACCGCGCGGTTGGCCAGCGGGCGCCACACCACCTCGCCGCGTTCGAGTTCGTCCATGAAGCCGATCTTCGAGAAGAACGAGATGCCCCGCCCGGCAATGATCATGCGTTTGGCCATCGTGGTGGAGTTGCAGGATATGGCCGGCACCAGGTCGTTCCAGAACTGCGAGAACTCGGGCTGCACCAGGTTGTGGATCGGCGACACCTGGCTGATCTGGATGAAGGCCTGGTCGCGGCAGTCGGCAAAGTCGATCTTCGCCTTCTTCGCCAGCGGGTGCGACGGCGCCATCACCACGCCAGGCGGAAACGGCGCCTTGGCCGCCACCCTCAGCGTGCCCGGCAGCTTGCCCAGGTAGCAGATGCCGATGTCGTTGTCGCTGTTGGCCACCCGGTCGGGCACTTCACTGGGCATGGCCGACGAGATGGTGTAACGCACGGCCGGGTAGCTGCCGGAGAACTCCTCCACCGCGGCGGGAAGGAACTCGATCAGCAGCGAGTCCATCGCAGCGACCGACACATGGCCCTTGCGTTCCCCCTTGAGCGCGTCGAGCTCGGTGCGCATCAGGTGGAAGTCGTGCAGCGTGCCGCGCACATGCTGCTGCAGGCGTTCGCCGGCGGTATTCAGGCGCATCCCGCTGGGCACGCGGTCGAACAATTCGGCGCCGAGTTCTTCCTCCAGCCGCAGGATCTGCCGGTTGACCGCGCTGGACGCCACGAACAGGTTCTGCGCCGCCTTGCGGATCGATCCGCAACGGGCGACTTCGAGGAAATACTTCAGGACGACGGCGTGCATGGACGGGGCGGCGGGGGTAGGGATTGCATGGTAGCGGACGGGGGTGCAACTCGGTCAGCCGGATGCCTGTTGATAGTCCGACCTTCGCGGACGATGAACCGCAAGGTGCCGGGTGGGGGAGTTCATTGCAGACCGATCGCAGGCACTGCCCATGGCAAGTACACTGCCGCCGGGCCCGCTCAACAGGTTCGGATCCAATGGGACATCGCGGGCCGACGTCCCGCCAGAGGCGACCAGGAGGCTGAACTGACATCGTCCACGTACCTGCACGCTGCACGTGCCGCCTCGGCGAAGCGTGCGGAGCATTGCACCCGGTCAAACATGCTGGCGGCCCCCCCGGCGGCAGCGGCGAAGGCCGAAGAATGCCTGAAGGGCGTTTGCCGACGCACAGCAGGTCATCGCCGTGCGTGAGGCTGCTTGACGATGCCCAAGCCAATGCTCCGTCAAGCCGTCGCAGCCGACATTCCCGGCATCTGGGAGGTGCGTTACTCAGTGGCGGAGAACACCTTGACCCCTGGCCGCATCTCGGACGAGGAAGTCCGGGCAGCGATCGAAGACAGCGGGCGAGGCTGGGTCATCGAGGAAGAAGGAAGGATCGAGGCATTTGCGGTCGGCAACGCCAGGACCGGGAATGTCTGGGCGCTGTTCGTCAGGCCGGACGCACAAGGCCGAGGCCATGGCACCCGACTGCATGCTGCCTTGATCGCGTGGTTCCGGACCCAGAGCCCCGACAGGCTCTGGCTGTCGACCGGAACCGGCACGAGAGCCAGGAAGTTCTATGACAAGAATGGTTGGGTGTGCGTTGGTCCCTGCGGGACGGACGAGGTCAGGTACGAAAGAGCGAATGCAGCCTGACTCCGGATTCATGCGGTCTTGGATTCCGACAGCTGCAACTCCTGCTTCATCTGGTCGCGCATGACGAACTTCTGGATCTTGCCGGTGATCGTCATCGGGAACGCATCGACGAACCGGATGTAGCGCGGCACCTTGTAGTGCGCGATCTGGCCCTTGCAGAACGCGCGGATGTCTTCCTCGGTGGCTGTCTGCCCGGCCTTCAGGATGACCCAGGCGCACAGTTCCTCGCCGTACTTGCTGTCCGGCACGCCGATCACCTGTACATCGGAGACGGCCGGGTGGCGGTACAGGAACTCCTCGACCTCGCGCGGATAGACGTTCTCGCCACCGCGGATCACCATGTCCTTGATGCGCCCCACGATGTTGACGTAACCCTCGGCGTCCATGGTCGCGAGGTCGCCGGTATGCATCCAGCCGTCGGTGTCGATGGCCTCCCGCGTCTTCGCTTCGTCGCCCCAGTAGCCGTGCATCACCGAGTAGCCTTTGGTGCAGAACTCGCCGGTCACACCGCGGGGAACGGGCGCGCCCGTGGCGGGGTCGATCACCTTGATCTCCAGATGCGGTTGCACCTGGCCCACGGTCGACACGCGCCGGTCCAGCGGTGTCTGCGTGCTGCTCTGGCAGCTCACCGGGCTGGTCTCGGTCATGCCGTAGGCGATGGTCACCTCGGTCATGTGCATGCGGTCCACCACCTGCTTCATCACCTCGATCGGACACGGGGAGCCGGCCATGATCCCGGTGCGCAGGCTGGACAGGTCGAACCCGGAGAACTGCGGGTGCGCGAGTTCGGCGATGAACATGGTCGGCACGCCGTGCAAGGCGGTGCATTTCTCGGCCTGCACTGTTTCGAGCACCGTCAGCGGGTCGAAGCCGTCGTTCGGGTAGACGATGGTGGCACCGTGGGTGATACACGCCAGGTTGCCCAGCACCATGCCGAAGCAGTGGTACAGCGGCACGGGCACACACAGACGGTCGTTCTCGGTGAGTTCCATCGCTTCGCCGATGAAGAAACCGTTGTTCAGAATGTTGCGGTGCGTGAGTGTTGCGCCCTTCGGGAAACCGGTGGTGCCGCTGGTGAACTGGATGTTGATCGGGTCGGTGGCCCGCAGCTTGGTTCCGACCTCGGCCACCGCCGGGTCATCGGCGCTGCCGGTTGCCATCAGGTCGGCAAATCGAAACATGCCGGGCTCGTTC
>JANMZX010000168.1:0-3061 GCA_031383745.1 Rhodoferax sp. | reverse complement strand
GTGGGAGTGCGGTGCACCAAACACAATGGCCGCCGATTCGCGACCGCAAGCCAGGCCAGAACCCACCAAACTGAACCTGTCATGACGTTTGGCATGCTCAACAGTCGGCCGGCTCCAGCACCGCACGGCTCGCGGCCAGCGCCTGGCGCGCCCACTCCAGCGCACCGAGCCGCGCCATGCGCGCCAGGTGCGGAATCTCGACGCTGACCGGAAGGTCCTGCGGCAGCCGGGCGAACATCTGCGCCAGGTCGATGCCGCCTTCACCCGGCAACAGGCGCTCCTGGCGCGCGGTGCGGATCATCTCGTCGACCGGAAACGGGCCGCCCACCGGCGCATCGCAGATCTGCGCGTAGTGCAGCGGGCCGCGGGCGAGCTCCGTCAGGTCGTCCGGCGAGGTCGTCGAGCGCGACACATGCAGCGCGTCAACGAGTATCCCGGCATTGGCGGGGTTACCGGCCGCCCGCAAGACACGCATGGCGGCGCGTGCATCGGGCACCGCCGTCCAGGGCAGGAACTCCAGGTCGACCGTCATGCCATACGGCGCGACCACGGCGCACAGCTGGCCGAAGGAATCCGCCAGCCGTGACGCGTCGGCATCCTCGCCGATCACCAGAACCGCGCGCGCCTGCAATGCGGCACCCGCCTCCAGCAAAGCCTGGTACGCCGTGGCATCGAACTGTGCACCGATGCGGATCACCTCCAGGTCCATCACGCCAACTCCGGTGTCGCGCATGCGGGCCAGTGTCTCGCGCAGCAAGCCGGGTTGCTCCAGGATCGGCTGCCATGCGCCGCCCGGTGCGCTGGGCAGCAAGCGCAACCCGACATGCCGGTAGCCCAGTTGCGCGGCCACGTCCACGGCCTGCGGCGGGGTCAGGGTGGCGGCGGTCAGGTAGGCGAGTGAATAGCTGCGCATAGTGGCTCCGTATCCGATGGGCGTGCGCGCCGGCAGCGGGTGCCGGCTGGCGACGGGTCCCTGCGATGCATCATAGGCCGACACCCGCGGCCACGCGAAGCAGTGCTAAGCTGGCGGCCACAACTACCGCGTGCCGCGACGCCGCGCGCCAAGGACCATGGCCAACACCACGCTCGACACCAGCGCCAAAGGCGTCTACCTGATCGCCGTCACCCCGTTCGCGGACGACGGCGCGCTCGACCTCTCCAGCACCGACCGCATGGTCGACTTCTACCTGGAGCGCGGCGCCACCGGGTTGACCATCCTGGGCATCCTGGGCGAAGCCACCAAACTCACCGCCGACGAGTCGCGCATTTTTGTGCGGCAGGTGTTGGCCCGGGTGAACGGCCGCGTGCCGGTGGTGGTCGGTGCCTCGTCGCCAGGCTTCGCGCCGATGCGCGAGCTGGCGCACAGCGTGATGGACATGGGCGCCTCGGGTGTGATGGTCGCGCCGGCTTCGACCGTACGCACCGACGACCAGATCACCGCCTATTTCGACATGGTCGACGAGACGCTCGGCCCGGACGTGCCGTGGGCGCTGCAGGACCACCCGGTCTCCACCGGCGTGCAGATGTCCACCGGCGTCGTGCTGAAGATCCTGCAGAACTCGCCGACGTGCGTGATGCTCAAGCACGAGGACTCGCCCGGGCTCGCCAAGCTGTCCGCCATACGCGCCGCCAGTACGCGCGGCGAGGTCCGGCGTGTGTCGATCCTGGCCGGCAACGGCGGGGGGCTGTTCCTGCCCGAGGAGCTCAGCCGTGGCGCCGATGGCGCGATGACCGGGTTTGCGTATCCCGAGATGATGGTCGATGTGTGCGCAGCCCATGCGGCCGGCGACGTGGAGCGCGCGCACGACATCTTCGACGCCTATCTGCCGCTGGCGCGGTACGAACAGCAAAGCGGCATCGGCCTGGCCGTGCGCAAGCACCTGATGGTGCAGCGCGGCGCCATCGCCTCGGCCATGGTGCGCAAGCCAGGGCCGAAGCTGTCGGCCGCCGATGTGGCGGATATTGCGCGCCTGGTCCGGCGGCAGGACCAACGGCTGGCGCAGATCGCGGCCTGACCGGCCGGTCACGGGGCACACACGGCAAAGCGCCCATCTTCCATTTCTGCGGCCGGCCGGACCCAGACTGTGGCATCACCGGTGGCGAGGGCATCCTCCAGCCGGTAGGCGTAGGCCGGACTGCGGTCGGCCTCGATACGGCACACATCGGGCCCCATCAGGATCTGGTAGCGCCGCCCGGTCTTCAGGTGCAGCACCACGGCGCCGGTCTGGAATCGCATGGCAGGGCGGGCGCGGGCGACCGGCTCGGCGCGTGGCTGCTCGCTCACACCTGCACGTCCACCGCATGCCCCAGCCTGGCGCTTCGCGCCAGTGCCTCCAGCGTGGCCGCGTTGTCCAGGCTGGCCTGCGCCGCCCGTTCGATCGCGGCGAAGTCGCGCGCCATGACCACGCTGGCAAAGGCTTCTGCGGCAAAGCGGAAACCGCTGCCAGTGCCGCACGCCACCTCCTCGAACGGTACGGTGTTGGCCGTGCCGCGGCATACCCGCAACATGCCGGGCAGGTAGATCGCGTCCACCCGATCGTCGGCCAGCAGGGCCTCGTAACTGCCGTGACAACTGCCGATGCCGAAGGGTCTGGCAAACGCGGTGGCGGTGTCCAGGTTGCGGCTGGCGACGGCGACCACGGTGGCCACGGGGCTGCCTGCGACGTCCCGCACAAACTGCCGCACGTTATTGGCGCAGCCCAGAATTCCGATACGCATGGAAATGGCTCCTGGTTCAGGGTGGGCCGGTCGGGTTGGCTCAGAAAATCACGGCGCCGTCGCGCTGCGGCGGCCGCGCCGTGTCGCCGCCGGCCGGCAGCGGCAGCCCGAGTCGCTCGATATCCTGCTGCAGGCTGGCGATCTGCGCCAGCGCCAGGGCCCCGGCGTGCTGCGCCAGGCCCGGGTCGAACCAGTCGTCCGCCGTGCCCCTTGGCAGCGCCGCGCGCATGGCGTCTAGATTGGCGCGCATGCGCTGCGTGTCCACCTGCAGGCCCGGCAGGATCTGCGCCAGCGCGCGCACGCTGCCGTGCGTGGCCATCACCAGCAGCGGCCACTCCGCCAG
>JANMZX010000149.1:0-2438 GCA_031383745.1 Rhodoferax sp. | reverse complement strand
CAAGACCGAACACGCGATGAACTCGTTGATGGCGTCCATCGCCTGGGACGAGGCGCGATTCGGCCTGACGCTCGACCTGGAGCGCTTCATGGTGGTGGCCACCAGCGACTTCAACATGGGCGCGATGGAGAACAAGGGCCTCAACATCTTCAACACCAAGTACGTGCTGGCCAGCCAGGCCACGGCCACCGATACCGACTTCGCCAACATCGAGTCGGTCGTGGGCCACGAGTACTTCCACAACTGGACCGGCAACCGCGTGACCTGCCGCGACTGGTTCCAGCTCAGCCTCAAGGAAGGCCTGACGGTGTTCCGCGACCAGGAGTTCTCGCAGGACCTGTGCGCCGAGGCGTCGGCCCGCGCCGTCAAGCGCATCGAGGATGTGCGTGTGCTGCGCACCGCGCAGTTCCCCGAGGATGCCGGCCCGATGGCACACCCGGTGCGTCCCGACAGTTATGTCGAGATCAACAACTTCTACACTGTCACCATCTACGAAAAAGGCGCCGAGGTGGTGCGCATGATGCAGACCCTCGTCGGCCGCGACGGTTTCGCACGCGGCATGAAGCTGTATTTCGAGCGCCACGACGGACAGGCCGTCACCTGCGACGATTTCGCCCAGGCGCAGGCCGATGCCAACCCCGGCTCGGACCTGGTGCAGTTGCTGCCGCAGTTCAAGCACTGGTACAGCCAGGCCGGCACGCCGCACCTTGCTGCCAGCGGCCACTACGACGCCGCCGCGCGCACCTACACCCTGGCACTGGAGCAGAGCTGTGCGCCCACCCTCGGCCAGGACCGCAAGGAGCCGTTTGTCATACCGCTCAACCTGGGACTGGTCGGCCCGGACGGCCGCGACATGGCGCTGCAGCTGTCCGACGAAACCCTGCCCGGTGCCGCCTCGCGCACCTTCGTCATCAGCCAGGCCAGCGAGACACTCACCTTTATCAACGTCGACGCCGAGCCCGTGCCCTCGCTGTTGCGCGGTTTCAGCGCGCCGGTGGTGCTGGAATTTGACTACACGGATGCACACCTGCTGCACCTGCTGGCCCACGACGCGGACGCCTTCAACCGCTGGGAGGCCGGGCAGCGCCTGGCCATGCGCGCCGCCCTGCAGGCCATCGCCGCCAACATCTCGACCGAGGTGCTGGGCGCGGACTACCTGACGGCGATGCGCGGCATCCTGCGCCATGACCGGCTTGACGCCGCCTTCAAGGAACTGGTGCTGACGCTGCCATCCGAGACCTATATCGCGGAGCAACTCGCGGTGGTGGACCCCCAGCAAGTTCACGCCGTGCGCGAATCGATGCGGCTGCGGCTGGCGCTGGCATTGCGCGCCGACTGGCACTGGGCATTCGATGCGCACCATGACACCGGCGCCTACCGCGCCGACCCGGTGTCGACCGGACGGCGCGCACTGTGCGGCATGGCGCTCGCCATGCTGTGCCGCGCGGCCGTGCACGACGGCGCGGCGCCCGGCAGCGAGGTCTGGCCGGGCAAGGCCTACCAGCGTTTCAAGTCGGCTGGCAACATGACGGACCGCTTCAACGCGCTTGCGGCGCTGGTGGGCAGCGGGCACGAACTGGCGGGGCAGGCGGTGGCCCGCTTCCATGCCATGTTCAAGGACGACGCGCTGGTGCTCGACAAATGGTTTGCTCTGCAGGCCGGCGCCCCGGACCGCGCAGGCCATGTCCTGCCGCTGGT
Source organism: Rhodoferax sp. (assembly GCA_031383745.1). Lineage (GTDB taxonomy): Bacteria > Pseudomonadota > Gammaproteobacteria > Burkholderiales > Burkholderiaceae_C > CAISIP01. The sequence continues at coordinate 740 of JANMZX010000149.1, read as the reverse complement.
GCGCCAACTGCTCAGCCACCCGGACTTCAACATCCGCAACCCGAACCGGGCGCGCAGCGTGATCTTCAGCTACTGCAGCGGCAACCCCGGGGCATTCCATCGCCGGGACGCCGCGGGATATGTGTTCTGGAGCGAGCGGGTGCTGGAACTCGACGCCTTCAACCCGCAGGTGGCCGCCCGGCTGGCCCGCGCGCTGGACCGCTGGAGGAAACTCGCCGAACCCTACCGCAGCGCGGCGCAGGAAGCGATCGCGCGGGTGGCTGCCAGGTCCGAGTTGAGCAACGATGTGCGCGAGGTGGTGACCCGCGCATTGTCCGAATAGATCCAGGAGCAGGCACATGGCCGCCACGATTTCCCTGACGCGTTACCTGGTGGAGCAGCAACGCATCCAGTCGCTCATCCCGTCCGACCTGCGGCTGCTGCTCGAAGTGGTGGCGCGCGCGTGCAAGAGCATCAGCCAGGCCGTGAACAAGGGGGCACTGGGCGGCGTTCTCGGCTCGGCCCACAGCGAGAACGTGCAGGGCGAGGTGCAGAAGAAGCTCGACATCATCGCCAACGAGGTGCTGATAGAGGCCAACGAATGGGGCGGCCACCTCGCCGCGATGGCCAGCGAGGAGATGGACGGCATCTACGTGGTGCCCAACCGCTACCCGCAGGGTGAGTACCTGTTGCTGTTCGACCCGCTGGACGGCTCCAGCAACGTCGACGTCAACGTCAGCATCGGCACCATCTTCAGCGTC
>JANMZX010000349.1:0-17405 GCA_031383745.1 Rhodoferax sp. | reverse complement strand
GCTCCTCGTTCAATCGATACTTGCTGGTGCTACGAATGCCGTGGGCTGGTCGTCGGTAGCCATCTACGGCTTCTTCGCCGTCGCTTGGGCGTCCGTCGTCTTTCGCCAATCACGGTGACGGCAAAGACTGGCGCCTTACATCGTTCGATGAGGCCGTCAGCGTTTTTGGCGATGCCATGGCACTGACCTTTGCTGACACAGATCACACCGAGGTTGAGGACCGAAGCCGGACCTACGGAATGTCATTCAAGCCGCGGCTTTTGGTGGTAGTCCATGCAGAGCGCCGCAATAGTATTCGGATCATCAGCGCCAGAAAGGCAACGCGATATGAAAAAGGCATCTACGAAAAGGGCTGATCTGGACATCCCAGAGCTCAAGCGGGAGCAACTTGGTGTGGGCACCCGTGGCAAATACCACAAGCGCTTTTTGCAAGGTAGCAACGTGGTTGTTTTGCAGCCAGAAATTCAGAAGGCATTTCCTACGTCGGAAGCGGTCAACAAAGCCCTCGCAAGTATGTTGGCTTTTGCGAAAGAGACGCAAGGTTTAACAGGTCGTCCAAGAACGACAACGCGCAAGCGCGTTGCGGCTTGACTTCGGCGTTACGGGTTTGTCCCAATCTCAGTTTGCCAGCCTGCTTGGCGTTTCCGTGCGCACCCTGCAGGGCTGGGAGCAAGGTCGCAAACAACCGAGTGGTGCTGCACGCACGCTGCTGGCCATCGCTCGTGAAAATCCCAGGGCCGTTCTTGCGGTTTCGGCGGGATGACATTCGTCAGTGGCGTCGCGCGAAGATGCCGAACAGGCCGCTCCATCCGACCGCCTGCGGCGTTGGCTGAGCGACGGCGCTAGGCCGCATCAATCCACCCTTTTTGCACTCGGGAGAACTATGGACTGGCCCACTGCGGAAGCGCTGACTGCCATGTGCCCGCTTGAGGATGGCTATAGCTTCGAGGTGCTGAGCTCGGGCTCCATCAGCGAAATCGTGCGTGCGCTGGCAACCTGGGAGCCTTCTTGGCAGATAGGCGCTGCCAGCGCGTACTTGCGAAGGGAATTCTACGAAACCAGCGTCGCCCTTCAAGGGGAAACACCGAGGGACGTCTTTGTTCTTCTCATTCGCCATGAAACGCGGCTCGCTGGCATGCTTTCCGCCAGACGGAATCTTGACACTCTCTCTCTGTTCGGCAGTCTCGCCGTTGTTGCACCAGAACAGCGTGGAAAGGGCGGACCGAAGTTCAAGGGTGACTACTTGGAGGCAATGGCCAGGGCAATGGGGCTTGAGTTCATCTTCTCGCTGGCCACACTCAAGCATCGCGGATCGCAGCGGTACTTTGAAAGCATGGGCTACAGGCTGGTTGGAATCGTGCCTGGCTACGACCGCGAGGAGATCTCTCCTGGGGTCATCAAGCGAGTCCAAGAGGCTCTGTATGCAAAAGTCCTCGTCACCCACGACGTGCTTCTTGAACCGGACGCTGCGAACATGACTTCGAATGTCCGTCGGCTTTACGAAACACGCCTGCCGGCGGCCAATCCAGCGAATGCGGCCTGACGAAAAGGAATGGATCGCGCGCAGCCGCGATCTGATCCGGCGGTTGAAGCCAGCGATGCCGGCGCATCTGTTCGCGCCTTGCAAGCTTGGGAGCAGGGCCGCAAACAGCCGAGCGGTGCCGCCCGGACTTTGCGGGCTATCGCGAACACACATCCCAAAGCAGTATTGGCGGTTGCAGGCCGGTAGCATTGCGTGTCGTCATTCAACCAGCGCGCGGCGGCCACGCGCGCGCCTTGCCGCGATCCTGGATGTACCGTGGGCGCCGGTTACCGCTGGTCCCTACTGTGCGGCATTTTTCAACGCCGGGCTGACACTTGATTTCGACCAGGTCGGTACCGCTGTCCTGCCTGCCGGGCACAACTGCGTCAGGCTGCCGGACGCGGAATTCGATGCCCGTCTGACCCGATTGCCGATGCTCGGGGTGGTGGTTGCCGCAGCCAGCCGCATGGTCCGGTGGGCATGCTGGTCAACCCGGACCGTAGCGGCCGGATCGTGTATCGGAGCGAACCGGATGGCCGCGTCTGGGAGGCACCGTCTTTCAGTTAGGCGCGCCGGCGTGCGGATGCCGGCCAGTGATGCACATGGCTTCGCCGGGTCGGGACGGGCCGGTGCGTGCCGGCGCGGGCTGCGGTGGGCACGGACGCCCCGCAACTCCCGCGAGCGACTACTCGATCCGCGCGGCTATGCTGCCACAATCCGGGCGTCGGTGCCTGTGACGGTGCCCAATGGTGGGCCGGCGCACAAAGAATCCGTCATGCTGCTGCAACACTGAATTTTTCCAAAGGCCCTCCATGCAACACATCCGCACGGTCGCCCTCATGCTGGCGCTGGTTTCCTCCCCGCTCGCGGGCCATGCCACTGAGGCGACCGACGCCCTGAGCCGCTGCCTTTCCGACAGCACCACCGGCAAGGACCGCAAGGACCTTGCCAAGTGGATCTTTGTCAGCATGGCGGCGCACCCGGAAATCGGGCCGCTCGCGCCGACTTCGGCGGCCACCACGGAGAGCACGCAAAGAACCATGGGCGCGTTGTTCACCCGCCTGGTGGCCGACACCTGCGCCAACGAGATGCGCGGCGCGGTCAAGGCCCAGGGGCCAGAGGGCGTGAAGTCGGCCTTCGAATACCTTGGCAAGATGGCGATGCAGGAGTTGATGAGCAATCCGCAGGTCACCGCCTCGTTCGGCGGCTTTGAGCGTTACGTCGACAAGGCCCGGTTGGACCGGGTCCTGAAGCCGGATTGAGTCCGCATGCCAGCCTGGTCTCGACGCGCGGCGCCCTGCGGCGCCGACCCGGTCAGCAAGAGGGCTTACGGCTTGGGCCGGTTCTGCCCACCGTCATTGCAACACTGTCGAGAAAAGCTGTCATGACCGAACCCTCCGTGTTCCCGCTGGACGGCGGCTGCGACTGCCGCGCCGTGCGCTACCGCATGCATACGGCGCCCCTCTTTGTGCATTGCTGCCATTGCCGCTGGTGCCAGCGCGAGAGCGGTGCGTCGTTTGCGCTCAACGCCATGATCGAGGCCGATCGTGTCGCGTTGCTTGCGGGCGCGCCGGAACTGGTCGATACGCCGTCCGAAAGCGGCAGCGGGCAGCGTATCGCGCGTTGCCCGAGCTGCCGTGTTGCCGTGTGGAGCCACTATGCCGGGGCAGGGCCACGCGTCAGCTTTGTGCGTGTGGGCACGCTCGATGCGCCGGACCATCTGCCGCCGGACATCCACATCTTCACCCGGTCCAGGCAACCCTGGGTGCTGCTTCCTGCAGGCACACCCGCAGTGCCCGGGTACTACGAGCGCGAGGACCATTGGCCCGCCACCAGCCTGGCGCGGCGCCGGGTCCTGCTGGCGCAGGTCCTCGTGGACGATCTGTCCGGGCCGGAGATCCGGGCGCTGCTCGAGGAGCACCTGCGCGACATGTCGCAGTTGTCGCCGCCAGAAAGCGTGCATGCGCTGGACATCGATGCGCTGCGCCAGGCCGATGTGACCTTCTGGACGGTCTGGTCAGACGGCGAACTGCTGGGTTGCGGCGCGCTCAAGCAGCTTGGCGCGCAGTTCGGAGAGATCAAGTCGATGCGCACGGCGATCGCCTGGCGAGGCTGCGGCGTGGCGGGGCGGGTGCTGGGCCATATCGTCCAGGTGGCGCGCGAGCGAGGGTATGCCACGCTGGGGCTGGAGACCGGTTCTGCTCCCGCCTTTCAGCCTGCGCGCAGCCTGTACGAACAGTTTGGATTTTCCTATTGCGGCCCGTTCGAAGGTTATGCCGAAGACCCGAACAGCGTCTTCATGCAGCGGGCTCCCTGAGCGGCTCTCAGGCGCCATCACCCGGCACCGCCATGCTGCCCCTGGACACCCTGGTCACCTTCTTCGGTCTGTCGCTGGTGCTGGGCTTCACGCCCGGGCCGGACAACCTGTTTGTGCTGATGCAGTCGGCTGCCCATGGTCGCCAGGCCGGTCTGCTGGTGGTGCTGGGCCTGTGCACCGGTCTGCTGCTGCAGACGGCGGCCGTGGCGCTGGGGCTGGCAGCGGTGTTTGCGGCGTCTGCAGCGGCATTCACGGTACTGAAGGTGCTGGGGGCGGCCTACCTGGTCTACCTGGCCTGGCAGGCCTGGCGCGCGCCGGCCAGCCGGACAGGGGATTGCAACCAGGGGCCACGCGCGTCGCCGGCGCAGCTGGTCGGGCGCGGCATCGTGATGAACCTGACGAACCCGAAAGTGGTGCTGTTCTTTCTCGCGTTTCTGCCGCAGTTCGTCGAGCCGCAGCGCGGTTCCGTGGCCATGCAACTGGCTGCCCTGGGCCTGGTGTTCATCGCGGCAACGCTGCTGGCGTTCGGGGCCATCACCTACCTGGCGGGCTTCATTGGCCAGTTGCTGCGCTCGTCCGCCAGGGCGCAGCGCCTGATGAACCGGGCTGCGGCGCTGGTGTTCTTGGGCCTGGCGGCGCGCCTGGCCCTGGCGCAGCGATGATGGCTGCCCGCGACCCGGCGGCACGGATACGGCGCATGTCGACATCCCTTCCGTGGCGGCAGGGCTCGACCGCTACCCGCCAGCAGCACGCAGGAAGATGCTGGTTCTGCGGGCACGGGTCTTCAAGCCCGCGGCATCGGCGCCGGGAGCGGCTGTGGGTGGCATGCTGTGCGCGTGCACCGCTGCCTCACCACTGCGCGCACACCGTCAACACCCCGGCCGTCACCAGCACCAGCCCGGCGAGTTCCTTGTGGCTCATGCGCTCCTTGAAGAACTGGCGCGACACCAGGTAGCTGAACAACACCTCGACCAGCCCCAGTGTTCGCACGTCGACCGCCGGTCGCAATGCCACTGCCGTGAGCCAGCCGATCGACGCCAGCGCGCCCATCATGCCCGCCAGCAGGGACAGGCGCCAGGCCTTGGCGATCGCGGCCATGGCGCCGGGCTGGCGCAGCGACAACCAGCCACCCAGCAACAGGGTCTGCAGGCTTTGGGCCAGCAGGACGGCCCAGGCGCCGATCAGCCAGGGCGATGTGTCCGGAAGGGTCAGCGCGGCGCCCCGGTAGCCCACGCTGGAGAGCGCGAAGCAGGCGCCGGAAGCCAGGCCGAACCAGGCGGCGTTGCCGCTCCAGCCGACCGCACCGGGCACAGGCTTCCTGGGGATCGACAACAGCACCACGCCGGCGGTGGCCACCACCATCGCAATACCCGACAGCAGGCTGGGGAACTCCTGCAGGAACAGCGTGGCGAAGATGCCGACCTGCAGCACTTCGGTCTTGGAGAATGTGACGCCGATGATGAAGTTGCGTTGCTTCATCGCCATCAGCAGGCAGGCGGTCGCCACCAGCTGCGCGCCTGCGCCCAGCAGCAGCCACGTGGCATAGGCCACTGTGAACGGCGGCCACGCCAGGGGCGTGCCGGTGAACTGGTAGGCGCACAGCAACCATGCCGCGGCGAAGGGCAGCCCGTACAGGAAGCGCACCAGTGTTGCCGCCAGCGTGCCGAGGTCTGCCACCAGCGTGCGCTGGGTGGCGTTGCGGATGGTCTGCGCAAAGGCGGCCCAGATGACGATCGGGATCCAGGCCCAGGCGGCCGCGGCGGGAAGTTGCATGGACAGGGGTGGGCCGCCAGGCAACCCCGGCGGCGTGTCAGTAGGTGCCAGGCAGCAGGATACCGCGATCCACGTTGGCGATGTTCGTGTGGCCGCAGAAGGCCATGGTCACATCCAGCTCCTTGTGGATGATCTGCAGCGCCTTGGTGACCCCGGCCTCGCCCATGGCGCCCAGGCCGTAGACCATGGCGCGGCCGATCATCGTGCCACGCGCGCCCAGCGCCCAGGCCTTCAGCACGTCCTGCCCGGAGCGGATGCCGCCATCCATCCAGACCTCTGTCTGGCTACCCACCGCCGCCACGATGGCTGGCAGGGCGGCAATGCTGGAGGGCGCGCCGTCGAGCTGGCGCCCGCCATGGTTGCTGACCACGATGGCATCGGCACCGGCGGCCACCGCGAGGCGCGCGTCCTCGGCGTCCATGATGCCCTTGAGGATCAGCTTGCCGCCCCAGCGTTCCTTTACCCAGGCGACATCGGCCCAGGACAGACGCGGGTCGAACTGTTCGTTGGTCCAGGCCGCGAGCGAGCTCATGTCGCTGACCCCCTTGACGTGACCCACCAGGTTGCGAAACGTGTGGCGCCGGGTGCCTAGCATGCCCAGGCACCAACGCGGCTTGGTGGCCAGGTTGAGGATGTTGCCTAGGGTCGGCCGGGGCGGGGCGGTCAGGCCGTTCTTGAGGTCCTTGTGGCGCTGCCCGATCACCTGCAGGTCCAGCGTGAGGACCAGGGCGCTGCACTTGGCGGCGCGCGTACGCTCGATCATGCGCGACATCGCGTCGCGGTCGCGCATCATGTAGAGCTGGAACCAGAACGTCGCGCTGGTGTTCTCGGCAATGTCCTCGATCGAGCAGATGCTCATCGTGGACAGGGTGAAGGGAATACCGAACTTCTGCGCCGCCCGTGCGGCGTGGATCTCGCCGTCGGCGTGCTGCATGCCGGTCAGGCCGACCGGCGCGATCGACACCGGCATGCTGGCCGGACAACCGACCAGCGTGGTGGCGGTGCTGCGGTTTTCCATGTTGACGGCCACCCGCTGGCGCAGCTGGATCTTCTGGAAGTCGGCCGAGTTGGCGCGGTAGGTGCCTTCGGTCCATGAGCCGGAGTCGGCATAGTCGTAGAACATGCGCGGCACGCGCTTCTCGGCCAGCACGCGCAGGTCTTCGATGTTGGTGATGACGGCCACGGGGTCTCCTTGATGGGAAACCGATGGTAGCCGCAGCGCGCGGCACCCGGTTTGAAACCGGGCCCGCACCGGTTGAAAAAATTTCCGTCGTGACGGCGGGTGCGGCTGTGGCGATCAGCCCAGGCGCACCGGCACGAAGATCTTTTCTTCCCCGCGCTGGATCAGCAGGGCGACCGATTTGCCCGCCTTGGCCACCACCGCGCTGACCTGTTCGACATTGCGTGCCGCAGTGCCGTTGATGGCGATCAGCACATCGCCGGGCTCGACGCCGGCGAGGGCGGCCGGGCCACTGGCGTTTTCGATCAGCATGCCGCTGTCGACACCGGCCTCGCGCAACTCGTCGGGTCGCAAGGCGCGCAGTGACAGGCCGAGCCGGCCGCGTGGCGCGGTGTCCTGCGCGCTGGCCACCTGCACCGGCTTGTCGTTGGCGTTGGCCAGGCGGGCCTGGATCTGCACGGCAGCGCCATTGCGCCACACGTCGAGCTCCAGCTTGTCGCCGGGGGCCGCCAGGGCGATGGCGGCGGGCAGGTCGCCGGACGACACCATGGCCCGGCCGTCCGCGCGGCGGATCACGTCACCCGGCTGCAGGCCGGCCTTGTCGGCGGGGCCCCCCTTCTCGACAGCGGCGACCAGGGCGCCTTGCGGCTTGTCGAGCTTGAACGAGTCGGCCAGTGCCTGGTTGACTTCCTGCACCGCGACGCCCAGGCGCGCATGTTCGACCTTGCCGTGGGCCACCAGCTTGTCCTTGATGCCCAGTGCCAGGTCGATCGGGATCGCAAACGACAGCCCCTGGTAGCCGCCGGTGCGGCTGTAGATCTGCGAGTTGATGCCGATCACCTGGCCGCGCGCATTGAACAGGGGCCCGCCGGAGTTGCCTGGGTTGACCGCCACGTCGGTCTGGATGAAAGGCACGGCGCTGTCGTCCGGCAGCGAGCGTCCCTTGGCGCTCACCACGCCGGCGGTGACGGTGTTCTCGAAGCCGAACGGCGAGCCGATCGCCAGTACCCATTCGCCCACCTTGAGGTCGGCGGTGCGGCCGAGCGCCACGACGGGCAGGTCCTTTGCGTCGATCTTGAGCACCGCCACGTCGGTCTTCGCGTCGGCGCCGAGCACCTTGGCGATGAACTCGCGCCGGTCGGTGAGCTTCACGCTGACTTCGGTGGCGTCACGCACCACATGGGCGTTGGTCAGGATGATGCCGTCGGCGCTGACGATGAAACCCGAGCCCTGGCCGCGCGTGGGTGCTTCCCGGGGCGCGCCCTGGCTCTGGCCTTGCTGGAAGCGGCGGAAGAACTCGAAGAACGGGTCGTTGCCGAACGGGTCATCGCGTTGCCCGCGGCCGGCCACCGGGCCGTCGGCCGGTGACTTGCCCTTGCTGGTCACGCTCACGTTGACCACGGCCGGGCCGAACTGCGCCGTGATCTGCGAAAAGTCGGGCAATGCCATCGTGGTGCCCACGGGGCCGGCGGCGGGTGCGGCCGCGAGCGGGGGCAGGGCGTGGGCCGGGCCGATGTTTTGCAGGGCGGATACGCTGGCACCGCCGACGGCGCCTGCCGCCAGCAGGGCCATGACCAGTCGGGTGCTCTTGAGGGACAGTGTTTGCATGGTGGCTCCTGGGGTTGGGGAAACGGACATGTCCCTACTGTGGAGCCCGGGCCTTAGGCCAGTCTTAAACCCTAGTGCCCCGGCACAGAGATTTCGGAACATGACGAAACGATGGATTCGCGTCGAGGGCAAGGCGCACACCACAGCGATACCCGCAGGTATCGCGCGGACGTGCAACGCCGCCATCGGCGTGCAGGCGCGTTTTCGTGTTTCGAAATTTCTGGGTCGGGGTACTAGGCCCTCCCCGAACGGGACCGGATGCGCCGCGTCAACCACCAGGCCAGCCCGCCCAGCAGGATCAGCCCCAGGACGGATTCCTCCACACGCTTCAGATCCTGGAAGAACAACTCCAGCAGGTTGCCGAACTGGTAGCCCAGCCATGCCACCAGGACGGCCCAGAAAGCCGCACCCGCCATGTTCAGCACGGCGAACCGCAGGGCCGGCACGTGGAGCGCGCCCATGGCCATGGGACCAGCCATGCGCAGCCCGTAGAGAAAGCGGATGCTGAGGATCAGGGGCGCGTGGTAGCGCGCAAGCAGGTCCCGGATGCGGGGCACCTGACGACCGAGCGCCGGAAAGCGCGCGAACAGCGGCTCGCCATAACGCCTGCCGATCCAGTAGAAGCACTGGTCGCCCAGCGTGCTGGCGACAAACGCGATGGCCATCACATCGGGCAGGCGCAGCAGTCCGCGGTGCGCTGCGAAGCCGGCCAGCAGAAGCACGGTCTCGCCTTCGAGGCAGGTGCCGATGAAGACAGCCACGTAACCGTAGTCGGCGATCAGGGAGGTGAGCGTCACGGCAGGTCGCCGGGCGGGTTCGGTGTCGCGTTGCCGGTGCTGCCCGATGCATCACCAAACGCCACCCGCACCTGCAGGCCGCCGAGCGCGGCCGACTGCCCGAGGCTGACGGTCGCATGGTGGCGCCTGGCGATCGCCTGCACGATCGCCAGGCCCAGGCCGCTGCCGCTGCCACGGGTTTGCGAGCCCCGAAAGAAGCGCTCGAACACCTGCGCACGCTCTTCCTCGGGGATGCCCGGCCCGGAGTCCTCCACGGTCAGGCAGGGGCGGCCATGGGGCGCGGCAAGCGCCACGTCGACCCGGCCGCCGTGCGGGCTGTATTTGATCGCGTTCTCCAGCAGGTTGCGCAGCAGGATGCGCAGTGCGTCGGGCTCGCCGTCGAGCCATAGCGGCCCCGAGCCCTGGCTGCCCAGGTCGATCGCCCGTTCGGCGGCCTGGGGCAGGAGTTCTTCGACCACGTGCTGCACCAGTTGTTGAAGGTCCAGCGGCCGGGTCGTTCGGCCGTGCGACACCAGCGCCTCCTGGCGCGCCAGCAACAGCAACTGGTTCATCAGCCGGATGGCACGGTCGATGCCCTGCTGGAGCCGCTCGCCCGCCAGCTTGCGTGGTGCATCGTCGCGGGTGCGCTCCAGGGCCTGGGCCTGCAGCTTCAGGGCCGTCAGCGGCGAGCGCAACTCATGGGCGGCGTTGGCCACGAAGGACTTCTGTGCGTCGAACGCCAGGTGCAGTCGGCCGAACAGCAGGTTGATTTCCTGCACCAGCGGACGCACTTCATCGGGAAGACCGGCGTCGGACAGGGGCGACAGGTCGTCCACGGCGCGCCTGGCGATCTGCTGGCGGGTGCGTTCCAGCGGATCGAGCGAGCGCCGGATCACCCACCACAACACCAGCATGAGCAGCGGCGCAATCGCCGCCATCGGGGCCATGGCCCGCGCCGCCAGCGCGCGGGCGCGCGATTCGCGCTCGTCCATGTCCTGGGCGATCTGGATCGTCTGCAGGTCGGTCTGCATCGAATAGACCCGGTAACGCACGCCATCGTGGGTCAGGTCGGAAAACCCCAGCACCGCGCGTGCCGGCAGCGCGATGCGGCGCGACTGGAACAACGGGGTGCCGTCGGCACCCCAGATCTGGATCATGGTGTCCACGCCGCTGTGGGCATCGCCGTCGAGCAGCGGAACCGCCAGCGGCGGGCCGCCACGCAGGATGAAGGCCATCTGCTGCAGGTGGTAGTCGAACATCTCGTCGGCTTGCCGCAGGGCGCCCCGGTACGCCGATACGGCCTGGAACACGGCGGCCAGCAGGATGGCTGCCATCGCCGACACCAAGAGGCGACGGCGCAGCGAGTGGGAGGCGGTGGTCTGCATCGAAGCCGATCAGTGGCGTGGCATCACGTAGCCCAGGCCGCGAACGGTCTGGATCACGCCGTTGCCCAGCTTCTTGCGCAGGCCGTGGATGTAGACCTCGACCGCGTTGCTGCTGACCTCGTCCTTCCAGCTGTAGAGCCGGTCCTCGATCTGCGCGCGCGAAAACACGACGCCAGGGCGCGCCATCAGCACCTCGAGCACCGCCCATTCGCGCGACGACAGGGTGATCGCTTCGGGCTGGCTGGCGCCGTCGGCCTGGCGGGTGACTTCGCGCGTCACCGGGTTCATGCGCAGTCCGTGGATCTCCAGCACCGGATCGGCGCGGCCATTGCTGCGCCGCACCAGCGCACGGATACGTGCCAGCAACTCGTCGAGGTCATACGGTTTGAGCACGTAGTCGTCGGCGCCGGCGTCCAGCCCGGCGACGCGTTCCTGCACCGCGTCGCGCGCAGTGACTACCAGCACCGGGGTGTTGTCCTTGCGCGCTCGCAGCGCCTTGAGCACCTCGATGCCGTCGCGCCGCGGCAGGCCCAGATCGAGCAGCACCAGGTCGTAGCGCTGGCTGCGCAGCGCGGTGTCGGCCATTTCGCCGTCGCGCACCCAGTCGACGGCGAAATGCTCGGCCCGCAACAGGTCGAGCACGGTCTCGCCGATCATGGCGTCATCTTCGACCAGCAACAAGCGCACAGGCGGGGCCTCCCGGAACAAAGCGAAATTGTGCGCCGGGCGGCTTAGCCGGGTCTTAAGGCTCAGTGGCCGGCACCCCTGGCGCGGGCCATCCGCGGGGGATCAGGGCGCGTCGACGCCGACCAGTTCGGCCAATGCTGCCGTCGCCATCGCGCCGCTGGCGGTCACCGTGAGACCGGTGCGCGGGTTGCGCGCGACGATGAAGGGCACCGACTCGATGCCCAGGTTGTTGAACAGCCGGGTGTTGGCCTTCAGCGCCTGCTCCATCGCCGGCGTGGCGCCGGCCGAAGCCGAGATGCCGCCCTTGCCCGCGAGCATCGATTTTTCATGCTCGGCCATGCTTTGCGCCGGGTCGGCCGACGACAACAATGCGGCGCCCTGGCTGGTGCTTGCGGCATTCAGCAGGCCGACCGGTATCCAGATGAACCTGGCCTTCTTGTGCAGCGGCAGCGAGGCCTCCCACAGGTGGGCGCAGTGCGGGCACTGGGCGTCGAAGAACACATAGACGGCGTTGGCGTTCATCATCGCGCCGACCGTGAAGCCCTTGGCCTCGGCTGCGACGATCTCGACCGAGGGGCTGCGCTTGGGCGCGTCGGCGACGCTGTCGCCCTTGGAGCATGCGCCCAGGGCCAAGCAGGCCGCCAGCCAGGCGGCGATCAGGATGCGGGAAGTCGTCATGTGCCGAGCCTTTCGGTGTGCCGCGCGATCTGGGCGCGGACTTGTTGCGGGGCGGTGCCCCCGAGGATATTGCGCGCGTTCAGCGAGCCGCGCAGGCTGAGCACCTCGAACACGTCGGCGTCGATCGCCGGGTTGAACTGCTGCAGCACCGCCAGCGGCAGTTGCGACAGGTCCAGGCCTTGCGCGATGGCCGCCTTGACGGCGTGGGCCACGGTTTCATGGGCATCCCGAAACGGCAGCCCCTTCTTGGTCAGGTAATCGGCCAGGTCGGTGGCGGTGGCATAACCCTTGAGCGCCGCGCGTTCCATCGCCTCCGGCCTGACCGTGATGCCGCCCACCATGTCGGCGAAGATGCGCAGCGTGTCCTGGAGCGTGTCCACGGTGTCGAACAGCGGCTCCTTGTCTTCCTGGTTGTCCTTGTTGTAGGCCAGCGGCTGGCCCTTCATCAGGGTCAGCAGACCCATCAGGTGGCCGACCACGCGCCCGGTCTTTCCGCGCGCGAGTTCCGGGACGTCGGGGTTCTTCTTCTGCGGCATGATGGAACTGCCGGTGCAAAAGCGGTCGGCGATGTCGATGAAGCCGAAACTCTGGCTCATCCACATCACCAGTTCCTCTCTCAGGCGGCTGATGTGCACCATGGCCAGGCTGGCGGCGGCGGCGAACTCGATGGCGAAGTCGCGGTCGCTCACTGCGTCCAGGCTGTTCTGGCACACCCCCTCCATGCCCAGCGCCGCCGCCACGCGCTCGCGGTCCAGTGGATAACTGGTGCCGGCCAGCGCGGCCGCCCCCAGCGGCAGGCGGTTGACGCGCCGGCGCACGTCCTGCATGCGCTCGGCATCGCGCGCGAACATCTCCACGTAGGCCAGCATGTGGTGGCCGAAACTGACCGGCTGCGCCACCTGCAGGTGGGTGAAGCCCGGCAGGATGACCCCGGCGTTCTTGTCGGCCAGGGCCAGCAGTGCGCGCTGCAGGTCGGACAGCAACGTGCCGATCAGGTCGATCTCGTCGCGCAGCCATAGGCGCACGTCGGTGGCGACCTGGTCGTTGCGCGAGCGCCCGGTGTGCAGCCGTTTGCCTGCGTCGCCCACGAGTTGTGTCAGCCTGGCTTCGATATTGAGGTGCACGTCCTCCAGATCCAGCTTCCACTCGAAGTTGCCCGAGTTGATCTCCTGGGTGATGGTGGCCATGCCGCGCCCGATGGCGGCGTGGTCGTCGGCGCTGATGATGCCCTGGTGGCACAACATCTCGGCGTGGGCCAGCGAGCCGCGGATGTCAACCTGCCACAGGCGCTTGTCAAAGAACACGCTGGAGGTGTACCGTTTGACCAGATCGCTCATGGGTTCGGAAAACAGGGCCGACCAGGCTTCGGATTTCTTGTCGAGTTGGTTCTGGGACATGGGGGAGGGCAGGTTGGCGCCCGGTGACCGGGTGCAGGGGATACGGGATCACCAATAATCGGGTCAAACCCGATGCAGTGATGAAAGATACCGAAATTTTATCGACCTTCCTGGAGCTGGATGCGAAGGCGCCGCCGTCGGGCTCGGGTCGGGTGCTGGTATTTGACGCCTGCCAGCTTGGCGTGGTGTTGCGTGCGGTCCTGTTTGTCGAGCTGGTGGGAGCGGTGGGAGCCATGTTTGGAGCCGTGTCGCCGCTCGACTGGTTGTTGCGCCTGGCGGTGCTGACGGCGGCCACCCTGCCGGCCACGCTGGTCTGGCTGATCGTGGCGTGCAGCCTGAAACGCTGGCTGGGGAACCTGCCCGAGCCGGCGCAGTATGGCGCCGGCATGGGGCTGGGCGCACTGGCCGGGGCCTACGGGTGCGGCATGCTGGCGTTCACCGGGCTGGTGGAGAGCCCGCCGTGGGTGGCCAGTGCCAGCGCCGGGGCGGCCATGGCGGCTGCCCTGGTGGCGGGGCTGGTGCTGCGCGCCAAGGCGCGCGCGCCGGCGGCCACCGCCGCGCGACTGAGCGAACTGCAGTCCCGCATTCGGCCCCATTTCCTGTTCAACACCCTCAACAGCGCGATTGCACTGGTGCGTGCAGAGCCCGCCAAGGCCGAAACCCTGCTGGAGGACCTGAGTGACCTGTTTCGCCACGCGCTGATCGACCAGGGTGAATCAGTGACGCTGGAGGACGAGATCACCCTGGCCCGGCGCTACCTGGCCATCGAGCAGGTGCGATTCGGTGATCGCCTGCAGGTGGAATGGGCGCTGGACCCGGGCGCCGGGCAGGCCAAGCTGCCTCCGCTGCTGCTGCAGCCGCTGGTGGAGAACGCCGTACGCCATGGCGTCGAGCCCAGCGAGATGGGGGCCACGGTGCGGATCTCCACCAGACGCCGGGGCTCGGTGGTGCTGATCAAGGTCACCAACACGGTGCCGGCGGGCGCCGGGTCTCCCGGCCATGGTGTGGCCCTGAACAATGTGCGTGACCGGCTGCGCCTGCTGCACGACGTGCAGGGGCAGTTTCGCAGCGGCCTGGTGGACGGCGTCTACCAGGTCCGTATCGAGGTGCCAGCATGAAAGGCGAGGTCGCCCAGATGGTACTCAGGGCCCTGGTGGTGGATGACGAGGCGCTGGCACGCGCGCGCCTGCGCACGCTGCTGGGTGAATGCGAAGCACCCCGGGTGCAGGTGGAGGGTGAGGCGGCCAATGCCGCCGAGGCGGTGGCGCTGCTGGCGCGCCAGCAGTTTGACGTGGCATTGCTGGACATCCACATGCCGGGAGCAGACGGCATGACCCTGGCCAGGACGGTGCGCGCATTGCCGCAGCCTCCCGCAGTCGTGTTTGTCACGGCGCATGCGGAACACGCGGTGCAGGCCTTCGAGATCGAGGCGCTCGACTACCTGACCAAACCGGTGCGCCTGTCGCGGCTGGCCCTGGCCATGCAGAAGGTCGAGCGGGCGGTGCGCCAGCAGACCCAGGAGTCGGTTGCCGCGTCCGGGCAGGAGTTCCTGACGATCCAGGACCGCGGCCGGACTGAGCGCGTGCCGCTGCAGGAGGTTGTCTACCTGAAGGCCGAACTGAAATACATCACCGTACGCACCGCGAGCCGCAGCCTCATCCTGGACGGGTCCCTGAGCGAGATCGAGGACAAGTTCGGCCACCAGTTCCTGCGCATCCACCGCAATGCCCTGGTCACGCGCCGTCTGGTGCGCGCGCTGGAGAAGCACTTCGACGACGAGGAGGGCGAGGGCTGGGCCGTGCGCCTGCAGGGTGTGGATGAACTGCTGGCAGTGTCGCGGCGCCAGCTCGGCGCCGTGCGCGAACTGCTCAGCGCATCGGCATGACGACGGCGCGCCCGCCCGAGGGCGGTCATGACGCCAGCGCCACGCCGGTACCTCCAGACATCGACGCGCGCATCCGCGCCTTGCCGTGCTGGCACGCGGCCGGCACCGTGGAGCCTCTGCCTGGCGGCATGACCAACCACAACTACCGGGTGCGCGACGGGCGGGGCAGTTTCGTGGTCCGGCTGGGCGAGGACCTTCCATTGCACGGGGTGCTGCGGGTGCAGGAGCTGGCGGCGGCGCGGGCAGCACATGCTGTCGGGCTCTCGCCGGAAGTGGTGTATGCGGGCCCGGGCGTGATGGTGAGCCGTTATGTCGATGGCCGTACCCTCCAGCCGCAGGATCTGCGCGACGCCGGGCGCCTGCCGCAGGTGGTGGAACTGGTCCGCCGCTGTCACCACGACCTGCCCCGGGTCTTGCCGCCGGGCCATCCGGAGTTCCGCGTATTCGACGTGATCCACGGATATGGCGTGCGGTTGCAGGCGGTGCAGGGCCAGTTGCTGGGCGCGCGCCTGGGCGGGTTGTTGCAGCTGGCGCGCGGGCTCGAAGCCGCGCTGGATGTGGGCGACCGGGTGTTCGGTCACAACGACCTGCTGGCGGGGAACTTCCTGGACGACGGTGCGCGCCTGTGGCTGATCGACTGGGACTACGCCGGCTTCAACACGGCGCTGTTCGACCTGGCCAACCTGTCTGCCAACAACGGGTTCTCCCGGCAGCAGGCGCACCACCTGCTGGCGCTGTATGACGGGACGGCGCCCGATGCGACCCGCATGCGCGCCCTGCATGCGATGCAGGCGGCCTCCATGGTGCGCGAGGTGTTGTGGGGCGCGGTGTCGCACCACCATGCGCGGGTGCAGTTCGATTTCGCCGGCTACACGCACACCTGGCTGAACCGCCTGGCCGCGCACGGCCGTGTCGCTGGCTGATACGGCTTCGCGTTCGATCGCCGACAAGCCGTCCGTCCGGATCCCCCGGGTTGCAGACGGGTTGATCCGCCAAAAGCAGCAGGCGACGGGCCACGTCCAGTGCCGCCACGCCGGGCTCAGCCGGTGTTGCGCAGCCCCGCGGCGATGCCGTTGATCGAGATGTGTATCCCGCGGCGGATGCGTTCGTCGGTGTTGCCCGCCCGGTAGCGGCGGATCAGCTCCACCTGCAGGTGGTGCAGCGGGTCGATGTACGGAAAGCGGTGGCGGATAGAGCGCTGCAAGGCCGCGTTGTTGGCCAGGCGCTGCTTGTCGCCGGTGATCTGCGCCAGCGCATCGGCAGTGCGGTGCCATTCGGCCTCGATCGCCGCCAGGATCTTCTTGCGCAGCCGGGTGTTGGTGACCAGCTCGGCGTAACGCGCGCCCAGCGCCAGGTCGCTCTTGGCCATCACCATGTCCATGTTGGACAGCAGGGTGCCGAAAAAAGGCCACTGGCGGTACATCTTCTGCAGCAATGCCAGCCGTTCCCTGCGCGCCTTGGCGTGCGGCGCATCCAGGTAGTCGTGCACCGCGGTGCCGAACCCGTACCAGCCCGGCAGGGTGAGCCGGCACTGGCCCCAGCTGAAACCCCAGGGGATGGCGCGCAGGTCCTCGATCTTGAGCGACGCCTTGCGGGATGCGGGGCGCGAACCGATGTTGAGTTCCGCGATCTCGCGGATCGGTGTCGACCCGAAAAAATACTCGGTGAAGCCCGGTGTCTCGTACACCAGCGCCCGGTAGCTGGCCATGCTGGTGTGCGACAGGGCGGCAGCGGCTTCGAGGAATTCGGGGCTGGCCGGCTTGGTGGGCTGCAGCAGTGTGGCCTCCAGCGTGGCGGCGACCAGCGTTTCCAGGTTGCGCCGGCCGATCTCCGGGTTGGCGTACTTGGAGCCGATCACCTCGCCCTGCTCGGTCAGGCGGATCTGCCCGCGCACGGTACCGGGCGGCTGCGCCAGGATGGCCTGGTAGCTGGGGCCGCCACCGCGCCCGACCGTGCCGCCCCGCCCGTGGAACATGCGCAGCTTGACGCGCGCTGCGTTGGGCCCGCTGCGGGCCATGTCGTCGAACAATTCCACCAGCGCGATCTCGGCGCGGTAGAGCTCCCAGTTGCTGGTGAAGATGCCGCCGTCCTTGTTGCTGTCGGAGTAGCCCAGCATGATGTCCTGCTCGGCGCCGCCACGTTGCACCAGCGCTCGGATGCCGGGCAGGGCGTAGAACTCGCGCATGATGTCCGGCGC
>JANMZX010000140.1:0-53256 GCA_031383745.1 Rhodoferax sp. | reverse complement strand
GGCGGCTGGCGCGGGTGCCAGCGGCTGGGTCGGGGCCAGCGGTGCGGGCCGCGGCGGGACGAGCGGGTCGGCAGGCGCCGGGGAGGGGGCCCGCGTTGGGGGCGCCCCGGCGGATGCGGTACCGTCGGCGACCAGTCTCGGCAGCGGCCCGGAGGCGGCAGGAAACCCACCGCCCGCCGCTTCGGCACGTGGCTCCACTGCGACAGGTGCAGGCGCCGCCGCCGCGGCCTCTACCACCACAGGCATTGCCGGCTGGGCAGGAGACTGCACCGAACGTGGTGGTGCCACCAAGGGCTGCGTCGTCGCGGCGGGAGATGGTGCCGGGTTGGCAGGCTCGAGCACGGTTGGGAGCGTCGGCACCACAGGTGCAACCGGCAACTCGGCGCGCACCGAGATCGACCCCTGCACCACGGCCGCGCCATCCGACTGCACCAGCACCTCGCCACCGCTCGGGCCTTTGGCCTCGACAACGCTGGTGGGCGTCAGCACCACGGACTGCTTGCCGCGCAAGGTGACCCTGCCGTGTTCCCCAATGACCGCCGAGTTCGCCTGGATCGTGCCGCTGTTGCGCACCAGGCCGCCGTAGATCGAGATGTTCCTGGCGATCAGGGTGCCGACGTTGACGGCCTCCTCGCTGGTGTTGCTGATCTCGACCCGGATCGAGGGACGGTCGAGGTCGGACACTTCGACACTGCGCCCGGCCGCCAGCAGGATCACGCCATTGGGCGCCTCGATCAGGCCGGAGTTCTCGACCCTGGGCGCCACCAGCACTACCTGGCCGCCCGACGGCGTGCGGATGCGGCCGTCGTTACGCACCTCGCCGGCGACCGGCGTGTCGCCAAACCGCAGCCGGCCGGCCAGGAAATCCTGATCACCGAGCTTGAGCGAGGACACCACCAGACCGGCCACGTCCACCTGGGAGCCGGCACCGAACAGGATGCCGTTGGGGTTGATGATGAATACCCGGCCGTTGGATTGCAGTGCGCCGAGGATGCGCGACGGGTCGGCACCGGTGATCCGGTTGAGCACGGCACTGTTGGCGCTTTGCTGGACAAATCGGGTCAGTTCACCCCGGTCGATGCCAAAGCTCTGCCATTGGATGATCGCGCCGGGCGTGTTGGTGATGGTGAGTTGTTTGCCGTTGCTTTGGAAGGTTGCTTGCCCGTTGACGACCAGGGGGTTTTGCGGGTTGGCGATCGCGCCGGCGGCCGCCATGGCGGCCAGCCAAACGGTTGCCCGCCGGTGGCCGGGCTGGTATGGGCCCGCGTCGGCGGGTACCTGTTTGCTGTGCATGGTCTGCTCCCGTTCGGCGATACCTTGGTCCGCCTGCCTTCTAACGCTTGAATACTAGATCGACTGTCTCGGTTTTTGTTGGCATGCAGAAGCCTGGCATAGGGCTGTTTGTGGGAAATATCACAGATCGAAACAATCCATGCAGCCTCGCCAGAACCGTGGAGCTTTCGCTAGAAGAACCACATGGCGCTGCCGTGCAGGCGCCAGTTTCCCTTGCCAGTTGCAGTACTTGCGCCGCCGGTGTTCTGCGCACCCCTGAGCACATAGCCGTAGTCGAAGCGGAAACTGGCACTGCGTTCCCAGGAGCCGCGCAAGCCCAGCCCGATGCTGGCGATGCTCTGCGACTTGATGGTGCCAGGCGCGACATTGAACCGGACCCAGGCCGCGTCCAGGAATGTGATCGGCTGGACACGCAGCCCGGTGACGCCGGTGCGTCCGCCCAGATCGGGCCCCCAGACCTCGAACCCGGCGCGCACCCCGCGGTCTGCCGCCACCTCGCGCTCGGCAAAACCGCGTACGGAGTCGGCCCCGCCCACGCCGAATTGCTCGGCGGATATCAGCAGATCGCTGGTCCATTGCGCCGACAGCGCGCCGCGCAGTGACAGGTCGGGCGACAGGCGCTCGGTGATATTGGCCGAGCCCTTGAGCGTGGTGAATGCGGCACTGGAGCCGGGACGCGCCCCGGTCTGGTTGAACGCGGCCGTGTCGCCGCGGCTGCCTCCGGGCAGGTTGCGCGTCAGGGTGACAGAGGCCGCCAGGTCTCGCTGCGCTGATCTTTGGTTGCCACTGTAGGTCAGGCCCAGTGGCGTGACGCTCAGATTGGGAACCTGGTTGGGACCTCCGGTGGCCAGTACCACGTTGTTGCCGTAGTTGCGCCGGTCGATCGAATACGACAGCTTGTGTTCCCATTCGCCGGCATTGGCCAGGTTGTGGTTGTAGCGGGCGCCCAGGATCAGCCCGCTGCCACTGACCGAGAACAGCGCGATGCGCCCCGAGTCGACGTTCGAGTAGCCCACGGTGAAGTCAGCCGAGTCGCCCAGGCCGTAAAAGGGGATGCGATAGCCCAGGCCCAGGATCGCCACCTTGCTCAGGTGCGTCGGGCTGGTGAGCAGCTGCGCGGACACCATGTGGTCGCGGTTGAACAGGTTCGCATGCAGCAGCGACAGGCCCACCCGGTAGCGCCCCGTCGCCACGTTGCCGGTGTTGTCGAGCGAGGACACGAACCGCAGCGGCTGGTCGTCGGCGACGCGCACCACTGCGTCCGTCCGGGCGGTGGCTTCCGACTGGCGGAAAGTGACAGCCGTGTTGCGGGCATAACTCTCGTTGGCGAGGTTCAGGTTGCGCTGCAGTTCGTTGATGTTGACCACCTCGCCGATGCGCAGAGCCGGCAGCGCGCGCCGGATGTTGTCTTCGTCGTAGTGCTTGGCGCCTTCGATGACGATGCGGTCCAGCCGGGCCTCGACCACCAGCAGGCGTACCACGCCGTCCTTGAGGTCCTGCTCCGGCACCTCGATCTTGACCGAGCCATATCCCGCTTGCAGGTAGGCCTTTTCCAGGGCTTCCAGGGCCAGCTGAATGGTTTCAAAGGATGACTTGTCACCGGTGAAAGGCATCACTGTGAGGCTGACCTTGTCCTGCGGAAGCAGGGAGTTGCCCTCGATCTGGTAGCCCCGGATGGCGAAGCTGGGGGGTTCCTGGGCATGCGCTGCGGTACCGGGCACCAGCAATGCGGCGGCAAGCAGAAAGGTGCCGGGACGATGGATCAAGGCCAAAATGCCACCTCGGGTTGCGAGCCACGATTCTAGGTGGCGCTTCGCGTTTTCAGGCAATCGCCCGGCCGGCGCTGATGCTTTTGCGCTACATCGCCTTGAACAGGTGCGCGTACAGCCGGCTGACCGGCAGCTTTTCGGGGCGGCCGCGCAACTGCAGCCACAACTTGCCTGCGTCGTCGCGCGAGACGGCGACGATGGCCTGCGCACGCACTACCGTCGCGCGGTGGATCTGCCAGAACTGCTGCCCATCGAGCTGCGGCAGCAGCTCACGCAAGGGCGTGCGGATCAGGTATTCGTGGGTCGGTGTCAGCACCCGCAGGTACTTGTCCGCGGCCTCGAAATACACCACGTCCTGTACCGGCACCAGGTGGATCGCACTGCCCACGCTGGCCTGTATCACGCTGAGTCCCGGAGCCGCCCCATTGCCCGGCGCGGGTGCGGCCAGCAGTTGTCGCAATTGCGCCAGGGTCTGATCGAGGGCTGTGCCCGCGGACACGGCATCCCCGGCCACCGCACGTTCACCCAATACCTGCTGCAATTTGGCCACCGTCTTTTGCAGCCGCACCGGCTGCACTGGCTTGAGCAGATAGTCCATTGCCTGGGCTTCGAAGGCTTGCACCGCGTACTGGTCGTAGGCAGTGACGAACACGAGTTGCGGGAACACTTTGCCGTCGGGCCACTCTTCTGCCAGCATCCTGGCCGCGTCGAGCCCATCCTGGCCGGGCATCCGGATGTCGAAAAAAAGCACATCGGGCTGCAGCGCGAGCGCCTGCGCCACGGCCGATACGCCGTCACCCACCGTCGCCATCACCTGCAGCTCCGGCCAGGCGCGGGAGAGCTCGGCGCGCAGGGCAGCGGCGAGCAGCGGTTCGTCCTCGGCAATCAGGGCGGTCGGTGCGCGCATCGGTCAGCCCGCCAGCGGCGCCAGCGGCAGCCAGAGGTCCGTCACGGATCCGCCCCCTGGTCGCGAGTGCTGCGCAACGCGGGCCAGGTCACCGTAGGCGGCGGCCAGTCTCTCTCGCACCTGGGCCATGCCGAATCCGTCGTGGGGCGCGGCGGAACTGTCGAACCCGACGCCGGTGTCGGTCACGTCCAGCTGCAACGACCCACCGTCGCGCCGGGCGCGAACCGTGATGCTGCCGCCCTCGATCTTGGGTTCCAGCCCGTGCTTGATGCTGTTCTCGACCAGCGGTTGCAGCAGCAGGGTGGGTACCGGCAGCAGGGCCAGTTCCGGCGGCAGATCCAATGTGTACTGCAGCCGCGGCCCCATGCGCACGGCCATCAGCTCCAGGTAGTCGCGCAGCCGGTCGAACTCGGCCTCGAGGGAGTGCGCGCTGTTGCGCGATGCGCCGAGCGTGGCGCGCAGGTAAGAAATCATGCGGTCCAGCATCTGCTGCGCACGCGCGGGGTCGCTGCCGATCAGCACCCGCAGGTTGGCCAGGGTGTTGAACATCATGTGCGGCTCGAGCTGTGTCTCGAGCAGCTTCAGCCTGGCTTCGGATGCGTGGCGCTTTGCCTCGGACATCTTGCGCTCGTAATACAGCGCCTTGTTGCGGCTGTAGAAGTAGTAGGTGCCGACCACACCGGCGATCGACGTGATGGTGATCGAGACCGGCAGCTGCGAGCGTCCTCCTTCGCTCCACGAGGACCAGCCGAACCAGGCGTCGCCGGCCAGCGTTCCCAGGAAGTACCCGCCGATGATGCCCGCCAGCGGAAGCAGCCCGCCCGCCAGGCCGGCCGGCCAGCCGGTTTCTGCCGAGGACGCGAACGCGTGGCGTCCGAAGTCGATCAGGGCCCAGGTGAACGTGCCGATGCAGACGGAATAGACCAGCGGCAATTCGTAGGTGCGCCCGGGCTGGATCGCGTACTGGACCGCCGAGACGGTCAGGCAGAACGCCATCGTCTGCAGGTAGTAGGCGAGCTTGGTAAGCCAGTCGATCTTCATGGTGGTGCCGGTTTCCGCCTGCTCATCGGGCAAGCTCCAGGCTGCGCACCGCGGTGCGGGCTTGCTTGGGGCAGCCCTGCCGTACTCACCGCTCTTGCTGCTGGCGTTGCAGGCGCTCGCGTTCCTTTTGAACCAGGCCTTCGCGCAGGTTGCTGCCGGCGCCCAGCACGAACACTGCGATGCCGTGCAGCACCAGGCCCAGCCCCCAGCCCATGGCGGGGTAGATGGTCCAGGGGCGTTGCCGCAGGCCATAGACCGAGGCGATGAACATGGCCCCGTTCACCAGCAGGTAGACCAGCGCATGGACGTACCAGCCGAGTTTGGCGCCGGCACGCTTGCGCGCCATGCGTTCTATTTCTTCGGGTGAAAGAGGCGTGGCCATGGGAGTCGATTCTAGGGCAGCAGGTGCCTGTGAAAGAAGGCCTCGACGCGTTGGTAGACGGCCGGCAACTCGGCGCGGTTGAAGCCCGGCGGGTCGGCGACCAAGCGCCCGACCAGTCCACCGGGTTCTGGCGGCAAGGGCGACAACAGCGCGCCGTGACCTGCCGTGGGAAGGCTGGCGACTGTTTCACAGACCGGACAGTTTGCGAGCAAGGCCGCGCTGTGAAAACGCGGTACCAGCCAGCGGTCCTGCTCCGCCTGCACGATACCCAGCGGCACGGCAGGGCTGCTCAGGCTGGCAGGGTCGAAGTCGGCGGCAAAAGGGACGCCGGAGACTACCGCGCGTATACGCGGGTCGGTGTGGCCGTTCCAGTGGGCGTCGCCGGCCAGGCTCCGGCGGATCAACGGCATGGCGATGGCCTTCTTGAGACCGTCCAGCCCATTTCCCGAGAGTTCGGTCGCGGCGCCGGTGCAAGCCACGAAGTCCTCTGTCAGGTTGGCCTCGCAGTGCGCCAGCAGGCGCGCCTTCGACCATCGGCCGCCTGCCAGCGTCAGCGCGGTGTGGCCCCCCGCGGACATGCCGAAAACGCCCACGCGGCTGGCGTCGAACAGCGGCCCGAAGCGGGGGTCGCGCACCAGTGCGTCGATTGCACGCGAGACCTCGAGGGGCCGCAGCTTCCAGCTTTCCGGACCGACCTTGCTGCTGTCGTGCCAGTTGTCGCCGGCATGTTCCGGCAGTGCCACGATGTAACCGGCGCGCACCAGATGCTGCGCGATGTCGGCCTGCACCATCGGGTGGGCGCCCGAGCCGTGCGAGATGATGACCAGGCGGCCGTTGCCCGGGACAACCGTGCCGTTGGCCGCCACGTTCACGGTGAAAACGCCGCGCCGAGTGCTGGCGGCTACGCTGGTCGATGGGTGGAAGATGGTCACCGGCCCGTCGGTCTGGGTCGCCGGCAGTTCGGTCAGTCCGATGCTGGCGTGGGCCAGCGTGGTGCTGGCGGCAAGCGCCAGGGCGGCGAAGCGTTGGAGTGCGCAGCGCATGGTGCGGGTTGTGTCAGCGCGCGGGCATCACCACGGGTCGCGCTGCGTCTGCAGGCGCGAGCGCTCCTGCTGCAGCAGACGCTGGTACAACGCCGCGCCGGGCATGGCCATCAGCACGATGGCGGCATGGATCGCCAGGCCCAGGCCCCAGCCCAAGCTTGGAAAGATCGCCCAGTGGCGGCCCGACAGCCACGCGATGGTCCACAGGCCGAGGTTGACGGCCAGGTAGACCGCCGTGTGCACATACAGGCCCATGCGCGCCCCGGCACGCTTGTGTGCCAGGCGTTCGATGTCGTTCGATGTGAGTGTTTCGTGGGTCATGGTTTGCTCCAGGATGGTTGGAAGGTCGATCGATACGGGCTCAGCCCCATGCCACGTTGGCGGCCGGGGGTGGTGGCGGGCTGCTTTCCCGGGCGGCGCGCAGCAGGCGGACCAGGCGCCCGATGAACACGCCGCTCAGCGCGCCGTAGACGCTCGACACGATGGCTGCGGTGGCCGGGTCGCTGGTCAGCTGCGGGGCCATGGCCAGGGTGACACCGACGATGTAGCGGGTGACGAATATCGCCATCATCAGGGCCATTGGTTGCCAGCTGCCCGGCAGATGGAAGACCCGTTGCCGGCCGTCGAAACGCACTCCGGCGGGCAGGTCGCCCGATGCGAACCAGATCCCCGACACCAGCGCGGCACCGACCCACATCACCCAGCTCCAGGTGGCTGGCGGGAAGGCGTTGAATGTGCCATGCAACGACAGCGCGGTCATGGCCAGCGGCAGCATGACCACGCGGCGCAGGCTGGCCACGCGTTCCACCGACTGAAGCAGGCCAAGACCGATCAATATGGCCAGGATGCCCCAGACCCAGAGCGGTGTGTGTTGCAGGATGGTGAACAACATGGTGGTTTCTCCTTGGAGTGGTGATGGCCTGGAACGCGTCAGACCAGGCCGAGCCACTGGCCCCACACGACCTGGCCGAGGAAACGTCCGGGCGCCAGCGTGAAGAACCCGGCGCCCAGGCAGGCGCCGAAGTACAGGCCCTGCATCGTCCTGCGGTGACCGGTGACGTTGCCGGTGAACAGGAACCGGAAGGCGACGACCAGCATGACCAACGTCACCGGAATCAGCAGGTGGATCAGGCTGAAACCGCCCCACAAGGCCAGCGGGCTGTGGCGGATGAACAGGGCGGACAGGCTGGTCAGCAGCATCAGCGTGACCCAGGCGTAGCCGGCGGCCCGGTGCAGACGCGGCTGCTGGCCGCCGCTGCGACGGGCCCACAACGCCAAGGGGCCGATGGCGGTGGCGAGCAGTGCGGTGGTCAGGTGGATGGCGGTTTGCGGATCGAGGGTCATGGCGGTCTCCGGCGGCGATGGCGTGACTGTGCCCGGGCGCCGTTCGCGGCGCGACCGGCATGCGACGAAATGCGGAAATCCGGGCGTGAAATGCGGCCCGTGCGGCGTGACTTTGCACAAGCTTTACCGGCACCGCGGCCACGATGGCTGCATGCCACCCTGTTTTTCCTAGAATGGGACGATGAAAAAAGCCTGGATCGGATGGATAGTGGTCGTGCTGGCGCTCGCCG
The DNA here is from genome assembly GCA_031383745.1 of Rhodoferax sp. Lineage (GTDB taxonomy): Bacteria > Pseudomonadota > Gammaproteobacteria > Burkholderiales > Burkholderiaceae_C > CAISIP01. The sequence goes on along the minus strand of JANMZX010000140.1, from coordinate 45,247 downwards.
GCGGCGGCTGGTGGTGGAGCCAGCGCGCGCAGACCGAGGTGGTGCAGTACCGCACCGCGAAAATCGAGCGCGGCAGTCTGCAGGCCACGGTGTCGGCGAGCGGCGCGGTGAACCCGGTGACTCAGGTGTCGGTCGGCACGCAGGTGTCGGGCCAGATACGCGACCTGTATGTGGACTTCAATTCCGAGGTCAAGGCGGGCCAACTGATCGCGCAGATCGACCCGGAGACCTTCGAGTACCGGGTGCGCTCGTCGCAGGCCGATGTGGATGCGGCGCGTGCCGCCGTGCTCACGGCGCAGGCCACCGCTGCCGCCAGCCGGGCCCAGCTGGCGCGGGTGCAGGTCGATCTGGACGAGGCGCAACGCGACCTCGACCGCAAGCAGACCCTGGTAGAGAAGCAATTCGTGGCCCAGAGCGAGGCCGACCGGGCCCGGGCGCTGGTCAACACCTCGGGCGCCGCTCTCAAGGCGGCGCAGGCCCAGCTGAGCGTGACCGAGGCCCAGATCAAGACCGCCGCCGCCAACGTGGCCCAGCGCGAGGCGGCGCTGGCGCAGGCCCGCATCGACCTGGCGCGTACCCGGATCACGTCGCCGGTGGACGGGATCGTGATCAAGCGGGCGATCGAAAAAGGGCAGACAGTGGCCGCCAGCCTGCAGTCGCCAGAACTGTTCGTGATCGCCCGCAACCTGTCGGACATGCAGGTCGATGCGAGTGTGGACGAAAGCGATGTTGGCCGCATCCGTACAGGGCAGCGTGCCACCTTCACGGTCGACGCGTTTCCGGGCCAGACCTTCGAGGGCTCGGTGCGCCAGGTGCGCAAGGCGGCGCAGACCATCGCCAATGTGGTGACGTATGTGGCGGTGGTGGGTTTCTCCAATGCCAGCGGGCGCCTGCTGCCGGGCATGACCGCCAACGTGCGCGTGGTCACCGACTCGCGCGACAGCGTGCTGAAGGTGCCCAACGCGGCGCTGCGTGTGCGCATTGCGGGCGTGGAGCCTGCGGCGGGTGCCGCATCGGGCGCTGCGGCGCCGGCATCCGGTGCATCGGGAACGGCCACCGGGGACGCGGCGGGATGGTCCTGGCTGCCGTCGGCAACGGCGCAGCCGGCGGGTGGTGCGGGCGGCGGCCTGGCGGCCCAGCGCGAGCGCCTGGTCAGCGGCCTGAAGCTGGACCAGGACCAGCAGGCCAAGCTCGACGCGATCAGTGCCGACATGCGGCCGCGCTTCATGGCCATGCGTGACCTTGCCGAAACCGAGCGCGGCCCCGCGCGCGCCAAGCTGGTCGGCGAGATGCAGCAGCGGATCAACGCCATGCTCAGTCCGGACCAGCGGGCCGCGTACGAGCTGATGCAGGCCCAGTCGCAGGCGCGGCAGGGCAGCGCGGGCGCTGCGCCGTCGGCCGGCGCAGTCGCCGGCGCCGGTGCGGGTGCGGCCAGCACGGCTGCCACCGGCGCAGGAGCTGCGGCGCGGCCCGGGCCCCAGGGTGGTGTTTCCGCGGCCGTGGCCAGTCCGCAGGTGGGGGCCGGCGTGGCCGCCCGGCCGGGCACTGGCGAGGCCGCGGCAGCGGGAGCACCTGCAGCAGCCGCGGCGGGCGGTGGCCCCCTGGTCGAGTTCCGCAACCGCCTCGTGGCGGACCTGCAACTCAGCGCCGAGCAGGCGGCCAAGGTCGATGGATTGATGGCCGATGCCCGGCCCAGATTCATGACGCTGCGCGACCTCGCCCAGGAGGAGCGGCCCAAGGCGCGTGAACGCATCATGGCCGACCTGCGTGCACGCATCGGCGACGTGCTGACAGCCGAGCAGAAGACCAGGTACGCCAGCCTGCTGAGCGAAGCGTCGACCCGTACCAACACCCGCGGGCGCATCTACCTGCTGGGCGAGGACGGCAAGCCGAAGGCCTTCAACGTGCGTCTGGGCATCACCGATGGCACCAGCACCGAACTGCTCGTCGCACCGGGCGTGCCTAACGCGGCCGAGTTGAAGGAGGGCGCATCCGTGGTCATCGGGGTGCAGTCTCCGGCGGGCAGTGGTGGCGCCGGTGCATCCGGCCGACCGCCGTCTGGCCCCCGCCTGCAGTTCTAGGACGCCCATGGCCGACAACCCGACCGCCCTGATCCAGGCGCGAAATATCGCCAAGAGCTACGTCATGGGCGACCAGACGGTGCATGCGCTGCGCGGCGTGTCGCTGGACATCCACGAAGGCGATTTCGTCGCGATCATGGGGGCCTCCGGATCGGGCAAGTCGACACTGATGAACATCCTGGGGTGCCTGGATCTCCCCTCGCACGGCGACTACGCGCTGGCCGGCGAAGCCGTGCAGGGCATGCAACCCGACCAGCTCGCGTCGATCCGCAACCGGCGCATCGGTTTCGTGTTCCAGCAGTTCAACCTGCTTCCGCGCACGAGTGCGCTGGAAAACGTCGAATTGCCGATGGTGTATGCCGGCATCAACGCCGCCGGGCGGCACGAACGTGCGATGGCCGCCCTGCGTCTGGTGGGCCTGGGCGAGCGCTTCTCCCACACGCCTTCCGAGCTGTCCGGCGGGCAGCAGCAGCGGGTGGCGATTGCGCGCGCCCTGGTCAACCAGCCGCAGCTGATCCTGGCCGATGAGCCCACCGGCGCACTCGACTCCCAGACCAGCGAGGACATCATGCGGCTGCTGATCGAACTCAACCGCCAGGGCATGACGGTGGTGCTGGTCACGCACGAGAGCGACATCGCCGCCTGGGCGCGGCGCAGGATCGTCTTCAAGGATGGCCTGGTGGTACAGGATGTGGAGAAGGTGACGCGCGAACAGTGGCGGCAGCGCCCACCCGCGGCAGCCCGGGCGGTGGAGGCGAGCGCTCCATGAACACGCTGGCCGCCTTGCGCAGCGCCCTGCGGGCGCTGGCCGCCAATACCCTGCGCAGCATTCTGACGATGCTGGGCATCATCATCGGTGTGGCGGCGGTGATCACGATGATCGCGGTAGGGCAGGGTGCGACAGACAGGGTGCAGGAGCAGATGAAGGGCCTTGGCTCGAACATCATGCTGGTGCTGCCGGGCTCCATCACGACGGGCGGCGCGCGCCTGGGTGCGCAGACAGGGCAGGCGCTGACGGAGGAAGACGCACTGGCGATCGCGCTCGATGTGCCCGAGGTGCAGGTGGCGGCGCCGGGCTTGCGCATCGGCGCGCAGGTCGTGTCGGGCAACGCCAACTGGAGCACCAGCGTGTTTGGCAGCACCAACGACTACCTCGAGGCGCGGGAATGGCCGCTGGAGTCGGGCCGCTTGTTCGAGGCTGCGGAAATTGCGGGCTCGGCCAAGGTGGCGATCATCGGCCTGACGACGGCGCGCGAGCTTTTCGGCGACGCCGACCCGCTGGACCAGGTCATCCGGGTGAAGAAGGTGCCGGTCACCATCATCGGTGTGTTGTCCAAGAAGGGCCAGAACTCGCTTGGGCAGGACCAGGACGACGTGCTGATGCTGCCGATCAGCACGTTCCGCAACCGGGTGCAGGGTGGTTTTGGCGGCAAGAGCAAGCGCATCGGGTCGATCAGCGTCAAGGTCAAGGATGGCCAGAGCATGAAGGCCGCCGAGGACAACATCAAGGACCTGCTGCGCCAGCGCTTCAAGGTGCAGCCCAACGCAGACGATCCGTTCTCGATCCGCAACCTCACCGAGATCCTGCAGGCGCAGGAGGCCAACAGCAGGGTGATGACCCTGCTGCTGTCGGCGGTCGCCGGCATCAGCCTGATCATCGGCGGCATCGGCATCATGAACATCATGCTGGTGAGCGTGACCGAACGCACCCGCGAAATCGGCCTGCGCATGGCCGTGGGCGCGCGCGGGCGCGACATCCTGACCCAGTTCCTGATCGAGGCGGTGACACTGAGCCTGATCGGCGGCGCCATCGGTGTGGTGCTGGGCGCCGCGGCCACCTGGGCGGTGGGCAGTTTTGCCGGTTGGCAGGTCAGCATGACGGTGTCCAGCGTGCTGCTGGCGGCCGGCTTCTCGGGTTGTGTGGGTGTGTTGTTCGGTTTCTATCCGGCGCGGCGGGCGTCGAAACTGCTGCCGATCCAGGCCCTGCGTTACGAATGATGGCCCTGGCCAGGCGGTGATAATCGCGGCTCTTCCAAGGAGTGCGAGTGGATACAGTTTTGCTGGTCAAGGCGGCGATCATGGGCATCGTCGAGGGTCTGACCGAGTTCCTGCCGATTTCTTCCACCGGGCACCTGATCCTGGCTGGCGCGCTGCTCGGCATGGACGACGCCAAGGGCAAGGTATTCGACATCGCGATCCAGACCGGTGCCATCCTGGCGGTGATCATCGTCTACTGGCAGAGAATCCGCGACACCATCACCTCCCTGCCCACGCAGCGCCGGGCGCAGCGCTTCGCGGCCAACGTGCTGGTGGCGTTCCTGCCGGCGGTGGTGCTGGGCTTGCTGTTCGGCAAGGCCATCAAGGCGCATCTGTTCACGCCGGTGGTGGTGGCCAGCGCGTTTATCGTGGGCGGATTCATCATCCTGTGGGCCGAGAAGCGGCATGCCCGGGCGGCGACTGCGCCACGCATCCGCGATGTGGACGACATGTCCGGCCTCGACGCACTCAAGGTGGGCCTGGTGCAATGCCTGGCCATGATCCCGGGCACCAGCCGCAGCGGCGCCACCATCATCGGTGGCATGCTGCTGGGCCTGTCGCGCAAGGCGGCGACAGATTTCTCCTTTTACCTGGCCATCCCGACACTGATCGGTGCCGGCGTCTACAGCCTGTACAAGGAGCGCGCCTTGTTCTCGGTGACCGACCTGCCGATGTTTGCTGTCGGGCTGCTGTTTTCGTTTGTCAGCGCGTGGTTGTGCATCCGCTGGTTGCTGCGCTACATCGCCACCCACACCTTCAACGGTTTTGCGTGGTACCGCATCGCGTTCGGCATCGTGGTGCTGGCCACCGCCTGGAGCGGCAAGGTGACCTGGGCCGCCTGATCGGCTGAGCGTCGTTCTGCCGCGCGGGCCAGTCTGGTGCCTACCGGGCGCCCTGCAGGTTCAGCAGCGCAGCCTCGATGGCGGCGGCCGTGGCCAGCGGTTTTTCCATCGGAAACAGGTGGCTGCCGTCGACCATCGCGATACGGCCCCGGGTGAGCTGCGCGGTAATGGTCATGCCGACCTGTTTCATCTCGCGTGAGTACAGGCCACCGATGAAAGCCACCGGGCACCTGAGCGGGTGGCGCCGCAACAGCCGGTCGAGGTTGTCGGGCAAGGTGTTGTAGATGGCGGTCTCGATATCGCGGTCGAAACTCAGCACGCGCTGGCCGCTGTCGTCGTCGTGGGTGCCATGGTCGATGTAGTCCTGCAGTACCCGCGGGTCCCAGCGTGCGAAGGCCTTCTTGTGCTGGAAGTACTCCAGCGCGGCAGCCGCACTCGGCCAGCTGTTGCGCCGGCGCCGGCTCACCGCACCCGGTGACACGGAACCGACCATCTGGGTGGTCTTGATCATGCCCAGTGTGGTGGCGCGCCAGCCGCCGAGCAGTGGCGAGTCGATCAGCAACACGCCGCGCGCCAGTTCCGGGTGCAGGGCTGCAGCCATGACGCTCAGGAACCCCCCCAGCGAGTGCCCCACCAGAAACGCGGGCTCGCCCGCCTTGCGGGTTTCGACCTCGGCAAAATCCACCAGTTGCTGCACCAGGTGGGGCCAGTTGTCGGTAGGCGCGTAGTGCGGCGCATGGCCGAATTTCTCGACCGCGCGCACCTTGAAGCCGCGCGCGCGCAACAGCCTGAACAGGACGCGGTAGGTGCTTGCGGGGAAGCTGTTGGCGTGCGAGAAGACGATCAGCGCCATCGTCAGATCAGCTTTTCCTGGGGTGTCGTGATCTTGCGCAGCGGCTTGTTGCGCTGGCCGTCGACCATCAGCGGCACGTCGGTCTGTTCGCCCTTCCACATCGGGTCCTCGATGCTGTCGAACACCTCGCGCAGCTTCTTGCCCCAGTTGTTGTGCATCATCTTGAAGTAGGGGTTGTTCTCGTCGATGCACACCACCTTGTCGGTGTGGAAACTGTTGGCCTCGTACACCACCAGGTCCAGCGGCAGGCCGACAGACAGGTTGGACTTGAGCGTCGAGTCCATGGACACCAGCGCGCACTTCGCGGCTTCGTCCAGCGGCGTATCGGGCGTGATGACGCGGTCCAGCACCGGCTTGCCGTATTTGGATTCGCCCACCTGGAAATAGGGTGTTTCGGGCGTGGCCTCGATGAAGTTGCCGGCCGAATACACCTGGAACAGGCGCATCGCCTCGCCCTTGATCTGGCCGCCGAAGATCAGCGACACGTTGAAGTCCACCCCGGACTGCTGCAGCGATTCGGCATCGCGCGCATGCACATGGCGAATCGCCGAGCCCAGCACCCGCGCAGCGTCGAACATGCTCTTGGCGTTCCAGATCGTGATCGGCTCGCTTTCGGGGGATTCCTTGAGCTGTTCGATCTGCAGGATCTCGCGCACCGACTGCGAAATGCTCAGGTTGCCCGCCGACAGCAGCACCATGAAGCGGTCGTCGGTGCGTTCGTAGACGATCATCTTGCGGAAGGTGCTGATCTGGTCCAGCCCGGCATTGGTGCGGGAGTCGGACAGGAACACCAGCCCGGCATTGAGTTTTATGGCGACGCAGTAGGTCATGGGAATCGCTTGGGCAAAGCGCCAAGTTTAAGGTGCCGCAGCGAGCGCTCGGCACGGCGGTCGCCCGCGTCGAACCCGGACAGGCTTTGCGGCCATCGCTGCACCCTCGCTGCGTTCAGGACCGGGCGCGGCAAAAATCAGCCCGCAGCAATCGGCTGCGTGTGAAATTGAGGACATCGTCATGAAACCGTTGGTCTGGGGAATCGTGGCGCTGCTTGCCGTGCTGTGGAGCGCCGGCATCGCCGTGCTGGCATCGGCGTCGGGATGGCTTGCGCGCTCTGCCGATCAGGCGGCGGGCAGCGTGAAAGATCTGTCGGGGCTGACGCTACCGCCCTGGGTGGAGGCCTGGCTCGACCCCACCTGGCGCGAGGCACTGGTGGCCTTGGCCACCTGGTCGCAGGAGGTCCTGGCCTGGGTGACACCCTGGATCGGGCCGGTGCTGGAGTGGGTGGCTCCGCTGCTGTGGGTTTTCTGGGGCATTGGCATGGTGCTGTTGTTGCTGCTGGCGGTGGGTGGCCAGTTTCTGATCGGGCGGATGCGGCCGGCACGGGCGGCGTAGTGCCCGCAAATGCGCGGTCGCCTGTCAACGGTTCGCAAACAGCGGCCAGATCGTCGCCAACGACCATGTCAAGGCCGCCGTACAGACCGCGAAAGCTGCGAACAACTTGCGACTGTTTCCGTCATCTGCATATGCTGTGGCAACGGAGTCAACCTGGGCCAGCCGCCTTCTTCAACTGGTACAACACATCCAGGGCCTCGCGCGGGCTTAGGGCATCCGGGTTGATCGCCGCCAGCGCCGATTCCACCGCGCTCGGTGCGGCCTGGCGCGCCTCGGGCGGCGGGGCGAACAGGTCCACCTGCGCCCGGCTTGCGTTGGCGCTGGTTTCCAGGGCATCGAGCGCATGTTGCGCATGGTTGAGCACCGCCGCCGGCATGCCGGCCAGGCGGGCCACCTGGATGCCGTAGCTGCGGCTGGCCGGCCCGCTTTGCACCTCGTGCAGGAACACGATGTCGCGGCCCGACTCGGCGGCGCTCACATGCACGTTCACCGCGCCATGGTGTGTGGCGGGGAACTCGGTCAGTTCGAAATAGTGCGTGGCAAACAGCGTGAAGGCCTGCGCCTTGTTGTGCAATTGCGTGGCGATGGCCGACGCCAGTGCCAGGCCGTCGAAGGTCGAGGTTCCGCGGCCGATCTCATCCATCAGCACCAGAGAGTGCGGCGTGGCCGTGTGCAGGATCTGCGCCGCCTCGGTCATCTCCATCATGAAGGTCGACTGCGCGTTGGCCAGGTCGTCGGCGGCGCCGATGCGGGTGTGGATCGCGTCGATCGGCCCCAGGCGGCAGCTTTCCGCCGGCACGTAGCTGCCCATGGCTGCCAGCAGCACGATGATCGCCACCTGGCGCATGTAGGTGGACTTGCCGCCCATGTTGGGGCCGGTGATGATCTGCATGCGCTGGCGACCGTGCAGGCTGGTGTGGTTGGCGATGAAGCTGCCGCTGCTGGTCTCGGCCAGGCGCGACTCCACCACCGGATGGCGTCCGGCGCGGATCTCGATGCACGGCTCGGCCACGAACTGGGGCGCACACCAGCCCAGAGTCAGCGAGCGCTCCGCCAGCGCGCACTGGGCGTCGAGCGAGGCCAGTGCGCGCGCCGCCCGGGTCAGGCCGGGTACCTGGGGCTGCAGTTCGTCCACCAGGCGTTCGTAGAGGAGCTTCTCGCGCGCCAGCGCGCGGTCCTGCGCGCTGAGCGCCTTGTCCTCGAAGGCCTTGAGCTCGGGTGTGATGAAACGCTCCGCGTTCTTCAGCGTCTGGCGGCGCCGGTAGTCGGTCGGCACCTTGTCTGCCTGGCCCTGGGTGACCTCTATATAAAAGCCGTGCACCTTGTTGAACTGGACCCGCAGGTTGGTGATGCCGGTGCGTGCGCGCTCGCGCTGCTCCAGGTCGAGCAGGAAGCCGTCGCAGTTGTCCTGGATGGCGCGCAGTTCGTCGAGTTCGGAGTCGAAGCCGGTGGCGATGACACCGCCATCGCGCACCAGGGCCGCAGGATCGTCCTTGATCGCCCGCGCCACCAGGGCAGCGCATCCGGGTGGCGGCAGCAGATCCTGCGCCAACCGGGCCAACCACCCGCCCAGGCGGCCCAGCGGTGCTTCCAGCTGCTGCGTCTTGCCCAGGGTGGCGCGCAATGCGACCAGCTCGCGCGGCCGGACCTGGCGCAGTGCGATGCGCGCGGTGATGCGTTCGATGTCGGTGCTGCCCTTGATCTGTTCTCGCAGGCTGTGCCAGGGGCCGTCGCGCAGCGCCGCGATCGCCTGCAGGCGCTCACGCGCGGCCGAGCGGTCGCGCCGAGGCTCGAGCAACCAGTGCCGCAGCAGGCGGCTGCCCATGCCGGTCATGCAACTGTCGAGCTGCGAGAACAGGGTGGGCGCCGGGTCACCGCGCAGGGTCTGCGTCAGCTCCAGATTGCGCCGCGTGGTCTGCGGCAGCAGCACCAGTTCGTCGTCGCTGTGCACACCAATGCCCTGCACATGCGACAGTGGCTGCCCCTGGGTGTGTTCGGCATAGGCCAGCAGGGCTGCGGCGGCGGCGTGGGCCTGGGGCAGGTCCTGGGCCGCCCAGGCCGACAGACTGGCCACGCGCAGCAGGTCCAGCAGCTTGCGCTGGCCCAGCGCCGCGTCGAACTGCCATTGCGGGCGCACCGTCATCGTCGACGCCTGTGCTGCGCTCCAGGTCTTGAGGCGGGCTTCGAAGGCCGGGGTCACGCTGGCGGAGTACAGCAATTCGCTCGGGCTGGTGCGCACCAGCCAGTCTCCGACCTCCTCGGCTGCGCATTGGGCCAGTTGCACGTCGCCCTGGGTCACGCTGAACCAGGCCAGGCCACACTGGTTGCGCGGCCCCTGGTGCACCGCCAGCAGGATCGACTCGACCCGGTCGGACATCAGCTCGGCATCGGTCAGCGTGCCGGGCGTGATGACCCGCACCACCTTGCGTTCCACCGGGCCCTTGCCACTGACCTCGCCGACCTGCTCGCAGATGGCCACCGACTCGCCGAGCTTGATCAGGCGCGCCAGGTAGGTCTCGACCGAGTGAAACGGGACGCCGGCCATGACCACCGGCTGCCCGGCCGACTGTCCGCGCTGGGTGAGCGTGATGTTGAGCAGCCGGGCCGCCTTCTCGGCGTCGGCGAAAAACATCTCGTAGAAGTCGCCCATGCGGTATAGCAGCAGCGTGTCGGGGTAGTCGGCTTTCAGGCCGAGGTATTGCTGCATCATGGGGGTGTGGGCGGCGAGGTCCACGGATGAGGGGGCGGCAGGTTGTGGTGGGATTTCGCGCATGTGGGGCAGAAAGGTAAAGCTCGGACTGGGCTACGCCGCCAGATCGATGTTGCGACGTCGAAGGGCTCTCCGCTCGGGCCAGTCCCGCATTATCGAGTCGACGGACAGCCTGGCCATTCCGCCGACTCGGCGCCGGTACACCAGGCTTACGTGGCGCGCAGACCCGGTGCCGCCGCTTCTCCGGATCACCGATGGCTCTGGCGCAGCGCTTGGCGCAGCGCTTGGCGCAGTTCTGCCTGCCCTGGGAAACACTGCGGTGCCTGTGCCATGCGGTAGGCGCCTTCCTACCGCCGGTCGGCGTTGCCGACGATGTCCATTGTTGGTGCAGACCAACAGAATGGATGCGGGTCGTGCGACTGCCTCCACCGCGTGGCATTCGGTCGATCGACACGCATTCCAACGCATTCATCCAGGGAAATACCAATGGTCAACGGACAGGTGGCAGTACGCGCCATGGCAACAGCTTCAGGCGCAGGCAGCAGGCAACGAACGCGCCCGTGGTGGGCGCTGCCCGCGGCGTTGGCAGTCGCAATCGGGCTTGCCGCGTGCGGTGGTGGTGGCGGGGCAGGTAGTGGCAGTGGCGCAGCCGGAGGCACGATCCTTTCCGCTGGCATGCTCAAGGTAGCGGTAAACGACACGTTCGGAACGGCAGTGGCAGGTGCATCGGTGAAAGGGCCATTGAGCACCTTGCGCACTGATGCGCAAGGGGTTGCGGTGTTGATTGTCGATGGCGCCGCAAGTGGCACCACCGTCACGGTATCGGGCCCGGATTTCGCAGACCAATCCGCCGTCGTGCCGCTCAGGCCGCATCAGAACAACGAGGTCCTGATTACGCTGGTGCGTACGACTTCTGCCGCAGGCGGTTCCCTGACCTCACGCGGCGCGTTCCTGCCGTCGGTCAGCGGCAATGCCCAGGAAATGACGTTCGAGATTGAAATCGTTGTCGTCGATGGCGATTCCAGGCCGATCGACAACCTGAGACCGACGGACTTCACCTTGCGCCCGTGCACACCGGACAGCGCGAACAACAAGGTCGATTGCGTACGCGGCGCCAGCGCTGCCGTGGATGTGGCCTATGCCCCGTCTGTGGCAACACCGGCGGCCATCGAGTCAGTTGCCGGTGGTTTGGCGACACCCTATGCCGCGGCCCTGCTGCTAGACCAGAGCGGCAGCATCCTCCAATCCGACCCGTCGGGCGCACGGCTGTTTTCTGCCAAGTCGTTCATGGGCACACTGGGCACCGACGACCGGGTCTTGCTCGCTGCGTTTGCCGGCGGCCCGGACGCCCGGATTCCGACGCCGCCACTGGCTGTCTACGGCCCCTTCAAGGACAAGGTCTCCGCGCCATCCTATTTCAGTACGCTCGATTCGCTCGCGCCGCTGGTCGGTGGCAATACGCCCTTGTACACCTCCATCGACGGGCTGCGCCAGCGGCTTGTCGGCGACGCCACACTGGCCGCGGGATTGTCCAAGGCGATGGTTGTCTTCACCGACGGTGCAGACACCAGCTGCACCAGCCTGGAAAACTGTCGCGCCACCCGCGCGCAGACAATCCAACAGGCCAATGCAGACCATGTCAGGTTGTTCACGATCGGTCTGAGCAGTGGCGTGGACGTGGCCGCGCTCGGTGAGCTCGCCAACCAGACCGGAGGCGCCTTCCTGTATGCCGACACGGCCGAGCAACTCCTGCCTTTGTATGGAAGCCTGGGCCGGCTGCTGAGCCTGAGTCTTCCGACCTACCGCCTGCGTTGGACCGTGCAGGCACCAGCCGCCAATGCATTCCCGTCCGGCTCGACGCTGCTCGGTCGCGTGCAGGTCCGCGCCGCCGGCAAGACATTCGATGTGCCGTTTGTCGTCGGCATTCCTTGAGGTAGCGCGGCGGACGATTGCGCCAGGCGCCCCCCATCGCGCATCCGGCCCGCAGGACGCACCCTGCGGTGAGCCGGGCCTGTGCGGCCGACGTCGCCCACTGGCGCGCAGATGGCCGCCCACGCTGCGGGCTTGATCGGGGCCGCCCAGTCAGGTGTCGACGGGTTGCCAGGGCAGACAGGCCAGCATGATTGGTGGCTGTCCGGCTGACGTCGTGTGACCCCACGGCATGTGCGATGTGCAAGGCGCGGCAATCGCCGTTGGCCTGGGTACTGCAGTTGGCACGACGGCGTCGGCTGGCAATACACTGCCGTTTGTGCCGCCAGCGAGCTGCCGGACTGCGACAATTGCGGGTACTTGAAGCCGCAGGGAAGACCCGATGAAGACAGAAGGCGCCAGCACACACCAGGAGATTCGGGACGCAGTGCGATCGTTGTGCGCGCAGTACCCGGACGAGTACTTCCGCAGAATCGACCAGGCGCGCGGCTATCCCGAGGACTTCGTCAACGCGCTGACCAGGGCCGGCTGGCTGGCGGCGCTGGTCCCGCAGGAGTTCGGCGGCCCGGGACTGTCCATGGCCGAGGCCTCGGTGATCATGGAAGAGATCAACCGCTCGGGCGGCAACTCCGGCGCCTGCCACGGACAGATGTATGTGATGAACGCCATCGTCTTCAGCGGCTCGAAGGCGCAAAAGGAGTTCTACCTGCCCCGCATTGCAGCCGGCGAACTGCGTGTGCAGTCGATGGGCGTGACCGAACCGACCACCGGCAGCGACACCACCAGGCTCACGACCACTGCTGTCAGAAAGGACGGCCGCTGGGTCATCAACGGCCAGAAGGTCTGGATCTCGCGCGTGCAGCACAGCGACCTGCTGATCCTGCTGGCGCGCACCACGCCGCTGGCCGAGTGCCAGAAGAAGAGCGACGGCCTGAGCTGCTTCATCATCGACCTGGCCCAGGCGTTCGGAAACGGGCTCACCGTGCGCTCGATACCGAACATGGTCAACCACGAGACCAACGAGTTGTTCTTCGACAACCTGGAGATCCCCGAGGACGCGCTGCTCGGCGAAGAGGGCAAGGGCCTGCGGGTGATCTTCGAGGGCCTGAACGCGGAGCGCACGCTGATCGCTGCCGAGTGCATCGGTGACGGTTACTGGTTCCTCGACCGGGCCACCCAATACGCCAACCAGCGCCAGGTGTTCGGGCGCCCCATCGGACAGAACCAGGGCATCCAGTTCCCGCTGGCCGAGGCGTTCATCGAGCTGGAGGCCGCGAGCCTCATGCGCTGGAGGGCCTGCGAGAAGATCGACGCGCGGCAAAATGCCGGCGCCGAGGCCAACATGGCAAAGTACCTGGCAGCCAAGGCGAGCTGGGAGGCGGGCAACGCCTGTCTGCAGACCCATGGCGGGTTCGGTTTTGCCTGCGACTACGACGTGGAGCGCAAGTTCCGCGAGACGCGCCTGTACCAGGTGGCGCCGATTTCCACCAACATGATCCTGTCGTTTGTCGGTGAGCACCTGCTCGGCCTGCCGCGCTCGTTCTGAGAGCGAAGGGCGTTTGCACCGCCGCCAGCAACACCACTGCTGGCCAGGGCCGGCAGCTCCCCGGCCGGCGGTACGGTGCATCGGGGATAATGCACGCTCGTTTCAGGCATTCCTGTCGTTGACAGGGCATGCCGTTGCGGACTGACGCGCGGCCATCGCTGGCCGGGCACCAGGGTTGACCTGCTGGCGGCTCGGACACTGTCCGTCCCGCGGCAAACGCCAGAGCACTGGCCCCACCCATTTTCAAGCTCGTGTTGCCTCCCGTGGGGCGAAGGAATGCAGTTGCGCAGGAATTTTGGCAGTTCACGACTGGTTCGCCTGCTGGCGGGCTGGTGTCCCGTGGATGCGGATGGGACCGGCCAGGACATTGCACAGCGGCTTGGCCCGTGGTTGGGTGTGCGCGAGGCGGTGACGCTCCATGCGACGCACCATACGATCAGGTCGATGCACGTGGCGCCGGCCGTGCCTGCGCGCAAGGCCGTGTGCCCGCCGGTTGACGACGAACTGCAACGGGTGCGGGCCGCGCTGGTGCAGGCCATCCAGTCGAGCGGCGTACCGGTTGCCAATCGACGCCATGGCAGGAACGCGGCGACGCAGCCGGACGCCGGCACCGCAACCGGCGTCGCTTTCGCACCCTATCGCAAGCGGTATGCCGATCTGCAGCACCACATGGAGCTGCGCGTCGCCGCCCTGCGTGCCCACGTCAGGGCGGCCTTGTCGCGGGCTACCCCGGCACTGGCGCAGCTGGCCGCACTCGACGCGGCGATGGACCAGATGCTTGCCGGGCGGGCGCAACAGCTGTGGTCGACCGTGCCGGTGTTGCTCGAAAGGCGCTTCGAGCAGTTGCGCAGGCAGCGGCCGCAGGGGGATGGCGGGGCGCAGCCGCAGACCGCCCGGGACTTGTGGATCCCGCAGGACGAATGGCTGGTGGTCTTCGGCCGCGAGCTGCAGGACCTGCTGCTTGCCGAGCTCGACGAGCGCATGCAGCCGGTGGCGGGCCTGGTCGACGCATTCAACAACGTGTTCAAGAAGTTTCCATGATCAGACTTGTATTGGCAGCCGCCTTCGCTCTCGGGTTCACCGCCATCGCCTGGGTGGGTGCGGGTTTTGTCGGCTCCAGCTGGATCGCCCTGGCCATGACGCTTGTCATTGCCGGGGTCTATCTGCTCGGCGCCTGGGAAATCGGGCGGTTTCGTGCCGCAACGGCTTCCCTGGAGGCGGCGCTCGCCGTGGTTTCCGACCCGCCGCCGGCCATCGGCGACTGGCTCGGCGGGGTGCATCCGTCCCTGCGCCATGCCGTGCGCCTGCGCATCGAAGGCGAGCGGGTTGCCCTGCCAGGGCCGGCGCTCACGCCCTACCTGGTCGGGTTGCTGGTGATGCTGGGGATGCTGGGCACCTTCCTGGGAATGGTGGTGACTTTCAAGGGGGCGGTGTTTGCGCTGGAAGGCTCGACCGATCTGCTTGCCATCCGTTCGGCGCTGGCAGCACCGATCAGGGGCCTGGGGCTGGCATTCGGCACGTCGGTGGCCGGCGTGGCCGCATCGGCCATGCTGGGTCTGATGTCGGCGATCAGCCGCCGTGAGCGGGCCGAAGTGGTGCGCCTGCTCGACCACCGCATGGCCACTGTTTTCCGGCCCTTGTCGCTCGGCCACCAGCGCCAGGAGGCGTTCAGGTCGCTGCAGGTGCAGGCGCAGGTGTTCCCGGCCCTGGTGGACAGGCTGCAGGCGATGATGGACGGATTGGAGCGTCGCAGCCAGCAGCTCAACGAAGACTTGCTGGGGCGCCAGGCGCAGTTCCATCGCGACACGACTGCCGCCTATACCGGTCTGGCCGGGTCGGTCGAGAAATCGCTGAGCGACAGCCTGCGCGCCAGCGCGCGGGCCGCCGGCGAGAGCCTGACCCCTGTGGTCGCGGCGGCGATGGCGGAGATCGCGCAGGAGTCCAGGCGCATGCACGAGCGTGTCAGCGCGGCGGCGCAGATGCAATTGACAGGCTTGTCGACCCAGTTCAGCGCCACCGCGAGCACCGTGGCCGAGACCTGGATGGCGGCCCTCGAAAAGCAGGCGCATGGCAACGACCGCTTGTTCAGCGGGCTGGACCAGGCCTTGGCCGCATTCACCCAGACGTTCGAGCAGCGCTCCGGCGCCCTGCTCGCGAGCGTCGGACTGGCGATGGCGGCAGCGCGGACGGAGCAGGCGCTTGCGGACCAGCAGCAGCAGGCGACGTGGACGCGCAGCCTGGAGGACATGGCCGCGACCTTGCGCGATGAATGGCAGCGCGTGGGTGCCCAGACGCTGGCGCAGCAGCAGGCCGTGTGCCAGACGCTGGAGAAGACGGCGATCGACATCACCGGGCGCGCGAGCCAGCAGGCAAGCCGGACGATGGACGGCATTGCCCAGCTGATGCGTGGTTCCGAAGTCCTGATCCGGTCGCGCATGGAGTCCGAATCGACCTGGACGCAGCAGCAGGGCGATCGCATGGACCAGTTGGCGACGCTGTGGCGCACCGAACTGGGCGCACTGCGGACGCAGGAGGACGCACGCGGCCAGGCCGCCGTGGAACGGCTTGGGGAATTGCAGACGGCGCTGGCCAGCCACCTGGCCACACTGGGCGCAGCGCTGGAGGCGCCCCTGACCCGGCTGCTGCAGACCGCGTCCGAAGTACCGCAGGCAGCGTCCGAGGTGATTGCGCAGCTGCGCCAGGAGATGAGCCGCCTCACGGAGCGCGACAACCGGGCACTCGATGAGCGCACGGGACTGGTGGACAAGCTGGTTGCGCTGGTGCATACCCTCAACCAGGCAACCGGGGAGCAGCGCGTCGCCATCGAATCGCTTGTGGCTTCCGCGGCGACCGTTCTGGAAACCGCCGGTGCGCATTTTTCGCAGGCCATGGGCGAGCAGTCCGGCAAGGCCCGGGACGTGGCGGCGCACCTGAGCGGCAGCGCGGTCGAGCTGTCGAGCCTGGGTGCATCGTTTGGCCACGGCGTCGAGGTATTCACCGCAGCCAACGACAA
Source organism: Rhodoferax sp. (assembly GCA_031383745.1). Classification (GTDB taxonomy): domain Bacteria; phylum Pseudomonadota; class Gammaproteobacteria; order Burkholderiales; family Burkholderiaceae_C; genus CAISIP01. Next base: position 28,847 of record JANMZX010000140.1, on the reverse strand, counting down.
ACTGCTGGAATGCCTGCAACGCATCGAAGGCTCGATCCAGCAGTCCATGGCCCGCAGCGACGAGCAACTCGCCTATTACGTGGCTCAGGCGCGTGAGGTGATCGACCTCAGCATCACGTCGCAGCAGGGGCTAGTCGAGGATCTGCGCCGGCTCGACAGCCGCAAGGCCGCGCTGCCCGCGGGGGTGGTTTGATGCACAGCCTGGACGACAGCGACGACGGCCTCGAACAGACGGCGCCGGTCTGGGCTGTGTTCGGCGACCTGATGGCGGGCCTGCTGGGGGCGTTTGTGCTGATCCTGGTCGGGGTGCTGGTGGTCCAGATGGACCTGATGGCCAGCCTGGAATCCGAGATTGCCAAACGCCGGATGGAGGAGCAGCGCCGCATGGCGCTGGAAAAGGCGCTGGCCATTCCCTTGGCCAACGGCCGTGTCACGCTCAACAATGGCCGCATCGGCATCAGCGGCAGCGTGTTGTTCCCGCTGAACTCGGAGCAGTTGCGTCCGGATGGACGGTTGTTGCTCAAGAGCCTCGTGCCCCCGTTGACGGTGTACCTGGGCGAACGCGATGAGATGCTGATGGTCAGCGGATTCACCGATGACAAGCCGATCCAGGAGGGCAACCAGCGTTTTGCCGACAACCTGGACCTGTCTGCGCAACGCGCCCTGACCGTGACCCGCGCCCTGATCGAGGAGGGCATGCCCTCGTCGCGCGTGTTTGGCGCGGCCTTCGGCGCCGAACAGCCGGTGGCATCCAATGCGGACGAAAAGGGCCGCGCCCTGAACCGTCGGGTGGAAATGGCGCCGGTGCCGAAGTCTTCCCGCGTGAAATCCGCCGTCCATGAGTGAGTCGGGTGCCCACGGGGTGCAGCAACCACAGCGGGAGTGCGACGCATCGCCGCTGGCAAGGCTCGAGGCGCTACGCGCCGACGGTGCCGCGCACGTCGATCCGGGGCGGTTGCGCTACCTCGATCTGCTGGCGGGGCGCGCGGCCACCGAGCCGGAACCGGTGCGTGCCTTCCTGGCGGGCAAGCTGGACAGCGCGCTGGAGCGGTTCGAGCAGCGTTTTCGACAAGCGCAGCAGGCGACACGCGACGAGCTGGCGAACCTTGCCGCCCGGCATCCCGGCCTGGCGCGCGAACTGCGCCGCTTGTTCGCCGCGGGCGACTACCGGGCCGCGCGGCGCCTCGCGGCGCAGGCTGCGTCCGACACACACTGCACCCATTTGGTGCGGTTGAACGAGTACCTCGGGCACGCCACTGGCGCCGGCGGCCACCCGGGAGACGCGCCGCAGGCCCGCCCGGAGATGAAGAGCGTGCGCCGCTTCAGGGAAACGTGGAGCCGCATCGCCAGCGAAGACCAGGTCGACCAGGCGGTCGGGCGCGGTCCGGAAAACGCCGGCCCGCTCAATTCCCATGCCCTGATCCTGCAATCATTGGCGATGATGCGCACCCTGTCACCCGATTACCTGCGGCGGTTTCTTTCGCATGTGGACTCCCTGTTGTGGCTGGATCATGCCAACCAGGCGTGCAAGCCCGTCGCGCCCAAACCGAAAACCGCGCGTACGGGGCGGGCGAAAAAGGGCTGACGTGCCGGAGTGCCGACCGCCGCTGTGGCGGTATCGCTGCTCCGCGTTTGGCAGTCCGAGGCCCGTCCGGGGCTCGCCGACATGACCCTGGAGCGCGCTTCGGTCTGTCGCAAACAGACAAGTTACGGCGTCAGCGCGAGTCCCTCTGGCCCTTCAATACGTGTGCGGGAAAACCCTCGGCCCATGCCGGATGCGGTGGTTCCCGAATGACGCGCCGCGCTCTGCACGTCGACCACAGACAAACCCTGCAGACAACTTGCCGCTAGATCGGTTAGCATTTGTATCAACCCGCGAAATTGCCAACAAGTTGCGCAAAACCCAGTTTTTGCGTGCTGCGCTTTGCGGTAGACAGGGGTATCAGTTGTTGCGCTGGTTGCGGAATCGCTTGCAAGGTGAGCCGCCCGAACCCCGGGTTGGCGGTAGCCTGCCCGGCGACACCAAGGCGCATCCACACAGCAAATTCCGACTCGAAGTGCTCGAACCGCGGGTGCTGCTTTCCGGCGACGCCCCCTTGGTTTCCGAGGCCTACCGTGCGCTGCTGGCAGACGAGGCCAATGGCCCCGGCCTCGCGCATGATGTCCATTTCCAGCAACTCGACGCGGCCACCAGTGCCGAAATAGCAGAAGCGAACGGAGCCGTGCGCGACGCGGGATCGCCACACAACGGCTTGGCTGTGGTGTGGCCCCAAGGCTGGCAGACCACCAGCCCGACCGCCGGCGAGTCGATGGCCGTCGACAACCAATCCGCCGGGGACGCGCTCGACGGCGGTCTTCCCGCATCCAATGGGGTGCCGTCGCCGGCGCAAGCCGCTGCGATGATCGGGCAGTTTGCCGCCAGTTCTTCTGTTTCCAAACCGGATGCACAAGCCGCCGAGGACGCGTCACTTCTGGTGGCGACTGGCCAGGAAGGGTCCTCAAGCGTGATCCCGGTCTCCAACCTGGCGCGTGGGCCACCCGCCGAGTTCCGGCTGACTTCCGCACGGGTCGCGGACGATGCCGTGCAGCCTGACGGTTCCAACCTGTCCGATTCTCCCCAAATGGATCTGGAGCGGCCTACGGTCGCCCGGCAGTTGCTGGTTTCCAGCGTTTTTGACGATGCGTTGCCTCGCGGGCCCCCCGATGGCGACCTGTTGACCGACGAGATTCTCGCTCCTGTCCTCGCCGAAGCGCTGCGGCAATGGACGTCTTCCGGTGTGTCGGGAGACCTCGCGGCACACCTCGCCGCTGTGCAAGTTCATGTCACCGACCTGCCTGGCGTCCAACTCGGCGCCGCCGACGGATTCTCGATTTTCCTGGATGCCACCGCCGCCGGCCACGGCTGGTTTGTCGATCCCTCTCCCGCCGACTCCACAGAATTCACCACCCGACTGAACAGCCAGACCGCGCAGGCTGAAGCTGCCAACGACGCCTTTGGCCGCGTCGATCTGCAGAGCGTCCTGTTGCATGAAGTCGGCCATGTGGTCGGGTTGGGCCATGACGCAGGGCCAGACGTCATGCGTGAAATGCTCGGGACGGGCGAGCGCAGCATGCTGGCCGGCAACTCGATTTCGGTCCAGCCGGACGGCCCGGTCGCCGGCACCTTGGCGGCGCAGCGTGGATCCGAACTCGACCCGATCACCTTCACCATCGTCGACCGCGGCGGCAACCCCGCGATTGCGGACGTCGTGGTAACCGGTACCGGCGACCAGGATGGCACCTATGTCGACATCGACACCATCCTCGGACGGCCGCTGGCCGGCGCCCGCATCGTCGTGGGCATCGACGCGGACACGACATGGCGACTGACCGGGCCGGATGCCGGTGCGCTGGCGGTCGCGGGATTCCGCACCATCCAGTTCAGCCACATCCAGAACCTGACCGGAGCGGCAGGCAATCTGGACACCTATGTCCTCGAGCCGGGAGGGTCGATCAGCGGGGCGGTGACTGGCGGCGCTGGCACGGTGGTCGTCGGAAGTGGTTCGGGCGCTGCCTCGATGCTGTCGCAAATGGAACAGGCTTCGGCTGGCGGGCTGATCCAGATCGGCGGGCCGAGCAGCGCCGAGCGGGTCGAAATCGGCGCGGCCGATGTCGCCACGATCCTCCACCAGTCACTGCTGATTTCCAATCCGGCTGTTGGCGGCGAGGTCTTTGTGCGCGGCGACATCGTTGGCACCGGCAGCGCCGGCTTGACCATCCTCGGGTCCGGCCACACCACGACCATCGGCCCGGGTACCACGGTCAACACGGTACCGCCGGGCACGGTCACACCGACACCGACAGCGACCAACCCTTCCGGTACCACCACGATCTCGGTCGCCGGGGACCTCACGATCAACGACGCGGTGTTGCTGGGAGCCAACACCGCACTGACATCGACGGCTGGCAATATCCTGATCACCAACCCGGGCACCATCGATGGCACCGCTGCCGACCAGTTCAGCCTGACCCTGACGACCACGGGAAGCGGCACAGTCACGCTCAACGGAGCCATCGGCGCGACCGCAACGCTCAAGGATCTGGTCATCAACGCGGCTGGCGACGTGGTCATCGCAGGCGCGATCACGGTCACCGGGCGATTGAGCATCACCTCGGCCACCGGCAGCATCACGCTGGGCGGGGCCGTCCGCGCCACGGGCAATATCCTGCTGCAGGCCAGTGCTGTCACCGCCACGGTCACCGTCAACCAGTCGGTTCAATCCGGCACCGGCGATATCACGGTGCTGTCCGGCAAGGACGTCGTCCAGGGCAGCGCCGGGAATATCAGCACCGGCGGGGCGACCACCACGATCGACGTGGAAGCCACCGCTGGTTCGATCACCATGGCTGGCGGGTCGACAGCACAGACGGCCGGCGGCAACATCCGTTACAAGGCCGCCCAGAATGCGGTGATTGCGCAGCTCGACGCGCGCAAGGCCACCGACCGGACGGCGTCCGCCATTGCCGACCAGGTGAACTGGGGCAAGGTCAACATCATCGCGACCGGCGGTTCGATCACCGACACCGTCGCCACGGCGAATGTGTACGCGTCGGCGGCCCGGCTGCGGGCTGGGGTCGGCATCGGCAGTGCCGACAGCAGCATCGCGCTCGAAGTCATCACGGTAGCGGCGTCGGCCGGCAGCGGTGGCATCAACCTCAATGACGCCACCGCAGTCATTGTCGGCGCGGTGAATCAGGTTGCGTTCAACCGCGTGCTGGCCAACGGAACCACCTCGCCGGTACAGGAGGGTGCCGACCAGAGCGACCTGATCACGTCCGGCAACGGCAACATCATCTTGCGCACGACCAATGGCGGCATCACCATCAACGATGGGACCGCACCGGCCGACAACATCGGGATCAACGCCAACGGGTCGGGCGCGGTGACGCTGCAGGCCAAAGGCGCTGGCCAGTCCATCACGGTCAACACCCAGGTGAAGTCAGGCAGTGGCAACATCAGTGTGCTGGCGCCGGTCATGGTGATGAACCCGGCCAGCCTCGTCACCAGCGGCCTGGTCAGCGTGCTCACCGGTGCCAGCACGTTCGATGTGAACCAGTCCGGAACGGTCGAGTGGATCAGCCAGGGCCCGATCGAAACCACGGGTGGCCAGATCCAGGGCATGGACGACCAGGGCAAGCCGGTGTCAGGCGCCATCCAGGCCATCGCGGTCGACCCGAGTGACCCGAAAATCGTCTACGTGGCGAGCGTCAACGGCGGCGTCTGGAAGACGAGCGATATCAACGCCACCCGGCTCGCCGAATTCAACGACCCTGTCAAGGCGGCCGGGCCGGATGTGAGCGGCATCACCTATTCAGTTTCCGACGTGTTTGCCTTCACTGCGGCGCTCGACGCGGCGCCAGGCAACGATGGCAGCGGCAGATTCGACCCGGTGCCGGGCCCGGTGTCAACGGCTGGGGGTGGGCCCGCCGCGAAGAGCAGCACCGTGATCGGGGCCACGGCAGACAAGAACCGGCTGGTGTTCACCGCCGCGCTGAATGGCATTGCGTTTGACGGCGTGTCGCTCGTGCTGGCCGACACGCTGGCCGCCGCCGGCGGTGAATCGGCCCATTACGACACCACCCGCAAGGTTTTGACCATCTATATCAAGAAGGGCGCATCCACCGCGCTCCAGATCCGGGATGCCGTCAATGCCGCCGGCCGCCTGACCGGGGGCAACGGCGGAACCGGCGCCGCTGCCAGCGCCGTCATGAAGGTGGTTTCGGCCACTGTCGGTGCGTCGGGCACCGGTTATGCGCCGGGCAACACGATCACTCTGGCGGGTGGCACGTCGACCCAGGCGGTCGTGCTCACCGTGCAGACGGCCGAGGTCGTTGGTGTCGCGTCGATTGCGGCCAAAGGCACGGGCTACGTGGTTGGCGACATCCTGACCCTGGCCGGTGGAACAGCTGGCATCAAGGCGCGCATCAAGGTGCTGAGCGTCACCGGCGGGCAGATCGACACCGTGTCGGTGGAGCGGGGTGGCTCGTATTCGGTGCTGCCGACCGGCTCGGTCGCGGTCCTCGGAGGTACCGGAACGGGTGCCACATTCACCCTGCTGTGGGGTGTCGACAGCGTGACGGTGACGACAGCGGGTACCTATTCCGCGTTGCCGGCCAACCCGGTGGCGCAGGCATCGAGCAACGGCCCGGGTGTCGGCGCCCGGTTCGTGTTGGGCTGGGGCGTGCATTCCGTCACCCTCACCAGCGCGGGCTCAGGCTACCTGCCGGCGCCGACCGTGCTGGCCGTCGGTGGGGGCGGGAGCGGCTTTGTGGCGGCCGCAACCACGACGGTCGGCGCAGCAGTAGCGGGCGTGACGGTCAACGCATCAGGCGCTGGCTACCATTCAGTTCCCAGCATCGTTTTCTCGGGCAATCCGGGCAGTGGCGCTGTCGCCACGGTGGTCAGCCTGCAGGCGGTATCGGCCGGGGTCTCGGCTGCTGGCAACAATTACCTGCCGGGCGACACGATCACCATCACCAATGCCGGATCGACAACGGCAGCGGTCTTCACGGTCGAAGCAGTGCGGGTTGTCGGTACCCCCGCGATTGCCATTGCGGGCGCCGGATACAAGGTCAACGACATCCTGACGGTCACTGGTGGGGCGTTTGGTATTGCGGCCACCGTCAAGGTCTTGACCGTCAGCGGCACTGGCGGGATTGCATCGGTCGCCTTGGTCGGTGGCGGCTCCTACGCGGTGGTTCCCACCGGTAATGTGGCTGTCACCGGCGGCAGCGGAACGACCGCTGCCAGCCTCACACTGGCCTGGGGCGTGGACCGGGTCAAGGCCACCACGCCTGGCGCCTACACCAGCCTGCCTGCCAACCCGGTGGCGCAATCGTCCACCAACCGTGGGGTGCCGGCGGGTCCGGGCACCGGCGCCATTTTGACCATCCAGTGGGGTATCGGCGCATTGAATGTGTCCGCCGCAGGGGCGGGTTACACCAGCGCGCCACCGGTTTCGCTGGCCAGCGGTGGGGGCGGGGCTGAATTGCTGGCCGTGATGAAGGCGGCGACGGTCGAGGCAGCCGCTGCCGGGGCCGGCTACTTGCCGGGGGACACCATCACGTTGGCCGGTGGCAACTTCACCCAGGCGGCGGTCGTCACGGTCAACGCGGTCAAGGCGGTGGGCACGCCGGGCATCGCCGGGGGCGGCACGGGTTACACACAGAACCAGGTGCTCACCGTCGGTGGAGGCAGCCTGGCACCGGGCGGGGTCAAGACGAAGATCAAGGTGCTGACCGTGACCGGGGGCGTGATCCAGACCGTGGCGCTCGAGGTGGCCGGGTCGTACCAGACGCTTCCCACCGGCAGCGTGTCGGTGGAGGAACCCGGCGGCGCCACCTTCACCCTGGTCTGGGGCGTGTCCGCGGTTTCGCTGACCACCGCCGGTTCCTACTCGGAACTCCCTGGCCAGCCGGCCGCGCAGGCCACGACAAGCGGTGCCGGTCAAGGCGCAAACGTCAAGATCAGCAGCTGGGCGGTGGACCAGGTGCGCATTGTCAAACCGGGCAGCGGCTACCGGGCGTTGCCTGCGATCGGTTTCGCGGGTGTGCTGGCCTACCAATACAAGATCGTGATGGAAGACGCCAACGGCTTGCAGACCAACGCGTCTGCGGCGTTTGCGCCCGGTGGCATCGTGCTCGGACCAGATCAGCACTTCATCACACTGGCCAACCTGCCGGTCGGTGTCGTCGGCACCGTCAAGCGCCTGATCTACCGCACCGAAGCCGGCGGTACCTCGTTCAGGCTGGTCGGAGAAATCCGCAACAACGATGCGAACCAGTCGTTCACCGACCGTGTGGCCGATGCGCAATTGGGGGCTGCACGTGAGATCCAGGTACCGTTCCCGATATGGCAGCCACTGACCGACCAGTTCAGTTCGCTGGCTTTCAGTGCGCTGGCCTTCGATCCGGAAGACGCCGCCACCCTGTATGCCGGTACCGGCAAGTTCAGCAGTTCGGGGTCTTCGGGCCGGGCGGTCGGCATCTTGAAGACGGTCGATGGCGGCGCTTCGTTCTCCCTGATCGGTGAGGAGGCGTTCAAGGATCTCAATATCCGCAAGATCCTGACCCACACGTTCACGCCTGCCACCGGCAACCCGCTGACGCTGGTCCTCGGTGCGACATTCCTGAACGGCAATCAGGGTGGCTTGTTGCTTAGCAAGGACGGCGGCACAAGCTGGGAGCAGGTATCGGGCAAGGTCGGCAGCGGCCTGCCAGCGGGCTCGGTGACCGACTTGATCGCCGTCTCCAATGCCGCCACGGGCTCACAGACTTTTTATGCCGCTGTGCTGGGGGATGGCACAGCCTATCTGCAGCCCGAAACCATCACGAAAGGCCAATTTACCAACGCGACGGCGAAATACATCGCGGTGAAAGCAAGCACCCTCGAGGCGTCGCTGTGGAAGGCCCTGGGTAACGGCAAATCGTTCAAGATCACCATCGATGGCGCCTCGCAGGTGATCAACCCGCTGTTCGACAACATCCCGGCCCTCAATGCCACGATGACCGATGTGGTTGCCGTGTTCCAGGCGGCCCTGAATTTGGTGTTGCCAGGCCTGTCGGTTTTCATGAGCAACCAGTTGCTGGTGATCAAGAATGTCAATGGCACGACGCGGACCATCGAGAATATTGAAGACGCCGTGGCCGGCCCGGCGGCTTCGCTGTTGCGCACCAATACCGGCGGCATTTTCAAGAGCATCGATCAGGGCGCCAACTGGCTGGCGGTGGCCACCGCAGATGCCGGTTTCACTGACCGTCTGCGCAAGGCCGAACGAATTGCGCTGGCTGTGCAAGGGGAAGCTACAGCGACGCCAATCATCTACGTCGGCATCATCATCGGCGCGAAGCTCGATGGCATCTACCGGCTTGACCAGCCTGGCGATGCACTGCGGTTTGTGATGGACAGCCCGGCTTCGGTCGAGACGAATGCGACAACGCTGTTGACGGTCAAAGCCGACAGCGCCTCTGCCAGCGCGTGGTCGGCCCTTGCCAAGACAACCGAGTTCGCGTTCTTTCTGACCGGTTACTCAGGCGCTCTCATACAACCGGACTTCAGCGGTGTGGGCAACATGGGCGATGTGGCCAAGCGGATCGAATCGGCCATCAACTCCGCGGACGCGATGGGGCTGAACGCGGTGACGGTGACATGGGTGCAGAACGGGAGCGAGTCCAATGGCGAGTTCCGCATTTTCAGCAACACCGGAATTGGCATCAGTCTGGAGGACCAGCACCCGAATTTCAGCTCGATTTTCGCCATCCAGGGCGCGCCGGGCGCGCATTTCAACAAGGTGTCGACCACTTATGGCGTAGCCCCCCGCGCGGCCGTCAGCAGCCCGCTCGATCTGGCGTCCGGCAACGTGGCTGACGCGACCATCGTGCCCGGATCCACCGATCCGCAAGTCTGGAGGCGTTATGCGGCAACCCGCAGCTTCTCGATCAGCATGGATTTCGTGCGCAAGGACATCACGCCCGACTTTTCCTCGGTCACGTCGATGGCCGATGTGGCAGCGGCAATCCAGTCCGCGCTCAATGACATCGCCACCGGCTTTGGAGCCGGTGCCACGTCGGTCGGCTGGAACGCGGATACACGGCGCCTCCAGATCAACCACGCGAACCGTAGCGCGGGCGTACAGGACATCGGCGCGCCGAAAGCGGCCGGACTGGTTTCGCTGATCGAGGCCGGTGTGGCAGGATTCGACGGCGGTACCGGTGGGTCGGGGCTGACCGCTGCCGCGACGGCGACCCTGCAGGCATTGACAGCCACCACCGTCGTCGGCGGCAGCGGATATGCGCCTGGCAATCTGATCACACTCGCCGGCGGTACCTCCACGCAGGCTGCCGTGGCACGCGTTCAGGAGGTCACTGCCGTCAACGTGGTGCTGGCGGTCGCGGGCAGCGGATATTCAACCGACGACGTATTGATCCTGCAGGGCGGAACATCATCCGTTCCGATAAAGATCCGCGTCGAGGAGATCAACGGCCTGTTGACGGGTTCGATCAAGCGATTCTCGGTTGTCCAGTATGGTGTCTTCTCGGTGTTGCCAAGCGGCACCAACATTGCCACCACCGTGGAGTCCCGCGGGGCGAACCCACTGACCAAGGCGGCGACCCAACCCGGAAAAGACGCCCAATTCACCGTCGTCTGGGGTGTCAAGACGGCCACCGTCGAAACCTCTGGTGACTACTCGGTGTTGCCTCCTGGCCCGGTCGGTGACTCCGCCCCACCGGTCGGTGGTGCGACAGCCACATTCAACCTGACCTGGGGTGTCAAGGCAATTGCGATCACCTCCGCCGGGTCGGGTTATCTGGCACCGCCGGCGATCACGCTGAGTGGTGGCGGTGGTAGCGGCGCGGCCGGGGACGCGACACTCAAGGCCGTGGCCGCCACGGTGGTAGGCGCTGGCTCGGGCTACCGTCCGGGCGACACGGTCACACTGGCCGGAGGCACGAGCCGGGCGGAAGTCGTCGTGACGGTGGGATCGGTCAAGCTCGTCAATGTGGTCAGCAAGGCGAGTGGTGGCACGGGTTACGTGACGGGCGATGTCCTGACTCTGGCAGGCGGCACAGCCGGGCCCATTGGCGCTGCCAGGATCAAGGTGCTGAGCGTGACCGGCGGTGTGATCCAGACCTATGCGATTGAAGCGGCCGGTTCCTACACGGCGGAACCGGGCGGGACCGTGTCGGTGACCGGCGGTACCGGCACCGGAGCCCAGTTCACCTTGGCATGGGGAGTCAATTCAGTAGTGGTGACCACCGCTGGCTCCTACAGCGCGATACCGGCGGATCTGGTGGCACAGCGCCTCTCTTCGGGCGCTGGCGCGGGCGTCAAGTTGCTGCTCGACTGGGGCCTCGATACCGTCGTGGTGACCAATCCCGGCGCCGGGTATGGCACCGGGCCGGCGGTTGCCATTGGAATTCCCGATGTGGTCTGGGCTTCGGCCGCCGCGTCGATGAAGGCAACCGGGGCGGGTGTGGTCACGCCGGGTAGCGGCTATTTGCCTGGTGACGGCGTTGTCCTCGCCGGTGGAACCTCGTCGGCATCGGTGGCATTGACGGTGAACGCGGTCCGGTTGGCAGGGCTGCCGGCGTTGGTCAGTGGTGGCACGCTGTACACCAAGAACCAGATCCTGACCCTGGCCGGTGGCAGCGTGGCGGCGGGGGGCTCCGCGGCCAAGATCAAGGTGCTGACGGTGTCGGGTGCCGGCGCCATCCTGACCTATGCGGTCGAGTCCACGGGGTCGTACACGGTGGTGCCCACTGGCAATGTCGCCGTTGCCGAAGGGGGCGGAGCCACGTTCACCCTCGCCTGGGGCGTGGACCGTGTGACGGTGGCGAATGCAGGTTCCTACACGGTGCTACCGCCAACCGCGGTCGCGCAGCAATCGACGACCCGACCGTTGGTCGGGGCTGGCACCGGCAGCGGTGCCACGTTTGGTCTGAGCTGGGGTGTCGATGCCATCACGGTGGCAAGCGCAGGACGGGGTTACGACACGGTGCCGGGTGTCCAGATCCTGGGTGGTGGCGGTACCGGCGTGCAGGCCACCGCCACGATGACTGCAATTGCGGCACCGGTTGCGGCACCCGGCAGTGGATATGCGGTTGGCAACACCATCACGCTGAGTGGCGGAACATCCGGCACGAGTGCAGTGTTCACGGTGGCCAGCGTCCGATTGGTGAACGTGTCCGGCGTGGCCAACGCCGGGACGGGTTATGCGGTTGGCGATGTCATCACACTGGTTGGTGGCACATCGGCGGTGGGCTCGACGGCGAAGATCAAGGTGCTGACTGTCTCGGGCACCGGCGCAATACTGTCCTACGAGATCGGGGCCGCGGGCTCCTACACGGTGGTGCCGACGGGTAACGTCGCGGTCACCGGCGGAACAGGCACCGGCGCACAGTTCACGCTGGCATGGGGAGTGAACACCGTCAGCGTGACCACGGCGGGCGCTTACACCGCACTGCCTCCGAACCCCGTTGCTACGACCACCACCAATGGAGGTGGCTCGAACGTGGCGCTGTCCATCAGCTGGGGCGTCGCCGCCGTGACGGTCGCCCAAGCCGGAAGCGGATTCACGTCGATCGCGCAGGTGGGTTTCAGTACGGCGGGCATCGTGATCGGCAGGGACGTCGCCAACAAGTCCAATCAGCTCGCCGTGGTGAATGTCGAGGATGCCAAGGCCGCGAACTGGAAGGCGCTGGCTCCGGATACCCGCTTCTCGATCGCCCTGGGCGGCCAGCCGGCTGCGGACGTCCGGCCTGATTTTTCCGCGGTGACCAGCATGGACGGTGTGGCCGCTGCGATCGCCAAGGCCGTCAACGACGTATGGAAGGCCAAGCTGGCGCTTGCGGTGAACGTTGTCACGGTGACTTTCGACGCAGTCCGGCTGCAATTCAGATTCCAGGTCGTGGGAGGCGACAGGGAGATCAATTCCATCGGCCACCCCGTCACCGGTCAATCGCTTTTCAAGTCCGGCGGCGGTCTGTTGACGGGCTCGGCCCTGCAACTGAAAACGCTCAACAGCCTGCAGAAGAGCCAGGGCGTGAAACACTTCTCGCTGGTCGCCGACCCGGTCAACCCGGGTTTCATCTATGTCGGCGGATCGATTCAGCCTGGCCCGCTCGAACAGAACGCCGCTGGAAGCACCGACTGGGTCGCCCGCATCTTCTATATCAATACCGCTGCGGGCCAGTTGGCGGAGCAACAGATCCAGGTGGTGTCCAATGGCGCCAATGGCACGGCGCCGCACGGAGACTCGCGCACGATGCTGCTCGACAGCCTTGGTACGATTTTCTATGAGGCCGATGACGGCGGCGTTTACCAGTTGCGCGATCGCACCCTGCCTACCCAGAAATGGGTCTCGCTCAATGGCAATCTGTCGCTCAGCGAGATCAGCAGCCTGGCCTACGACGTGCTGAACGACATTGTCTTTGCCGGTGCACAGGATGTCGGCAACCAGGTGCAGGTGGCCAGCGACTCGGGTGTCTGGAAGACCGTGACCGCCGGTGATGGCAACGCGCAGGGGATCGGTATCGTCCGCAATGCCGCTGGCGAGCCGGTGTTCGTGCTGCGCTACCTGCTGGGCAATCATCTGGGTACCCTGCGGCTGCAGGTGTTCGACCTGAACAACAAGCTCCTCGGCTATACCTTGCAGAAGCTCAAGACCCCGGGCGCCAACCAGGCCGACTATTCGGCGGTACTCAAGTCTGAAACGGAGGGCTTCAATGCCGTGCCGATGGCAGTCAACGCGATCGACCCCAATCGGATCCTGCTGGGCGGCGCAACGAACCTGTACGAGAGCCTGGATCGTGGTGCCACGGCCGTGAACGTCAAGCCGGGCGCGGTGAAGACCCGCCCCACCGCCCTGGCTTATGGCGGGTGGAACAGCGATGGCACGGCGGCAGGCATGGTGGCGTATGCCGCCTATGGAGGCCAGATCTGGTGGCGCGGCATCACCGGTGGATTCGTTGCCGCCGCGATGCAGCCACCGAACGCCAAGACCATCACCAGCATCGTGATGGACCGCAGCAACTGGAAGGTGGCGTATGCGGTGGACGGCACCCATCTGTATGCCACGGTCGACGGTGGCGTCAACTGGGTCCACATCCCCTCGGCGGCCACCGGCAATGCGTCCTTGCCGGCCGACGGCCTGCAGTCGCTGAGCCTGGTCAAGGTCAACGGGGTCACCGGTGGAAAGACCGATGCCAGCATCGGCGATATCCGGATCGAGCTTCGCGACGGCTCCAGTTTTGCGGTCAACCTCGCGTCTGCCACGACCTTTCTCGACCTCAAGACCGCCATCGAGACGGCCTCCAGGACGGCGGCGTTGCAGCCTGCGCGCGTGGCGGTCAGCGAGACGGCGGGCGCGATCAGGTTGAGTGGCGCGAACGGGGCGACGCTGGCCCGTGTCGTGTCGATCAACGGGTCCTTGGCCGCGCGTGACCTGAAACTGCTGGCGGACCAGGCGACGACGGCGGCGAACGGATCAACCATCACCGGTGGGGTGGTGTCGTCCACGGCCATCACCAACGTGACAACTTTGGCCAGCCTCAATGTCGTGGGTGGCAAGCCGGTCGGCGTACGGGTCGGCCAGACGCTTACCGACGTGTTGTTGGTCGGGACGCTGGACGGTGTGTTCCGCAGCCTGAACCCGCTCGGAAATCCGGCCGACTCCGATGCCGACTATCAGCGCGTCTCGGTCGGCTCGGCCGAGCTGGTGCTGGCCGGCGCCAACAACGACCTGGTCTTCACCAAACACGGCGCGCCGGTGGTTGGTGACAGTGTGCAGATCGTGGTGACCGGTGGCATCGCAAAGGGTGCAGAGCAACTCGATCCGTTGGCGGGCAGCGGCGCGCAGGTATTGGTGTTCAAGGTCAACGCGGCCACCACCGCAGTGGACATCATCGCCGCGCTGAACCGCTCACCGGCACATTTGAAGATATTCACCGCTGTGCTCAAGCCGACGGATTCCGGCATCACCAACAATGGCACTGGCGCGGTCGTCAACGAGACCAAGGCGTTGACCCCCGCGCCGCTGCGCCTGGCTCTGCGCGAGTTCGGACAAAACCTGCCTAACGCGCCGGTGACTGCCATCACCTATGCCGATGCCATCACCGTTGGCGGCGCAGCCTTCGGTGACGTGTTGGTGGTCGGTGAACGCGGTCGTGGCGCCTTCAAGATCGACGCTGCCGCGGCCTCGTTGACGGCCGAATCGGTGCTGACGATCCGGGGTGACGACACCGACAACCTGATCACCGTGGCGCAGGACGCGACCAACCCAAGCCTTGTCGGCGTGGTCATCGACGGCCTGGTCATCGGCGTCTACCAGGCGTCGACCATCGACCGCATCGTGGTGCAGGGGCAAAGCGGAAACGACACGCTCGAATTTGATGGACGCATCCGAGTGGCTGGCGGTGTGTCCTTCGACGGAGGCACCGGCAACAAGAATCGCCTGCTGGTGCTTGGCCTGGACGCGGCGTCCACGCGGGATGCAGCCATCGTCGCAGGGGCTGGCACCGTAAATCTTGTGGTGACCAAACCGATGGCGCTTGCATTTGTCAACGTGCAGAAGGTGTTCAAGTCCGTCTCGTCGAACAACCTCAAGAAGTTCCAGGATGGTCTGCAGGCGCTGGCGTTTGACCGGACCTTGTCCCAGGCGGTGGCCACGCAGCAGGTTCCACTGGTTGGCAACGGCTTGGGCTCGATCATCACTGCCTTGGGCGACGCGGAGCAGCCGATCGCCCTGGAGTTCATCGATACGCTTGGCCCGGTCGAGTTGCGTGGCGTACCGCAGGCCAGCACGCAGACCCTGGGCGACAGCGACTCCATCTTCAGCCGCCTGCTCCAGGGTGGCCCCGGCGGCTTGCTGATCTCACAGCTGCAATCCGCGGCGCAGGATTACAACGAACTGCGCGACCTGCTCGACGGCCTCGATTTCACGCCCGGCAACGTGACACTCGTCGTGGATGCTGACGGTTTCGCGAGGTTCGACGTGACGGTGGCGCGCACGTTCGGTGGCAAGACGACCCTCGATGTCGATGCCTTCAGCGGCAAGCTGCGGCTCAACGGCGAGGCGACGTTCTCGCTCGACGTGCTGTTGCACACCGTGATCGGGGTCGACCAGGACGGCTTCTACCTCGACGCCAACGCGGTGGTCGGGCCGGAACTGGTGCTGGACAACATGCAGATCTTCGGCCAGATCGAGGCGATCGGGCGCATCGGTTTCATCGAGGTCAGCCTCACCGGTGGCTCGGTGCAGCTCGACCCGGGTGTGCGGGTGGAGATCGACCTGAAAGAACCCGGGCGCGACCCGATCACCGGTACGCTCGATGGCCTGATCCGCCCCTACGAACTGGCCGCGTTCTCCGCACTGGACTTCTTCTCGGTCGACTTGCAAGGCAACCCGGCGGCCGATGACCTGAAGTTCTCCGGCAACTTCTCGGTCGCGGCGCTGATCCCCGGCGTATCGGCGCCGTTCACCCTGGTCGACGCCGGGCTGGTCTTCACCTGGGCCGACATTGCCAACCCGTTCACGGTCTCCGTGGCCGCGCAGCCGGGCAGCACCTCGGGGGAACTGCTGGCGAAGTTCCTCAACCTCGACTTCAAGCAGCTGTTCCTGGATTTCCTGACCCAGGTCGACGACCTGGGCGACCAGCTGAGAGACGTGTCCGCGCTCGACACGCAACTGCCGGTGATCAACCGCAGCGTGAACCAGATCTTCACCGGTGCGCCGAACAAGATCGGCGACGTGCTCAAGCTGCATGACGCGGTGGCGACCTACTTCGCCAGCGTCGACGCGGCCGGCCCGACCATGAGCGGCCTGCTCGACGCCGTCGTGCACGACATCAACGCGAAGATGAGCGGCGGTGCCTTGCAGCTCGAACTGGTGATTGAAGGTGGGCGCCCGCAATTGCGCATGCTGGTCGATTTCACATTGCAGCCGCAATTCAGCGCCAACCTCGATCTCGGCAATTCGCTGGTCGATCTGGGCGTCAACGCGACGGCGTCGGCAACAGTCACGGTCGGCGCCGAACTCGACTTCAGCATGGTCCTGGGCCTGGACCTGAGCGAATTGCTGTCCACCGGCGTCCTGGGCGATGCGGCTTTCATCGATCTCAGGCATCTCAATGCCAGCGTGATCGTGGGCGCCCGCAACATCGACCTCGCCCTGGACTTCGACTTCCTGCAGGCCCGCATGGGCAACGGGGCCGTGCGCGTGAAGGCCGGGGCCGAACTGTTGCTCAAGGACCCGACCCCGCTGGATAACCGGATCACCATCAACGATCTCACCAACACACCGTTCGGCACGCTGGTCGAGATCCGTCCGACCAGCCCGGAGATCCGCATCGCGGCGTCGGAGATCGACATCTTCGTCGGGGTCAATGGCGGTACGACGCAGCAGACCGGCATGCATGTCACCGGTCAGGATCTCGGCTTCCTCCTGTATGGCGATTTCGGCGCCACGGCAGCCGACCCGATGCGCTGGACCTATGCCCTGACAGCGTCCGGCGCGGCGGAACTGGTGGGCGTGAGCGGCCTGACCCTGCGCGGTGACGTCGCCGTGCAGGTCAACACCACCGGGCGCCAGATCAGCGAGCGCATCGCGACCGGCGGCGATGACGTGCTGGTGAACTTCGGCGCCGGCCAGGAGCACTACGCGCGCATAGCGGGTACGCAACTGGCGCTTGCGATCGAGAGTTTTGTGGTGGCCAGGGGTGCGATCGTGCTGGAGCGCTTCGACACGCCTGGCACGACTGACCTCCTGGGCCTGAACGGCGTGGTGGGTCCGGACGGAATCAAGGACGTCATCGATACCGAATTGCGGATCGGCATCACCCTGAACGAGGTCTTTGTCGGCGCCGGGAACGGCAGCGCCAACGAAACCGGGCTCAGATTCACCGATGGGACGATTGGTGTCGTCGTGATGAGCCGTGTCGACCAGGCCAAGACCGTCCAGGCGGCATCGAAGTTCGCGGTCAAGGGCAACCTCGGCGCCGCGCAGCTGGTGGGGGTCGACGGCATCCAGTTGAGCGCCAACGACCTAGCGGTTGAAATCAATCGCTCGGGCTCGAGCCTCGCCGGCATCGTGGTGGACAGGGGTGATGGCACCGGCATCGACATGGAATTTGCCAGTGCGGCCAACATCATCCGGGTCAGCGGCGCGATGACACTGCAGGTCCTCGACTTCGTCTACCTCCAGGGCAGTGTCAGCGTCGAGAAGACCGACGTGCTGAGCGGGCAGGACCTGATCGGCCCAAACAACGTCAATGTTCCCGACGGCGTGGACGACCTGATCGCCACCGAGATCCGCTTCGGAGCCACCGTGGAGACCGCGTTTGTCGGCTCCGGACGCGGCACCGCGAGCGAAATGGGCCTGCGGCTGGCCGATGGAACCCTGGGCCTGGTGCTGCTGAGCAATGCGAACCAGGCGCTGACGGTGCAGGCGCGCAGCAAGTTCGCGCTCAAGGGGACCCTGGGGGTGGCCCGGCTGGTCGGAGTGGATGGACTGACCCTGACATCCACCGCCATGGCGGTCGATGTCAATCGCACCGGCAAGACCTTGAGTGGTGTCGTGGTGTCGACCGGGCCACCGGGCGCACCGCTGGTCGACATGGCTTTCGCCACCACGGCCGACATCACGCGTGCCAGTGGTGCGGTCACGCTGCAGTTGCAGGACGTGCTGGACCTGCAGGCGAGTGTCAGCATCGAGAAGACCGACATCAAGAGTGGCATCGACGTCGTCGGCCCGAACAACACAACGGGCGCGGACGGCATCGACGACCGGATTCAAACCGAGATCCGGTTCGGCGCCACCGTCAACAACATCCCCCTCGTCGCATCGGCAGGCAACAACGGCGCTGTCGGCCTCCAGCTTTCTGGTGGCACGCTCGGCCTGATTGCGTTTGCCACCGCGGACCAGCACCTCGCGGCACAAGCCCCCTCCCAATTCGCGATCAAGGGTTCGATCGCCTCGGCCAGTCTTGTGGGCATGAGCCAGTTGAGCCTGTTTGCCAGCAACCTGACCGTGGAAGTGAATCGTTCCGGCCGCTCGCTGACCGGCGAGCTGGTGTCCACCGGCCCGGGTGGGCCTTCGGTCGCGATGGATTTCGCCAGCGCGGCGGACGTCACGCGGTTCACCGGGACGGTGGCGCTCGATGCATTCGCCGGCGTGCTGGTGGCCAGGGGCGGGTTCGAGCTGGAACTCGGCCGGGTCAGCACGACGGCGCCGAGCAATGGCGTGGCCTTCACCAACGCCAGCGCCGTGTCACTGACACTGAACAACGCTGCCATCTTCGTCGGCACGAGCGGCAGCCTGTCCGCAACGACCAGTGCTGCGACCGTGGTCAACGGCACGCTCGGGTTTGGCGCGGCGGTTCGCAAGCTCACGGTGGTGAGCATCAAGGACCCCGGCGCCAACGCCACGGCGTCGACCGATGACCGCAGTTACCTGGGAGTCGCCATGGACGACTTCAACGGCGACCTGGTGGGGTTGGACGATCTGTTGGTCTTCCACGCCTACAACGTCGATGCGCTTCTCAACAAGGCGAGCGGCGGCACTGCGGTGGTGTCGGTGAGCAAGCTGGACTGGAGCACCTTGAGTTCCACGGGCATGGACCTTGGCGCGGAGAAGCTGGCCCTGGGTGCTACCAGCCTGGGCGCCCTGACGGCCGGTGTGGACCTGGCGGTATCCGGCGGGGTGGCCTTGAACGTCCAGGACGGCGTACTCGTGACCAAGGGTGAATTCACCATCGCGCTGGGTCAGGTGAAAAGCGCGCTGCTGCCCGGCGGGGCGTCGAAAGAGGCAGACGTGATGACCCTGACGCTGCGCAATGTCGGCGTTTTCATCGGGGTCGGCGGCTCGTTCAGCGCCAACGGCACAGCCGCTGACTTCAGCGACGACACGGTAGTCAATGGCACTCTGGGCTTCGGCGCCACGGTGGGCAAGCTCACGCTGGTCAGCATCAAGGACCGCGGCGCCAGTGCCACCCTCAAGACCGACGACCGCACCTACCTCGGCGTGGCTCTCGACAACTTCGCCGGCGACCTGGTGGGCCTGGAAGACCTGCTGGTGTTCCACGCCTTCGGTGTCGACGCCATGCTGAACAAGGCCGCTCATGGTGACGGAACGACGTTTGTCAGCAAGCTCGACTGGAGCACGTTCTCCAGCACCGGCATGGACATCAGCGCCGCCAGGACCGCGCTGAATGCCACCAGCCTCGGCGCGTTGACCGCGAGTGTCGATCTGGCGGTGGACGGCTCGGTGGCGCTCAATGTGCTCGATGGTGTGCTGGTGGCCAAGGGCGCCTTCCAGATTGCTCTCGGCCAGATCCGCAGTGCCGCACTGCCCGGCGGCGATCAGAAAGACGCCGACGCGATGGCCCTGACCCTGCGCAACGTCGGCGTGTTCGTCGGGGTGGGTGGCACGCTGAACGCCAACGGCACGCCAGCCGATTTCAGCGACGACACGGTGGGCAACGGCACGCTGGGCTTCGGCGCCACGGTGGGCAAGCTCACGCTGGTCAGCATCAAGGACCGCGGCGCCAGCGCCACGCTCAAGACCGACGACCGCAGCTACCTGGGTGTGGCACTGGACGACTTCGCCGGCGACCTGGTGGGCCTGGAAGACCTGCTGGTGTTCCATGCTTTTGGTGTCGATGCCGTCTTGAACAAGGCCGCACACGGAGACGGTACGACGCCCGTGGCCAAACTGGACTGGAGCAGCTTTGGCAACGCGGGCATGGACCTGAGTGCCGCCAAGGCCGCGTTGAACGCCACAACCCTGGGCAATCTGACCGCCAGCGTGGACCTGGCGGTGGATGGCGCCGTAGCGCTGAACGTGCTGGGCGGTGTGCTGGTGGCCAAGGGCGGCTTCAACATCGCCCTCGGACAGGTCAGGAGCGCCCTGCTGCCGAGCGGGTCCGCGCGGGACGCCGATGCCATGACGCTGACACTGCGCAACGTGGGTGTCTTCGTCGGAGTGGGCGGCACGCTGAACGCGAACGGCACCGCGGGCGACTTCAGCGACGACACGGTGGGCAACGGCACGCTCGGCTTCGGCGCCACAGTCGGCAAACTCACGCTGGTCAGCATCAAGGACCGCGGCGCCAGCGCCACGCTCAAGACCGACGACCGCAGCTACCTCGGCGTGGCTCTGGACGACTTTGCCGGTGACCTGGTGGGCCTGGAAGACCTGCTGGTGTTCCATGCGTTCGGTGTCGATGCGCAACTCAACAAGGCCGCCCATGGCGACGGCGTCACGGCGGTCGGCAAGCTCGACTGGAGCGCGTTCGCCAACACCGGCATGGACATCAGCGCCGCCAAGACCGCGCTGAATGCCACCAGCCTGGGCAACCTGGTGGCCGGTGTCGATCTGGCGGTGTCGGGCGGGGTCGCGCTGAACGTGCAGGGCGGGGTGTTGGTGGCCAAGGGCAATTTCAGCATTTCCCTGGGGCAGGTGCGCAGCGCATTGCTGCCCGGCGGCGCGTCGAAGGACGCCGACGCCATGACGCTGGGCTTGAGCAACGTGGGTGTTTTCGTGGGGGTCGGCGGCGCTCTCACCGATGTCGGCAACGATGGGGACTTCAGCAACGACACCGTGCGCAACGGCACCCTGGGGTTCGGTGCGACCGTCGGCAAGTTGACCCTGGTGAGCATCAAGGACCGCGGCGCCAGCGCCACGCTCAAGACCGATGACCGCAGCTACCTGGGGGTGGCGCTGGACGACTTCTCCGGCGACCTGATCGGGCTCGGTGACACCATCCGGTTCCAGGCTTTCGACATCGACCTGCTGATGAACCGGGCCACCCATGGCGATGGGGTGACCGCCGTGACCAAGCTCGACTGGAGCAACTTCACCAGCAGCGGGCTCGACCTGGGCGGGGCCAGACTGGCGCTGAATGGCACCAGCCTTGGCGCACTGACGACGCTTGTCGATTTCAGCGCCAACGGCACGGTGCTGCTGGATGTGTCCGGCTTCCTGGTCGCGCGTTCCGGTTTCCGTATCGACCAGCAGTCTGGCGTCGCCCTGAACGACACCAGGGGCATCAGCCTGCCGCTGTCCGGCAAGCCTGCTGCCAATGTGCTGGTGATCCGCCTCACCGGCGCCCATGTGTTCGTGGGTGTGGGCGGGGTTGTCACCCGGGCTCCGTATGCCGACCTGAATGCCTTCAAGAATGGCCTGGAGCAGGTCGGTGCGGTCGGCTTCTTCGCCAGCAATGCGAGCCTGGACCTGGCCGTGGTCGCCGAAGGCCCTGCCGCCGGCGCCCGCAAATGGATCGGCGTGGCATCCAACATCGGCTTGCTGGGCGTCACCGGCTTGCCAGACGGTTTCGTGCTGAAGATGAAGGATCTCGGCTTCTACTACAACGCACCGGCCGGCGACGGCACGCGTATCGACTGGGCCGGCCTGTCTGCCAATACCGCCGACGGATTCAACCTCGGCCTGGGCCGCCTGTCCCTGCTCGACAAGGCCACCGACTTCAAGGCCGTCGGCTCGGTGATGGTGTCGATCGAGAACTTCGTCTACGTCAGCGGCAGCATTGCGCTGCAGCGCAAGGAGCTTTTCGTCAAGACGGTCGGCGGCTCGGGCACCGAGAAGATGTCGGTGCTGACGCTGGGCGCCAATGACCTGCGCGCCTTTGTCGGTATCGGCAATGCCGACAGCAACGGCGACGATGCCGTGGACGATGTCGCGACACTGGCGCAGAACGCCATCGGCGTATCGCTCACCATCGACAACCTGGCGATCGTTCTTGCCAAGCCGATCGTCGCCGCCGGCGCCACGCCGAGCACCAGGAGCTACTTCGCCCTGTCTGGCAGCGGCAGCGCCAGCCTGATCGGGGTGGAGGGTGTGTCGTTGAGCGGGCGCGTAGCGATCGCGGTCAACCAGGGCAAGGACGGCGCGCTCAAGACCTCGGCCATCGATTTCGCGGCCAGTGCGATGTCGAATCCGGACGCGTGGGGTAGCGCAGCGGGCCTGAAGGCGGTAACCGGCCCCGACGCAGACCAGTTCGTGCTGGTTGATTTCGCGCAGAGCAACCTGCTCAAGGTGTCGGGTTATGTGTCGTTGTCGGTCGCCGACTTCCTGCACCTCTCCGGCCAGTTCGCGTTCAGCCAGAGCGGCACACCGCAGACCGTGCGCATCGCCGACGGCACGGCCGGCGGCGGCAGTGTCACCAAGCAGGTCAACGTCATGACGATCGGCGCGTCCGATGTGAACGCCTTTGTCGGTGTGGGCGGGCCGTATTTTGTCGACTCCAACGGAGACGGCACCATCGATGCGCGCGACACGCCGCGCAGCGACGGCGCAATGGGTTTCGTGCTGCGCAACCTGGACTTCGCGCTGGCGCTGTTCAAGCCCACCAACAGCGCGGCCGACCGCAGCAGCTACTACGCCATCAGCGCCCAGGGCGGAGCCGAGATCGTCGGCGTGGACGGCATCACCATCCGCGCCAATGTGCTGGGGGTGGAGGTCAACGGCGGCAAGAACCACCTGGGGCTGTCGGAGTCGCTCAACCTTGCGGCCAGCCCGAGCTTCGCAGCCACCGGCGGACTGGTCGTGGAAACCGGCAGCGACCCGGATGGCACGGGCGACCTGGTGGCGCCTGCACGCACACTCGGTTTCACTGGCAACCTGATCCGCGCCTTCGGCAACGTCACCGTGGCGATCGACAGCTTTGCCTACGTCAGCGGCAACTTCGAATTCACCAAGAGCACAACGCCGCAGACCATTGTGCTGTCCAACGGCACCAGCAAGGTCGTCAGTGTGCTGACCGTGGGTGCGTCCAATGTCCAGGCCTTCGTGGGCACCGGCAATCCGGACAGCAACGGCGACGGCATGTTCAACGGCAGCGACAACCCCGCCACCAACGGGGCGGTTGGCCTCGCGCTCACGAACCTCGACTTCGGACTGGCCCTGTTCAAACCCATAGCGACCGCCGACCGCTCCAGCTACTACGCGCTGCAGGCCAGTGCGCGTGACCTCAAGCTGGGCGGCGGAACCGGTGGCATCCAGCTGGTGGGTGTGCCGGGCGTCATACTGAAGGCCAACAACCTCCTGGTGACCATCAACGGCGCCAGTGCCCCGAATACCGGCGGCGCCGCACCCACCGGCCCACCAGCCCCGGTGATCAATTTCAAGGCCGCAGGATCCAGCTTCGGCAGCACCGGATTCAGAGTCGGCACAGGGGGCGGCAATTCTGTCGTCCTCGACATGACAACCCGCAGCCTCGCCGCATCCGGCGACGTCAGCCTCGGTCTCGACTTCGACACCGACGGCACCGCGGAAGTCACCCTCTCCAGTTTCATCTCCTTCGAGCAGTCGTTCCGCCCCAACGGTTCATCGGTCATCAAGATCGCGCTCACCCAGCTGTCTTTCGCACTCGGCGACCCGGCAGACCCGGTGTTCTCCTTCAGCGGCCTTGCCGGCTTCTTCCTGATCACCCAGCAAGGCATGGCCGCGCGCATCGAACTGCCCGGCTACAGCACCACCATCAACGGCAGCGGCGCGAGCATCCGGATCAGCGGCAACCTGGCCGTGGAGATCAACACCATCAACGCGCCGGTCAACGAAACCTTCACCATCGACAGCGACGGCGCCACCAGGACGATTGCCATGCCGAAGGGGCCCTATCTGCGCCTGTCCGGCTTCTTGTCGCTGGGCGTCACGTTCGCGGATTCGTCGGTGTCGGTGCCGTTCGTGTTGTCGGGCAACTTCGCCTTCGAGCAGATCACGCTCGTCGACCCGAACCCGTCCGATGCCATACCCGCGCCCAAGGCGATCCGGGTGGCCGTCTCCGATGTCACCGCCACGGTGCAGGGTGTCGGCCTGACCAAAGGGCAGGGCGGTTTTGTGTTCTCGGCCGATGGCATCGCCGGCGTCCTGCGCGTGACGCTCGACACCAACACCGGCGATCCGGGCGTGCCCACGCTGGGCGGCGACGTGCTGCTGCAGATCAACACCACCGGGCGCGCCGTGAACCAGACCATTGCGGTGGGCAATACCGTGGTGGCCATCAAGTTCACGGCTGCAGAAGGCCGCGTGGTGCGTTTTGCGATCCTCAACGCCAGCGTGTCGATACCGCCGTTCTTCGAACTCACCGGCGACTTCACGATCCAGTCCGAGGGCGAGATGACGCTCTACGGCGCGCGCAACGTCGAGATATTCCTGGGTTCACTGCCAGTCGGCCAGAAACTGCGCGACGAAGCCGGCGTGCTGAATCCGGATGCTGTCGGCCTGCTGGTCAGCAACGCCACCGTGGGCCTGGTGAAGTGGGCCTCGACCACGCCCGGTGCAGCTGCGCGTTATGCGGTGGTGGCATACGGCGAGGCCGCGCTGGTCGGTCTGGACGGGCTCACCATCAGCGGCGCCATCACGGTGCGGCTCAACAGCTCGGGCCAGGCGATCGACCGGTCGATCGTGCTGCCGTCCGACCCGCTGGCCACGGTGCCGGTCGCCAGCAATGGCCGGGACGACGACGGCGACGGGCTCATCGACGAAGCCGGCGAGCAGGCGGCGGTGCGGGTCAAGTTCAGCAGCGCCGCCAAGGTGGAGGAATTCTCGGCCGGTTTCAACGAGCTCGGAGAGATCGATCCTGCCACGGCACTCACCATCAGCGCGGCCGGCGTCTTCACCGTGTCGGGCGCCGTGTCGTTCACCCGCACCCCGACCGGCCGTATCAATGTGGACATGCCGCAGGCATCAGTCACGGTCTCCATCCCGAACGGTTCCGGCGGCTTGCAGGAGGCGTTCGGGCTGAGCGGCGCGGCGCGGTTCCACTTTGGCGGGCCAGAAGGCTTCCAGCTCGAAGACCTCCGCGTCAGCGGGTATTCGATCTTCGGGCAGGGCGCAACCATCGCCGCGCCGGCTTCTTCCCTGCGCGCACCAATGGCCAATCTGGCCAACCCGTACTCGACCTCGGTCGTCAACATCAACGAACTGAGCTACCTTGCGGTGATCTACCAGGACCCGAACCGCGTCGGCATCAACGATGCGTCGGTGCTTGATTCTGCCGCGGAGTTCCTGGTGAGCGTGACCCGGGCCGACGGCACCTCCGTCAGCGGCCTGAGTGTCAACAATTCCGGGGTGCTGAAGTCGGTGGACGCCACCAACGACCGCACCTTCCTGTATCCGCTTGTCATGACCGACGCCTTCAAGTCCGCGGTAGAGAACGCCGGCAGCGGTGGCGTGACGGTGTCGGTCACCTTCGTCGACGCCGCCTGGTCTGACCTGCGCGGCGCCAGCGGCGCCACCCTGGTCGAACGCTTCACGCTGTACGCGCAGGCACAGGGCTCCGCCGCACCGACCCCGAAACCCTATGCCACGCTCGCCAGTCCGGCCAACGGCGCGGTTGCCAGCCTCACCACACTCAACGCGCAGCGCTACCTCGACGTCACCTTCTTCAGCCCCACAGGCGCCGCCATCGACGCCGGCAGCATCAATGGCGACGAGCTCAAGATCACCGGCGCCGGCGCAGCCAACCTGGCGCGCAACGCCGACGGCACCGTGATCGCCACCGTGCTCAACGTGTCGGGCAATACCTACCGCTACCTGCTGACGCCGCGCACGGGCGTCGATCCGAAGGACACCTTCGTGGCCGGTGAGGTGAACCTGCAGGTGGTGGCCGGCAGCTGGCGCGCGGGCAGCGGCGACAGCGCCGTGTCCAGCGCCCGCGTCGACGAAGTGTTCACCGTGTCCGCCTCGCTGGCGACGGCCGCCGCCGGCTCCAACGCGCTGACCCTGGGGCCGCTGTCGCTGCAGGGCCCGTCGCTGACGCTGGCGAAGACCCAGTTCAAGGACGGCAAGCTGGTGCTCACGGTGGCCATCGGTGTCGATGTCGCCACGCTGGCATTTGGTGGTGCCTCGCAGGGTGGCAGCGGCATCACCGCGCGCCTGACCGGCCTGCTGGGCACGTTCGACATCGGCGTCGACGTATTCAAGGCGCTCGGCGCGGTCACCGGCGGTGGCAACCTGCTCGAAGCGTTCAGCGTTCCGGGCAAGTTCGGCCTTCAGATATCCGGCTTGGCGATCGACATCCCGAACGCGCTCAAGGTCACGGCCAGCGGCATCATCTTCAACTGGGATCCGAACTACAACCCGGCCGATAACGGCGGCGCGCGCCAGCGGCTGCTGGTGGTGCAGCAGGCGTCGATCACCTTCCCGTCGTTCGGCGTCACCGGGCAGGTCAATCCCAACAACGGCCCGGGCCTGGTGGTCTACACCGACGGTTTCGATATCGGCGAAGCGCAGCTCATCTACAAGCCGGGCATGACCGGCCCGAACGCCATGTCGGCGACCTCCGGAGGCGGCGGCAAGATCGGCATTGCCGGCATCCTCGAATTCGACGACCTGCGCGTGGGCGTGACCAACTTCAAGGTCACCTTCGGCCAGCGGGTGGACTTCGACGGAACCATCTTCTTCGCCTCCGGCGGCGCCCGCTTCCTGCCGGGCAAGCCGGTGTCGGCGGTGGTGAGCGACCGGCTCTCGGAGCCCGACATCGCACCCGGCGTGCCCAACACCGAAGCCATCCGCCTCGGCCTGGAATTCGAGAACGGCAAGGTCAAGGGCTTCATCTTCCGGGCCGACACGCTGAAGATCACGCTCGGCTCGGTGGTGACGCTGATCGCGACCGACGTGGCGATCAACACCTCGGCTGCGGCCAATGAAGAACTGGTGAGCTTCCGCTCGGTCGGCGCCGAGGTCACGATAGGCTCTCTGGTGCTGGGTGGCGAGGGCCGCAATTTTGCGTTCCTGGGCGACGGCAGCTTCGTCACCAAACCCGGTTTCGGCGTGTTCCTGAGCATTGGCGCCGCCGACGGCGCCAGCTTCAAGTGGCCGTCCTGGCTGCCGATCAAGATCACCGAGATCGGCATCACCTGGCGCGATATCCAGGACGACCCTGCCGATTTCGTGCTGACCCTGTCGGCCGCGGTGACCGGTTTGCAGGGCATGTCGGGCCTCGAGTTCTCCGGGGCGATCGAAGGCGTCAAGATCGATGTCGGCCTGCTGCTGCAAGGCAAGTTCCCGATCATCGACATCGCCTCGATCGGCGTGCAGCTCAAGGGCAACATGTTCGGCGGGCAGATCACCGCCGGCCTGATCGGCGGCATCATCAAGCTCGACGCCAACGGGGCGGTGGTCGACAGTTTCGACACCACCACGCCGGTGGTCGACCGGGTGTTCTTTGTCGGCGTCGAGGGCGGCTTCGCATTCGCCGGTGTGGGCGGCTTCACCATCAAGTTCGCCGTGTCGGAGCTCGGGCCACTGGGGGTGTTCATCTCCGGGTCGGTGCCGGGCGGCATCCTGCTGGAGCCGAACACCGGCCTGGCCATCAACGATTTCTCGGCCGGAGTCGAGTTCTTCAAGACGCTGCCGTCCATCGACAAGCCTGAAGAACTGCGCGGGCCCGACTTCCAGTTGCCCACCGCGCAATCGGCCGACCAGTGGCTGGCCGGTGTCAAGCAGCAGGTCGTCAAGCAGTACCGCGCGATCCAGGCCGACCCGTCCAAGAACGGTTTCACCGCCGCCTTCACCTCGCCGATGCTGATCACCGGCGGCGCCAAGATCTTCACCATCTACGCATCCAAGGAGACGTTCAACGGCGAGATCATCCTGCGCATCTCCACCGACGGCAAGCTGCTGGTGGTGGGCAAGCTCAATTTCGCCGCCGACAACCTGAGCATCAGTGCCCGGTTGTACGCCGACCTCTCCAAGATCGCCGCCGGCGAGGCCACGGTACTGTTCCTGGCCGACATCCCCGACCAGGTGCAGTTGCTGACCATCGACGGCCGCTTCAAGATGGGATTCCGCAACCCCAACACCGGTCAGGAAGCCGCGTTCACCGTGGTCGACCCCAAGACCGGCAAGCCCTATGTGCGCCTGATCGGGCCGGCGGACGGCGGCGTGATGGGCACCGGCACGCTGACCGGGCGCGGCTACCTGGTGGTGGGCCTCCCGCCCGGCACGCAGGGCGCGGTGTTGAACCTGGCCAGCGTCACGGACCTTGCGCCCGAATTCAAGCTTGGTGCCGCCAGCAAGGTGACGCTGGACACGACCCAGGCGCCGGTGCTGGTGGATGGCAAGTTCTGGTACTGGGTGCTGGGCGATGCCAGTGCCGGCCCGGTGGACATCGTCTGGCTGAAGGAAGCCTGGTCCTATACCGCCGCAGAGGGCCAGGAGGTGTTCGCGCCCACCGGGGCCTACCAGGACGCCAACAACCTCTGGCAGGGTGAGGTGGCGAGCACCGTGGCCGGTATCCCGGTGTTCATGCTGCCGTATATCGATGTGCGCCTGGTGTCGTCGGCCGGTGGC
>JANMZX010000122.1:0-9511 GCA_031383745.1 Rhodoferax sp. | reverse complement strand
AAAGCTGGCAGGCAGTTCCGGGCCACCATGGGCGAACGCACCGGCTTTTCCGTGAAGACCGAACGTTGCTACCTTTTCGACGGACAGACGCAGGACCGGCTGCGCCTTCCCAATTCCTGAGTTCCGGAACCACTCTAACTGGAGAACAAGCATGAAGTTCAAGAAGCTATTGGTGACCGCTGCGATTGCATTGGCGAGTGGTCAGGCGGCCTATGCCAGCTGTGGCATCACCAGCGGAAACATCAGCATCATAGGCAACGATTTTCCGGCCATCCAGGCGGTGGCAGCTGGCGCCAAAGCCTGTGCAACCACCGGTGTCACCGTCAGCACCAACCTGACGACCGAGCACGAAAAACTGCACCGCGCGTCGCTCACCGCCAACCCGGCGCGCAATACGGTCAGCATCGTGGCGACCAGCTCCATCGTGCCACTGCTGCAAGACGGTCTGCTGCGCCCGCTCGATGACCTGGTCGCCAAGTACGGGCAAAGCCTGAAGCCATCCCAATTGATCAAGATCGACGGCAAGGTGATGGCTGTGGCGTTCATGTCCAACACCCAGCATCTGTTCTACCGCACCGACATCCTGTCGAAGGCTGGCGTGCAGCCGCCAAAGACCTATGAGGAAGTGTTGGCTGCAGCCAAGGTCATCCGTACCGCCGGCATCATGCAGCACCCGTTTGCGCTGAACACGAAAACCGGCTGGAACCTCGGTGAGGAGTTCATCAACATGCACCTTGGCATGGGCGGCCGATTCTTCAAGCCCGGTACGGCGGAGCCGGCAATCAACGACGACGTGGGCATCAAGACGCTCACCATGCTCAAGGATCTGGTTGCCTACTCGAACCCGGATTTCCTGACCTACGATTCGAACGCCACCCAGGCACTCTGGGAGAGCGGCAAAGTGGCGATCGCCACGATGTGGGGTTCGCGTGCCGGCGCCATCCTGGACGACAAGGGATCGACGCCCGAGATCGTGAAGGCCACGGCCCTGGTTGGTGCGCCGACGGTGGGCGGAGGGTCGACCCCTGCCACCACCCTGTGGTGGGACGGCTTCACGATCGCCAAGAACATCTCCAATGCGGACGCAGAGGCAAGCTTCCGGGCCATGATGAACGGCCTGGCACCAACGACCATCGCCGCCAACAACGACGCGGCGGTCTGGCTCGCCAACGGTTATACGCCGGGTGTCGCGGCGCGGGGTGTGATTGCCTCCGCCCAGGCTGGTGCGAAGCCCTACCCGATGGAGCCCGCCATGGGCGAGCTGCACACGGCGCTCGGCGACAATCTGTCCGCTTTCATGCAGGGATCCAAGCCTGCCAGGCAGGCGCTGGCTGACGTCGAGGCGGCCTACCGTACCGCCGCCAAGGCCAAGGGCCTGCTGCAATAACCGGGACACGGGTCAGCAGGCGGGGCGTCCTTCCTGCTGGCCTATCCCTGACGCGAGGTATTCACCAATGCCACACTCCACCTTTCTGCGCTTCATCCTGCCGTCGCTGGCAGCGATGCTGATCTTCATTGCAGCGCCCATCGTGTCGGTGATAGTGCAGTCGCTGCATATCGAGCATGCGCAGGTGCTGAAAGAGGCGGAGACCTGTGACCCTTTTTCCGGTTGCAAGAAGACCACCACGGTCGATGTGGCGTCGACTTCCAAGTTGCGGGCGCAGGAGCCATTGGGGCGTTTCAATGGCCTGGGCACCTACTTCGATCGCAAGCACCTGGCTACCACCGAGGTTGCGCAGGCATGGGCCGCCAGTTCCGGCTTGGGTGATTTCAGCGACCGCTTGATGAGCCTGCCGTTTTACCGGGCCATGGCCTTCACCCTGACCTATACGTTTGTCGTCACGCCATTTGTGGTCCTGCTGGGCATGATGATCGCGCTGGCCATCAACGCCTTGCCGGCCATGTTCAAGGGCCCGACGATTTTTGTGTCCTTGCTCCCGATGATCGTCACGCCGCTGATCGGCTCGATGGTCCTGTTCTGGATGATCGATGCCCGCGGCATCATCGGCTCGTCATTGCAGACGCTCACCGGTGATCCGGAGCTGTCGCTCAAGGCGTCCCCGTTCCTCACCTGGGTGACGTTAATTGTCTACGGGGTATGGCATTCGGCCCCGTTCGCCTTCATCACCTTCTATGCCGGGCTGCAGAGCGTGTCTAGCGACACACTCGAGGCCGCGATGATCGATGGTGCGACCCGCTGGGAACGTCTGCGTTATGTGGTTGTGCCCCACATGGCGCCGCTGGTGGTGTTCGTTCTGCTGATCCAGTTGATGGACAACTTCCGGGTGTTCGAGCCCATCGTCGGTTTCTCGGCGGCCGCCAACGCGAGCTCGCTGAGCTACAACATCTACAGCGATCTGGCGCAGGCCAGTCCGAGTTATGGCTCAGCCGCCGCCACGTCCATGCTGACCGTGCTGGGTGTTGCCATCCTTCTCATTCCTGTCCTGGTGCGCACGTGGCGCGACTTCAACAGCAGGAGGCCCTGATGACCGCCGCAAACCGCCGTTCGCCCCTGCTCGTTGCCGTCGGGGTGGCATTTGTCCTGCTCTGGCTGGTTCTCGCCGCCTTTCCGTTTGTGTGGACTCTCTGGGGTTCGTTCAAGGTGCAGGGCGACTTCTTTTCGAAGGCCGACTGGACCTACGCCATTCATGGCGTCCGGACAATGGCCGAGACCGGGAGCACCTTCACGGGCGCCGGCTACGAGGGGGCGTGGATCAAGGAGGGCTTCTGGCGTGCCAGCCTGAACACCGTGATCGTGGTGGTCTTCACCGTGATCATTTCACTCACCTTCGGTACCCTTGGCGGCTACGCCCTGGCGCGCTCCGGCTTTCGTTACGCCTTCTGGCTGCTGATGGCGGCACTGGTGTTTCGGGCCATGCCGCACGTCACGCTCGTGTCGGGCTACCTGCTGCCGTTTTTTCAATGGAATCTTTGGGGCCACCTGCCGACGAGCATCATCGTGCTGGTCGCCATCAACCAGCCGTTTACGCTTTGGATGCTGCACTCCTTCTTTCTGAATATTCCACGCGATCTGGACGAGAGCGCGATGGTCGACGGTTGCACCCGGTTCCAGGCTTTCCGGCGCGTCATCATCCCGGTCATGTGGCCCGGCGTCATCACGACCGGTTTGTTTTCGTTCCTGTTGGCCTACAACGACTTTGCGGTGACCGCCATGCTGCTGAGCCAGGAAAATCAGACCATGGTGCCCAAGATCGCCAGTTTCATGGGGTCGACGCAAGTGGAGGGCAATGTGATGTTCGCCGTCGCAGCAGTCGTCTCGGCCACTGCTCCCTTGTTCCTGCTGATCGTGTTTTTCCAGCGCCAGATCGTGGGCGGTCTGATGGCAGGGGCAGTCAAGGGCTGAATGGCAGGCAGTGTCGTGAAGCCCAGTGCGATCACCTGTTTCGGCGGCTGGCAACGTTCGCGCGCTGGATGACCACTTGACCCGATGCGAAGCACCTGGCCGGACCGAATTCGTTGTCATCTGCGCCATACTGATGGCCACGGTCGCGTTGTCCATCGACATCGTGCTGCCCGCCCTGGGAGACATTGCGGGCGACCTGGATCTCCAGGGCAGCAACCATCGCCAATGGATCATCACGGCCCTCTTCGTGGGGCTGACGCTTGGCCAGCTGGTCTTCGGCCCCCTGTCGGACGCCATCGGCCGCAAGCCCGCCATCTCCCTCGGTATCGGCGTGTTCGTCGCGGGCAGCATGCTGTGCGCGCTGGCGTCGTCCGCCGAGGCCATGGTCCTGGGACGGGTGGTGCAGGGCTTCGGGGCCGCCGGGCCGCGTATCGTGACGGTAGCCCTGCTGCGCGACCGCTTCACCGGCGTCGAGATGGCGCGCACCATGTCGCTCATCATGGGGCTGTTCATCCTGGTGCCCGTGCTCGCGCCGGCGGTCGGCCAGGCGCTGCTGATCCTCATGCCCTGGCGCGGGCTGTTCGGGGTGCTTGCGGCCGTGTGTCTCGGTGGCGGTCTGTGGCTGTTGCTGCGCCAACCGGAGACGCTGGCGCAGCGACGCTCCGTGCGGCCCAGGGCTCTGCTCGCGGCCGTGGTCGAAGTGCTTCGGAGCCCGCGCCCCATGGCCTACACGCTGGCGGGAGGATGCTGCTATGGGGCGCTGATGGGTTACGTCAATTCGTCCCAGCAGTTGTTCCAGGATCTCTACAGGGTCGGCGACCTCTATGCGGTGGTCTTCGGCGCGTCGGCGGCCTTCATTTCTGCGGCCACGCTCACGAACGCGCGGCTGGTGCGACACGTGGCGATGGAGCGGGTCTGCATCGTGGCGGTAGCGGCGATGGTGGCGTGGTCGCTGCTGTTTCTTGCCGCGCTGGCGGTCCTGGACATCCGGCCGCCGCTGTGGGTCTGGATGGCGTTCAACTGCCCGGTGCTGTTTCTTCTCGGGCTGACCTTCGGCAATTTCAACGCGATTGCGCTGCGCGACCTGGGGCATGTGGCCGGCCTCGCCTCGGCGGTGACGGCGTCGCTGAACACCGCGCTGAGCCTGGCCATTGCAGCCTGGATCGGGTTGGGCTTTGACATGACCACGCGTCCGGTGGTGATTGGGTATGCCGTGTTCGGTTCGCTGGCGCTCTCACTGATGCTGGTTCCCGGGATGCGGGTGCCCAGGAGCCCCGAAAAGGCGAAATCGCAGCAGCCGGCTAGTGAATGAATGGTGAATGAGCCTGATTCGATTTCCAAACTCCACGGTGTTGCCGTGCCCCCCACAGTTCCGGAATGATCCATGAAACCTGACCTCGGCATCTACGCATCCGTCCCCGACTTCATCTACGGCATCACCCGTGAAATCTGGGAGGACCGCGGCATCGGTGGCAAGCTTGACAAGTACTATGCGCCCGACATCCTGCTGCGCGCCGCCACCGGCTTCACCAATAGCAACCAGGGCGTCACGGCCCAGACCTTGCAGACCCTGCACCAGTTCCCGAACCGGCAACTGGTCGGCGAGGACGTGGTCTGGACGGCTTTTGACGACGGCAGCTTCTTGTCGTCGCATCGTCTGACATCGGTCATGACCCACACCGGAGACGGCATTCTCGGGCGGGCCCAAGGCAGGGTGGTCCGCAGCCGCATCATTGCGGACTGCTGGGTGCGAGACCAGGTTGTGGTGGAGGAATGGTTGGTGCGGGACCAGGCGGCATTCGCCCGCTGCCTCGGTATCGAGCCACGCGCGTTGGCCCGGGATATGGTCGAGCGTGAACGGCGGCAGGGCGTTCCGGTGTCGTTTTTTCTGCCCGCCCATGACATACCCGGCAAGTTCAGACCCGCTGTGCAGGACGACGAGACCGTGGCGGGCGTGGTCAGGCACCTGATGCGCCTATGGCACAGCAAGGAAACAGCGGCGATCCGAGACCTGTACTTTCATGGCGCGGCTTTCCATGCGCCTGGTGGCGATGTGCTCTACGGGCATGGCGACATCGATACCTTTGTACTCGGTTATCTGGCTTCGTTCCCGGATGCCACTTACCGGGTCGAGAGTGCGCAGGTCAACCGCGAGGCCGAGCAGCCGGTACGCATCGCGCTACGCTGGTCGCTCAGCGGCACCCACAGCGGGTTTGGCCACTTTGGAGAGCCAAGCGGTGCCCCGGTATACGTGATGGGCATGAGCCACCTGCAAGTGACGAACGGGCGTGTGGTGGCCGAATACATGGTGACCGACGAAGTGTCAATCTGGAAGCAGATCCTGGCGCATTCCGACGCACGCACCGGAGCATGAAGACCATGACAGACGAATTGCACGCACGGAACCGGGCGGCCCTGACGCCCCTGCGCAAGGCCTTGTACGACTACGATCCCGACGCAGTGCTTCGCGCCCTGCAGGCCGTGTTCGATCCGCAGGCGGCCGTGCACCTGGCGACGCCGTTCGAAGACCTGGATGGCCCGCTCGGGCTGTTTGAGCAGGGCTTCAAGCCCCTGCACCACGCCATGCCTGACCTGGAGCGGCGCGACACGATCGTCATGGCCGGCCCAAGTGGCAGCGGTGCCCACTGGGTGGGTTGCTGCGGTTATTACACCGGTACCTTCGTCAGGCCGTGGTTGGACATTCCTCCAACCGGCCACCAGGTGGCGATGCGGTTCCATGAGTTTTACCGCATGGAAGACGGCAAGGTGGTCGAGATGCAGGCCCTGTGGGACATCCCCGAGGTGATGCTGCAGGCGGGCGCCTGGCCGATGTCGCCGGCCCTGGGGCGCGAGTGGCAGGTGCCCGGCCCGGCGACGCAGGACGGACTGTTGAGTGGCCCGCGCGACTCGGCCCGCTCGACCGCCAGCCTGAAGCTCGTGGGCGACATGTTGACTGGCCTGGGTAGATTTGCCACGGGTGGCGTCGACGCCATGCGCCTGGGCGACTATTGGCACCCGAAGTGCAACTGGTACGGGCCCTCGGGCATCGGCACCGGGCGCGGTATCGCGGGTTTTCGCAACTGGCACCAGATCCCGTTCCTGAACGCCATGCCGGACCGGGTCGGATCCACGGTGGCCGGCAAGGGCAACCTGTTTGCCGATGGTGACTATGTGGGGGTGACCGCCTGGCCAGGCATGCACATGAGCATCACCGGCGACGGCTGGATGGGCATCGCCCCGTCGGGCCAGAAGATCACCATGCGCAGCCTGGATTTCTGGCGCTGCGAGAACGGGTTGATACGCGAGAACTGGGTGCTGGTTGATCTTCTTCATGTGTACAAACAGATCGGTGTGGATGTGCTGGCCCGCATGCGCGAGTTCAACAAGGCCAGGATGTGAGGCTAATGACCGGCTTGCCGTACCTGGTGATGTCGATGGGCACCCTGAGTGACCACCGGGCCTTCCCCCGGCAGCGACCGGCCGTTTGGCCATCGGGCCTCCGCCTCAACGGTGGATCGGCTGGCCTGCTTCGCGCACGACCCCAAGACTCAACGTGCTATCGAGCGCGACAGCGTCGGTTCGCTGCGCCCTCGCTTTTTCGCTTGCCGTTCGTCACGTCTTTGATGACCGTGGCCTATGGGCCGGATGTATTTCCCTGTTGCGGCGCCAGCACCTCAATGACCTGTCGCCCGTTCTTCCGGTAGACCGAAAAATCGCTGTCCAGCGTCAGCACGGCGCTTTGAGGGTACAACTCCGCCAATCGCACCAGACACGCGTCTGCAAGGGACATGGGCACATCTGCGTAGCGCCGCGTCATCACAAGGATCGCGCCGTGTTGGTCCGCCAGTTGCAGGCCGATCTTCAGAAAGCCGTCGGCGATCATTTCGATCAAGGCGACGCGCGCACCAGGCAGGTCGCGTGTGAGGTATGTGGCTTCCGCCAGGACCGCCTCGCAGGTAATCATCGGGGGCGAAATGTCACGGAACTGTTGCACCACCCATGCGTGTGCACGATCACGCTTGTTGAGCAGGGCCACCAGTGGGCCGGTATCGACGATGACACGTTGCTTCACTTGCCGAAGCCGCGCAGGTGATCGGGATTGGTGGCCAGATCTTGCGGGCCTTCCACCAAGCCAATCCATCGGCTGGCGCGTTCGGCGCACGAGGCGTTCGGCGCCTTGACGTCCGACTTCAAGTACGCTTCCAGCGCGGTTCGGACGATGTCGCTTTGGCTGGACGCGCTGGTTCTGGCGCGCTGGGCCAAGTCGTGAAACAACGGGTCGGGCAGCTTGATGGAAATGGCCTTCATGCCTGAATTGTAATTCGCAGATGCCAAAAAAGTAATACCAATTCGCAGCCCGTCACTCGTCCAGAACGCAGCAAGTCGTGCCTGCCGGCCGAAGCGGTGTCCCTGCCGGGTGCGCAGCACCACTGTCGAAGCCCTGCGCGTGTTTCACACCTCTGGCTATGGTCCAATGGCTGCATGATCCAACTGGGTTGCATCGCAGACGACTTCACTGGCGCCACCGACCTGGCCAACAACCTGGTGCGTGCGGGTTTCCGGGTGGTGCAGTGCATCGGCGTACCCGATGGGCCACTTGCGGCCGACGCGGATGCGGTTGTGGTGGCGCTCAAGTCGCGCACCATCCCGCCCGACGACGCCGTCGCGCAGTCGCTCGCCGCGCTGGCCTGGCTGCGCGGCCAGGGCGCGCAGCAGATCTACTTCAAGTATTGCTCTACCTTCGACAGCACTCCCAAAGGCAATATCGGCCCGGTCACCGAAGCCCTGATGGACGCGCTGGGTGCGGACTTCAGCGTCACCACGCCGGCGTTCCCCGACAACCAGCGCACCGTCTTCAAGGGGCACCTGTTCGTGGGGGATGTGCTGCTCAATGAGTCGGGCATGCAGAACCATCCGCTCACACCGATGACCGACGCCAACCTGGTGCGGGTGATGCAGGCACAGTGCCGGCGCAAGGTGGGACTGTTGCCGCATGCCGTAGTGGCGCTGGGCGCCAATGCCGTACGCGCGGAGATCGATCGGCTCACGCAGCGCGGCATCGGCATTGCGGTGGTGGACGCGATCAGCAATGCCGACCTGGTGCGCCTGGGGCCCGCGCTGAAAGGCATGCCCCTGCTGGGCGCCGGCTCTGGCGTCGCGATCGGGTTGGGGCAGAACTTTGCCCTGTCGCATGCGGGGGCGGCCAATGTCCTGCCGCCCGCGCGGGGCCTGCAGGCGGTGATTGCCGGCAGCTGTTCGCTCGCGACGAACCGGCAGGTGGCCGACTTCGCTGCCCGCGGTTTGCCGGCGCTGGCCCTCGATCCGCTGCGTATCGCCTCCGGTTTGGACGTGGCTGCCGAGGTGCTGGCCTGGGCCGCTCCCTTGTTGGCGGCAGGTCCGGTGCTGGTGTACTCCACCGCGGACGCGTCCGCGGTCAAGGCCACACAAGGCACGCTGGGGGTGGAGCATGCGGGTGCCCTGGTGGAGGGCACACTCGCCCGTATCGCGATCGGCCTGGTGGGCCTGGGTGTGCGCCAACTGCTCGTGGCTGGCGGCGAGACCTCGGGCGCCTGCGTTCAGGCCCTGGAGGTGCACCAGCTGAAGATCGGCCCGCAGATCGACCCCGGTGTGCCGTGGTGCCACGCGCACAGCCGCCTGGCAGGCGCCGATGGCCTGCACCTGAGCTTGAAATCAGGCAACTTCGGCACCGACGATTTCTTCACCAAGGCGTTCAGCGTCCTGCCATGACCGAATCCGACGCGCGCGACGAGATCTGCCGGGTGGGTAAGAGCCTGTTCGAGCGTGGGTATGTGCACGCCACGGCCGGCAATATCAGCGTGCGACTGGACGACGGTTTCCTGATCACCCCGACCGATGCCTGCCTGGGTTTCCTGCAGCCGCAGCAACTCGCCAAGGTCGATGCCGACGGTCGACAGGTCGGCGGCGACAAGGCCAGCAAGACCCTGGCACTGCACCGGCGCATCTATGCGAGCACGCGCGCATTCAGCGACGCGCCGCGCTGCGTCATACACACCCACAGCACGCATTGCGTGGCGCTCACGCTCGAAGCGCATGGCGAGGAGTTGCTGCCGGCGCTCACGCCGTATTTCGTGATGAAGGTCGGCCATGTACCGGTAGTGCCCTACC
>JANMZX010000094.1:0-6007 GCA_031383745.1 Rhodoferax sp. | reverse complement strand
GCTGGTCGATGCCGTCACCACCATCGAGCGTGTCCATGCCCTTGCCACCGCCCAGGGTGTCGTTGCCCGGGCCACCGATCAGCGAGTCGGCGTTGTTGCCACCGGCCAGCAGGTCGTTGCCATCGCCCCCGTCCAGCGTGTCGAAGCCTTCATTGCCCAGCAGGGTGTCATTGCCCAAGAGCCCGATGAGCAGGTTGGCGTTCAGGTCGCCGGTCAGCGTGTCGCCCAGGTTGCTGCCCACCACCTGTTCGATGCCACTCAGCGTGTCGGACGATTGCAGGGCGCTCACAAACTGGGCCGCACCCGCAATCGTGAGGTTGACGGTGACAGCATCAGTTGCCAGCGAGTAGTCCACCCGGTCGACGCCGTTGCCGCCAGTCAGGGTGTCGTTGCCAATACCGCCAGACAGCGTGTCGTTGCCGTCTCCGCCGTCCACCGAGTCCACCCCCTTGCCACCTGCCAGGCTGTCGTTGCCGTCGCCACCGAGCAGGGTGTCGGCGTTCTCGCCGCCACGCAGGGTGTCGTTGCCGGTGCCGCCGACCAGGGAGTCGAAGTTCAGGCCGCCCACCAATAGGTCGTTGCCCGCGCCACCGACCAGCGTGTCGTTGCCGCTGCCGCCGTCGAGGGTGTTGGCCAGGCCATCGCCGTTCAAGGCATCGTTGCCGGTGGAACCCGTCACGTTCTCGATGTCGTGCAGCGTGTCGCCTGCTGCGTCGCCACCGGTGCCTGCCCCGGTTGCCAGATTCACCGCCACAGCAGCGGGAGACGCGCTGTAGTCGGCGGTATCCACCCCGCTGCCGCCGTCCATGCGGTCCGCCCCTGCGCCGCCGCGCAACAGGTCGTTGCCGCCACCGCCGCGCAGTGCATCGTCGCCACCACCACCCGACAGGGTGTCGTTGCCTAGGCCTCCGATCATCACGTCGGCCGCCCCGGTGCCGGTGATCGATTCGGATGCGCTGCTGCCGGCATGGGTGACTGCGCCACTGCGGTTACCGCCGAACACCAGATAACTGGCACCGGCGGCGTTCACACTGGCAGGGTCCGCGCT
Organism: Rhodoferax sp.; assembly: GCA_031383745.1. Taxonomy (GTDB): domain Bacteria; phylum Pseudomonadota; class Gammaproteobacteria; order Burkholderiales; family Burkholderiaceae_C; genus CAISIP01. The sequence continues at coordinate 4,959 of JANMZX010000094.1, read as the reverse complement.
GTAGGCTCCGACCACGAGGTCGTCGAAGCCGTCGCCGTTGACATCGCCCGCGGCGCTGACCGCGCGGCCGGCAGCGTCGCCCGCCGCCACGCCGAGCAGGCGGAAACCATTGCTGCCGTCCAGATCCGACAAATGGAGGTTGGCGTCGAAACCGGTCGCTTTGCCATAGACGACATACACCGCACCGGATCCGGCCCCGTTGGGCGCTGCGCCGTAAGCACCGATGAGCATGTCGTCGTAGCCATCGCCATTCACATCGCCGGCGCCGCTCACCGCGATGCCCGAATTGTCTGCGGCCGCTTCGCCGGAGATGCTGAAGCCGGAGGCGCCGTCCAGCGCTGCCAGTGCGACGACGGGGCCGAAGCCCGTGGCCTTGCCAAATACCAGGTAACTCGCGCCCGCGGACGCCTGGCTGTTCGGGCTTGCGCTGCTGGCGCCTATGAGCAGGTCGTCGAAACCATCTGCGTTGACGTCGCCCGCGCCGCTGACCGACCGGCCGGCGAGGTCGCCGGCGTGTTCGCCTTCCAGCTTGAAGCCGTTGTTGCCGTCGAGCGCAGCCAGATCGATGCTGGCATTGAAGGCGGACGCCGAGCCGAACACCAGGTAGCTGGCGCCCACCCGGGACCCGTTGGCGCCTGCATAGTAGGCACCGATGACCACATCGTCGAATCCGTCGCCGTTGACGTCGCCAGCGCCGGCGACCGACGCGCCGGCCACTTCCCCGGCGGCTGCGCCCGTCAGCCTGAAGCCGTCGGCGCCATTCAGCAGGCCGAGGTTGAGCGTGGCGCCGAAGCCGGATGCCTTTCCGAACACCAGGTAGCAGGCGCCCGAGAAGCTGCCATTGGGGCTGGCGCTGCCGGCCCCGATGAGCAGGTCGCCCAGACCGTCGCCATTCACGTCGCCTGCAGCGCTGACGGCGCGCCCGGTCAGGTTCTGCGCCGCCGGGCCGATGATCGCAAACCCATTGCTCCCGGTCAGCGACGACAGTGCGACGTTGGCGGTGAAACCGGTGGCCTTGCCGAACACCACATAACCCATGGAGGCGTCCGGGCCGGTCGGGGGGCTGGGGTATGCGCCGATCAGCAGGTCGTCGAAACCGTCACCGTTGACATCCCCTGCGCTGCTGACCGCGCCGCCTGAATGCTCCTGTTCGGCCGTGCCGGAGAGCTTGAACCCGTTGCTGGCGTCGAGCGACGCCAGGGAGATGGAGGTGTCGAAGCCGCCAGCCTTGCCGAACACGACATAACTGGCGCCAGACAACGGCCCGTTCGGGTCGGCGCCGTAGGCACCGATGAGGAGGTCGTCGAAGCCGTCGCCGTTCACGTCGCCAGCGCTTGCGACCGCGCGGCCGGAGAAGTCCTCCTCGGCGGCGCCGGTGAGCCTGAAGCCGTTGCCGCCGTCGAGCGTGCCGAGGTTGACGTCCGATACCGCGCCCACCAGTTCCACTGTGGCGGCTCCCTGGGCGAAGTAGGTGTGGCGCTGGTGGTTGATGCTGGTCGAGCCGGTGTCGGCCCAGTTGCCCAGCAGGGTGACGGTGTCCCCCACCTTGGTGTTCACCCGCAGGGTGTTGGTGCTGTCGGACAGCCGCAGCAGCGCCGCCGCAGTGACGACCAGCGTGTGGACACCCGCGCCGGTGAGGTCGATCACCTCGATGCCGGTGACGGCCACAGCGCGCAGGTCGAGCACCATGCCGGGCCCCGTCAGCGCCAGTGTGTCGGTGCCGCCGCCGCCATCCACCAGGCGGAAGTTCGTGTTGCTGATCTCGATGCGGTCGTTGCCTGCACCGGCATGCACCACGTCGGCAGCACCGCTGCCGCCAAGCAGTGTGTCGCTGCCGGCGGAGCCCATGCTGCCGGCGGCGCCCGAGAAGTCGCCGCCAAACACCACATAGGCTGCACCGGCGCTGTTCGCTGCGCCATCGGCCGCCCTGGCACCTACCAGCAGGTCGGCAAAACCATCCCCATTGACATCACCGGCGTCGCTGACCGATCCGCCGGCGAGGTTGTTGCCGTCGACTCCTGACAACTGGAAGCCGCTGCTCCCCGACAACGTGGATACGTCGACGGTGGCCGCGAAGCCCGCGGTGCTGCCGAACAGCACATAGGCGGCACCGCTGCCATTGGCGTCGTTCTGCGGCGCGCCGATGAGCAGGTCGTCCAGGCCGTCGCCGTTGATGTCGCCGGCACGGCTGACCGAGCGGCCCGCCAGGTCGCCTGCAGCGGCGCCGGCGAGCTTGAAGCCGTTGGCACCGGTCAACGCCGCCAGGCTGAGCGTGGCAGCGAACCCCGACGCCTTGCCAAACACCACATACGCAGCGCCGAGGCCCGCAGAGCCGGAGGGTGCGCCGACGACCAGGTCGTCGTACCCGTCGCCGTTGATGTCGCCGGCACTGCCAACCGCCGTGCCGCCCGCGTCGCCGGCCGCAACGCCCAGCAACTGGAAGCCGTTGCTGCCGTCGAGTGTGGACAGGTCGAGGTCGGCGGCGAACCCGCCGGCTTTGCCAAACACCACGTAGCTGACGCCCGCATTCGCCATAGTGCCGGCGGTGGCGCCGGGTGCACCAATCACCAGATCGTCATAGCCGTCGCCGTTCACGTCGCCGGCGCTGCCGACCGACGACCCCGACAAGGCATTGGCTGCGGCGCCCGAGAGCCGGAACCCGTTGCTGCCATCCAGGGTCGACAGGCTGGCAGTGAGGTCGAACGGCGCGCTCCGGCCGAACACCACGTAACTGGCGCCAGCGTCGCTCAGGGCACCCACCGACGCTCCGGGCGCACCGACCAGCAGGTCACCGAAACCATCCCCGTTCACGTCCCCCGCATCGCCCACCGAATACCCGGCGTTGTCGCCGCCGGCGGCGCCGGTGAGGCCGAATCCGACCACCTGGGTCATCGCCGCGAGGCTGAGCGTGGCGCCAAAACCGGCGAGCCATCCAAACACCACGTAGGCCGCCCCGGCGGCAGTGCCAGGGACGCCGCTGGCTCCCAGGATCAGGTCGTCGAAACCGTCGCCGTTGAGATCACCGGCCCGGCTGACGGACTGGCCCAGCCGATCGCCGTCCGTACCGCCGAGCAACTGGAAACCGTTGCTGCCGTCCAGCAGGGCGGGAGTGAAGCTGCCGCCAAACCCCGACGCCTTGCCCCATACCAGGTAGGTTGCACCCGCGTGGGCCACGTCGCCTGGCGCGTCGGGTGCGCTCACCAGGAAGTCATCGAAGCCGTCACCGTTGAAGTCGCCGGCGCTGCTGACCGAGGACCCGGCGTTGTCGCCGCCGGAGAACCCCGACAGCTTGAATCCGGTGGTTCCGTCGAGGGTGCTGAGGGTGGGAATGGACGTATTGGGCATGGTCTTTGTCGGTACGATACCTGATCAGGCGCAGGGGATGGCACCCGGCACGGCTGTTTGCGGCGCGTTGCACGGTGATTTGTCGCGCTTTGCTCGATATAGTTCAAGACGCATGGTCCACTCTGAAACCCTTGGCACACAACCCAACCCCGGCGATCCGCGCGCCGAGCCAGCGTTCGAACTCAGCACCTCCCGGCAGTTCCCCCGGTTCCTGGCCGAGCACCAGTTGAGCCTGGCGTTCACCACCTACCAGGCGGGCAAGCTGTTCCTGCTGGGCCTGCAGCCCGATGGCCGGGTCTCGGTGTTCGAGCGCACGCTGGAGCGCTGCATGGGTCTGGTCGCCAACCCGCAGTCGCTGCATGTGGCCACGCTCTACCAGATCTGGCGCTTCTGCAATGCGCTCGATCCTGGCGCGCTGCACCAGGGGCACGATGCCTTGTACGCGCCGCGCGTGGGCTGGGTCACCGGCGACCTGGACGTGCATGACCTGGGCCTGTTGCCCGATGGCCGCCCGGTATTTTCCAACACGCTGTTTAGCTGCGTGGCCACCGTGTCTGATACCCACAGCTTCGTGCCGTTGTGGAAGCCGCGTTTCATCAGCCGGCTGGCGGCCGAAGACCGCTGCCACCTGAACGGGCTGGCGATGCAGGAGGGTGTGCCGCGGTACGTCACGGTGGTGGGCTGCAGCGACGTCGCCGACGGCTGGCGCGAGCACCGCGCGCAGGGCGGCTGCGTAATCGACATGGCCAGCAGCGAGGTGGTGGTAGGTGGGCTGTCGATGCCGCATTCGCCCCGGCTGCACGCCGGAAAGTTGTGGCTGCACAACTCCGGCACCGGCGAGTTCGGTCATGTCGACCTCCAGGCCGGGCGCTTCGTGCCAGTCGCTTTTTGTCCGGGCTACCTGCGCGGCATGGCGTTTGCAGGCGACTTCGCGGTGGTCGGTCTGTCGCAGCCGCGCGGCAACAAGACCTTCTCCGGCCTGGCCCTGGACGACGCGCTGGCGCAGCGCGGAGCGCAGGCGCGTTGCGCCCTGATGGTGATCGACCTGAAGACCGGCGACGCCGTGCACTGGGTGCGTTTTGGCGGCGTGGTGCAGGAGTTGTACGACGTGGTGGCCTTGCCCGGTGTGGTACGGCCGGCGGCGATCGGATTCAAATCCGACAGCATCCGGCGGGTGATTACGGTGGGGGAGGGAGCGATCGCGCCACTGTCAGTAGGGAACCATGGCGCAAGATACTCTGTCCCACGGTAGCCGGCGGCTGTGGGCGTGGCTGCTACTGCTGTGGCCGCCGAACTGGCTGGTCCTCATCAGTTCGGCCAAGGACTTCTCCGCCCATCCGGTGCTCGGCAGCCCGGCCCTGAATGCGCGCGGCCTGCATGTCTGGCGCAAGCGTGTCGCCGCCTGGTTGTGCCAGGCGCGGCGCAAACGCATGCGCCGTCTGCTGCCCGCGGCGCTCGTCGAGCAATGGGATAGGGATGGGTTCATTCGGGTGGACGGATTCCTGCCCCCCGGCGAGTGGGCGGCCGTGCTCGATGAATTGGCACAGGCAGCCCTGCCGATGACCGAGATGGCCCAGCCACCGGCGGTGACCCGCAGGGCCAACCTCGATGCGG
>JANMZX010000055.1:0-12969 GCA_031383745.1 Rhodoferax sp. | reverse complement strand
GGGGGGGGGGGGTGGTGGGGGCCCCCGCCGGGGGGTTGGCTGTTGGCGTCGGGGGGTTGGGGGCGGGCGGGGGGGGTGCCGGGGGTGCGCGCCCCCCCCCACGGCTGTGGCCTCGAGGGTCAGGGAGCGTTGGTGAAGCCGATGACGCTGAGGTTCAGGCCGATTGCATACTCGGCCGGATTGGTATTGGGCTCGGCCACCGTGAAATTGAACGCTGTACCAGGCACGGTGACCACCACACGGGCGAGATGCGACAGGACCGCCGCCACCGCGGTGGTATTCGTATCGCCGCCGCAGACACCCTTGACCGTGAAGCCTGACAGCGCCAACTTGTACTCGGATGCCGCGCCGATGGTCTGGTTGGCGTTGAAGGTCTGCCGGATCTCCGTGCCACCCGATCCAGTCGTGCACCCGGCAACCTTGGGGCCGGCCAGGACCACTTCGACCCCCTGTGGATGGAAGGTCGACTCGTACATCTTGGCAGGCCCCCACAGGCGGAACTTGATCTTGCTGAACGCGCTGACGTCAACAGTGCCGTTGTTGGGCGCATTCACGAACAGGCCCATGTAGGAGTTCGGGATGTTGGCCGTCTTCATCACGAAGTAACGGAAGAAGTTGGGCGCGCCGTTGGCATCCAGGCTGGAGCCGCTGACATACCCGCCTTCTGCGACCTTGAGCGAGGAGGTACTCAACGTCGCGTCGTCCTGGAAGTAACCGATCAGACCCCCGGCACCGGTGAGATTGCCGGCGCTGCCGTAGCTGATGGTGTGCGCGCTGGGCCAGGCGGCCTTGTTGAACGGTGCCTGCGTCTCGGCGCTGCCTTCGTAGTCGGCCGCGAAGATGCCCTCGCCGGCCGCAAAGAAGGTCAGGCCACCATTCGGGGTCTTGATGGCCGCGTTTGCAATGGTCATGGTCTGTGCACCGCCCGAGCCCATCTCGGCGTTCGGGTTCACCGTTCCAGTGCCGGTGCCGGTGCCGGTTCCCGTGGCCGAGAAGCCCGGGAAGGCCAGGTCATCCATGTACATGACGGTGTCGGCGCTGACGCCGCTGCGGCCGTGCGGGAACACCACCACGGTGGTGTAGGTGCCTGCGTCGGGCAGCACGAACGAGAGTGTCTCCCACTCGTTGGCCTTGGTCGTCACGACATCCTTCTCGGTGGTGGCCGGACCGCCGGTGCCGCCTTCGAACTTGAGCAGGAAGTTGGTGCCGATGGCCGGCGAGTAGACCCGCATCGTGACCGTTTTAGAGGTGGAGGTGAGCACCACCGAGCCGCCCAGGCCGGTGATGGTAGTGCCGAAGTAGTCGCCGTCGCCGGCCTTCTTGACGAACTTCACCACCTTGTTGGCGGCATCGGTCGGGTCGTTGTCGATAGCGACGGAGCCCCCGCCACCATTCTCGAACGGGCCGAAGCCGATGCCGGCGGCTGAAAAGGTCACCGTGGTGCTGCTACCTGTGCCCGTGCCGGTGCCGGTGCCGGTGCCGGTGCCAGCGGACGAGGGGAAGGTCAATTCGTCGATGTACATGACGGTATCGGCGCTGACCCCGCTGCGGCCATGCGGGAACACGATCACCGCGGTGTAGCTGCCGGCGTCGGGCATCACGAACGAGAGTGTCTCCCACTCGTTGGCCTTGGTCGTCACGACATCCTTTTCGGTCGTCGCCGGGCCGCCGGTGCCGCCTTCGAGCTTGAGCAGGAAGTTGGTGCCGATGGCCGGCGAGAAGACGCGCATCGTGATCGTTTTGGAGGTGGATGTGAGCACGAAGGGACCCGTCAGGCCGGTGATGGTGGTGCCGAAGTAATCCCCGTCGCCAGCCTTCTTGACGAACTTCACGACCTTGTTGGCGGCATTGGTCGGATCGTTGTCGATGGCGACGGATCCGCCAGCCTGGTTCTCGAACGGTCCGAAGCCGATGCCGGCGGCAGAAAAGTCGGTGCAGTTGGAGGTGGTGCAGGTGCCCGTGCTGCCTGTGCCCGTTCCTGTACCCGTTCCTGTTCCGGCGGAGGATGGGAAGGTCAATTCATCGATGTACATGGTCGTATCGGCGCTTACGCTGCTGCGGCCATGCGGAAAGATGACCACGGTGGTGTAGCTGCCCGCGTCGGTCATGACGAAGGAAAGCGTCTCCCATTCGTTGGCCTTGGTCGTGACCACATCCTTTTCGATATTGGCCGGGCCGCCGGTGCCGCCTTCGAACTTGAGCAGGAAGTTGGTGCCGATGGCCGGCGAGTAGACGCGCATCGTGACCGTCTTTGAGGTCGGCGTGAGCACGAAGGGACCCGTCAGGCCGGTGATGGTGGTGCCGAAGTAGTCTCCGTCGCCAGCTTTCTTGACGAACTTCACCACCTTGTTGGCAGCATTGGTCGGGTCGTTTTCGATGGCGACCGATCCGCCGCCCTGGTTCTCGAACGGACCGAAGCCGATACCGGTGGCAGAAAAGTCCACGCAGTTGGAGGTGGTGCAGGCGCCCGTGCTGCCGGTTCCTGTGCCGGTACCTGTTCCTGTTCCTGTTCCGGTTCCGCTACCCGCGACCTTGGTGTAGGACAACTCATCGAAATAGAAGTCCGTGCTGGCTGTCAGCGCAGGTGCGGCACCGGTCGGGATCGAGAAGGATGGGAAAATGCTCGGTGTGTTGTAGGTCGCGGTGGACGAGTAGACGCCGGTGCTCAGGGTTGCGAAGTTGAAGGTCAGCACCTCCCACTCGTTCTGCTTGGTCGTCACCGTCTGGGCCGCAATGTTGGTTCCGGCGGCGTTAGCGTCTTCGAGCTTGAGCGTGATGACCGTACCAACCGGGGCCAGCGTGAAGCTGCGCAGTGTGACGATCTTGTTGGTGGAGAGGTCGAACGCGTCCACATAGATCTTGGCGGCGTTGCCGGTCGAGAGTGCGGCATCGCCTTGGTCGTAGATCGTAGCGCCAGCCCAGACCTCGTTGCCGGGTGCGGGGCCCTTGGTGTATTTGGCCACGATGTTGGATGCGCCCACGACCGGGTCGTTGGCCTTTGCAGCAGCCATGCCGCCGAAGGCCGCGAACTTGATGGCCGCCGCAGAGAAGTCGATACACGGTGCCACGCAGGTTCCGGTGCTACCGCTGCCGGTTCCTGTGCCCGTGCCTGTTCCGCCGCCTGTGCCTGTTCCGCCGCCTGTGCTGGCCGCCACCGGGTAGGTGAGTTCGTCGAAGTAGTAGGCCGTGTCGGCCGATACCGTGTTGCCGAAGTTCGGGAAGACGCTGAGCTTGTTGTACGTGCCTGCGGTGGCAAAAACGAAGCTCAGTGTCTGCCAGGTGTTGGCAGCGGTGGTGGAGACCTGGATTTCCTGGTTCGCCGCGCCGTTGGCGCCGCCTTCGAGTTTCACCAGGAAAGGCGTATTCGCGGCCGGGGAAAGCACGCGCAGCGTGATCGTCTTGTGCGTCGCGTCGAGCACTATCGGGGTGAGCAGCGTGTTGGTCGCCGCGCCGCTGGTGTCGATCGTCACGCCAGCCCAGACCGGGTCGGCGGCACCCTTGACAAATTTGATGAGCTTGTTGCCCGTGCTGGACGGGTCATCGAACTGGGTCGCGGAGCCCGCCCCGTCGGTTCCGAACTTCGTCAACGCGATACCGGTGCCCGAGAAGTCGAGGCACGGCGCGCTGCAATTGGCCGTGTTGCCAGTGCCGATGACGGTGCCAGTGCCGGTTCCTCCAGTACCCGTGCCCGTGCCCGTGCCACCCGTGCTTGCGGGCGCCGGCAACTTCAATTCATCGAAGTAGAAGGTCTTGTCGGCGTTGACGGTGGTGCCGAAGCCCGGCAGGATGTCGATGCCGTTGTAGGTGCCGGCACCGGTGAAGGTGAAGGACAGGGTTTCCCAGGCGTTGGCCTTGGTGGTACTGACTTCGACTTCCCGGTCGGGCGCGCCGCTGACGCCTTTTTCGACCTTGAGCAGGATCTTCTCGCCGATGGCGGGGGAGTAGACCCGCAGGGTGATGGTGTTGTTCGTGCTGGTGAGTGCGATGGCGGGCGAGAAGACCCCCGGCGTCACGCTGGCGTCGGTGAAAACCTGCGCGCCGAGGAAACTCAAGTCGCCGGGCTTCTTGACGATCTTGGCGACCTTGTTGTTGGTGTCGGCCGGGTCGACGGAAATGGCGGCAAAACCGCCGCCGTTGTCGCCAAAGGCGAGGAACCCGGCCGTTGCCCCGGAGAAATCGACGCAGCTGCCCGCGCTGCAGGTGCCTGTGCTGCCGGATGCCGCCGCAGTGCCGGTCGAGGCGACTACCTGATTGGTGAGCGTGGTGCCGAGCGCCGTGGTGCCGGCGGTTGGCGCCGCGGCCAGCTGGGACACGTTGCTCTGGATGAAACTGGTGATCTGGGTGTCCGCCTGCAGCGTCTGTGTGGTGCTGCTCAGGCCGCTGTCGGACGACTTGAGCAGTGTCTCCGCCTGCGACTTCAGGGCGCCAGCAATGACCGTGGCGAATGCCTCCGCGTTCACGTTGGGAATGACCACCCCGGGTTGTGTTGCCGCGGCCTTGATCAGGTTGGTCAGCAGCGTCTGGTTGACGGTGGTGCCGCTGACCAGCGGAGCGCCGGAGCTGTTCGCCGCCGCCGTCGCGACCGCCGCAACCACGTTGTTGTAGATCGCCTGCAGCATCGCCACCGAGCTGTTGCCTGCGAGCGCGGCCACAGCTTCGGTGGTCTTCTGGATCAGCTGCTGGACCGCCAGCGTCTTTTTCATCAGGTCCGGCTCGACCATGGCGCCGTTGAGGACGAGCGCGGGGTCGGTGTTGCGCAGGTCGGTTCCGGCCGGAATGCCCAGCAGGGTCTTCACCTGGTCGTCGCTCATGCCTGCGGCCAGCAGGCTGGTGAGCGGCGTGACCACGGTGGAGCCGCTGGGTGCACGCAGCACGCCCTTGAAGTCGACCTTGTCGGCGCCGAAGGTGTTCTGTCCGCCGAACGCGATCAGGCCGGCGTTGCAGCTGGGCGTAAACCGGAACAGGCCGTCGGACGCGGTGGTGACCCTGGTCTCTGCGGCATCGGCCACGCCGTTGCCATTGCTGTCGCACACCACCGTCGCGTTGCTGAGATAGCCGTCCACGACCCAGCCGAAGCCCGAGGTGGCCGAGGGCGGGGGCGATGCGCCACCGCCGCCGCAGGCGGCTACCAGCAGGGCGACCGCCACGGCAGACGCCGCGAGCGCTAGGGATTGTGTGGGGTGGCGCATGGATCTGTCTCCTGGCTGATGGAATCGCGAAAGTATGGCGTGCGAAAGCGCATTCATGAAAGCGCTTTCAACCGATCATAAACAAGGTGGGCGAATTTGCAAGAGGGCAGGACTAGGGGTTTTCCTTGGGTGCATGCCTAGGGTTTACCCGCAGTTTTTTGATGGCCGGCCGGAAGACCTGCCTTTTGCCGGGTCCAGGCATGTGGCGCCATCGCCCGGTGTCACTTTTTGTACACCCGCACGTAGTCGATTTCCATCTGCACCGGAAAGGCACTGTTGTCCACCGCGCCGCCCAGATCCCCGCCGATCGCCAGGTTCAGCAGCAGGTACTGCGGGTTGTCGAATGGCCAGCGCGCAACGTCCCCGGTCTTGGGGTTGACGAATTCGAAATAGGTGGTGTTGTCGACACCGATCAGGATCCGGTCGGCGTTCCAGGTCAGCTGGTAGTTGTGGAAGGCCGTGCACGCATCCGCCACCGCGGTGCTGGAACCCTGGCCCACCCCCAGGGTCCCGTTGAAATAGTTGTAGGCCCGCGTGTGGATGGTGCCCAGCACCCGGCCCTTGTCCGCCACGCTGGTGCCCTTTTGTTCCATGATATCGATCTCGCCATCGTCGGGCCAGGTGCCCCCGGTGCCCAGCATCCAGATCGCGGGCCAGGTGCCCAGCGCGCAGGGCAGTTTGGCGCGCACTTCGATGAAGCCGTAGGTCCAACTGGCCTTGCCGCGGGTGACCAGCCGGGCCGAGGTGTAGGCTTGGCCGCCGTAGTCGCTGGCGGTGGTCAGGTTTTCCCGGCGCGCCGTGATCAGGAGTTTGCCGCCTTCCACGCGCGCGTTCTCCGGCCGGTTGCGCGCGTAATACTGCAACTCGTTGTTGAACCAGCCCAGGCGGTTTCGGTCGGTGTCGTAATCCCATTTCGCGGCGTTCGGCAGGCCGTCGACGTCGAACTCGTCCGACCATGCCAGCGTCCAGCCGGGCAAGGCTCCCACCACCGGTGCCGGTGCCGCGGGCGCTGGAGTCGGGCTGGCCGCCGGTGTTGGGGTGGTTGCCTCCCCACCGCCGCCGCCGCAAGCGGCCGCCATCAGGGTCAAGACGAAGGCAGCAAACCAGCGGACCGGAGGCATGGGGATAGTCATCGGCTTGCCGCAGGGGGGACGAGGACGCGCCGTGACGGCTGGCCGGTCGACGTTATTCGATGATCACGTAATCGCCGCAGACATGCACGATCGACATCTGCGCCTTGGTGGCCGGGGCCTCGTGGCTCTCGGCGGAGACCCGCGCGTTCAGGAAGGCGTTGGCGCCGCTTTTCCTGCCGTCGTCGGCGATGCCGCGCAACACGCCCTTGAAGCGATCCAGGTAGTCGTTGCTGCCGGCATATTCGAAGAATCGGCACTCGAAGCCGCGCACTTCCTTGATGCGCCAGCCCGTTGGTGCGCCCAGCGAGGTGGTGAAGAAGGCCGGGACCTTCTGCTTGTCGGGTTGGGAGCCCAGCTGACATCCTGTCAGCAACAGGGCGGCAAGGGCGAAAACCAGATATTTCATATGCGAGCTCGGTAAAAAGAGGGACAACCAGTATCCCGCATGGGCGCCCGTGGCAGGGCCATCGCGGGCGGCACCTATTGCGTGCGCCCGAGCGCGCCGGGCTCGACGGTCAGCGTCTTGCCGTCACTGAACCTGACGTTGAGAGGCGCTTTGCCTGCGTTGTAGGCCAGATAGGTCCTGCGCCCGTCTGGGCGCTTGAACACCGAATACAGCGTGGTGTCGGCCGTGACACCGAAGTCCGGCAGGCCCATGTCCTGCAGGCTCAGCATCCAGTGCAGCGTGTGGGTGCGCGTGTCGCCATCCTCGACGCTGCCGAAACGGTTCCATTGCGCCAATGCGGCGGCCGGATCGGCCAGCGCCAGGTACTTGGCGAAGATGTCCTGCCAGACGTCCTTGGGCGGCGGATTCGGCGGGAACTTGCCGATGGCGTTGTAGGTGTCGGTGTCGGATTTCAGCGTGCCGACGTTGCGCTTCACGTAGGCCGGGTCAGCCCCGAAGTAGGTCGAGAAGGTGGTCACCGGCAGCAGGTTGATCCCCTTCGTCTGGCGCGGCTCGTCGGTCCACCAGGTCTTGTGCGCGTACCGGCCGCCGAACACCCAGCTGGCTTCGACGTTCTTGTATTCGGGCGGGAACACCTGCTTGTGGATGTCGAACCAGTAGTGGCTGACGGCGTCGATCTCGGTGGTGTTGAGATAGATGCCGAGGTCGCGCAGTTCGAGGTTGCCTGTCGCCTCACCCCACAGGATCAGGCTGGCCCAGGCGTTGATGGCCTCCGACGTGGACTCCTGGCCGTTACCGAAGTCGTACAGGCCGACGCCCGACGCCATCGAGAAGCCGGAGTACGGGTCGAAGGGGCGCAGGAACGGAAAGTCGGCGCGCCCGCGCTGCGGCGTGGCGATGTCGGCCACCAGCAGGTCCACCATGCCGCCCCATTTGTCCTTGGCGCCCCAGGCCGGGTCGCGCAGCGTGAGTTCGGCCGCTGCGCGGATCCAGTACCCGTAGTGGAAGTGGTGGTCGTTCATCTCGGCGACGGCAAAAAATTCGTCCGGATAGGTGACGACGGTTCCCAGCGCCTTGTCGTAGTGGAAGTAACTGCGGCCGTTGCCGCCGAACCACCACTCCATGCGGTCGCGGACCAGCGTCAGCAGCTGGTCGCGCGCGGCGAGGTCGCCCTGCTGCTCGGCTACTGCGGCCAGTTGGGTCGCGCGGGTCAGGCCCTTGCCCTGCCAGTAGGCGGTCACGCGCCAGTTGTCCTTGTTCTCCCGCCCAGGGATGAGTTCGCGGCGCTTGCGCAGGTCGACCTTGAGCAGGTCGTTCAGCTCGGTCGCCGCCGGGCCGTCCTTGACGCCTGGCCAATGCGGCAACACACCGCTGTAGATGCGTTCGATCTTGAACTGGCTCGCCGCCAGCAGCCGTATCTTGCCGCGGATGCTGTCGTAGGACGGGCCCAGCTTGTCGGCAACCGATGCATTGTTGAACCACTGGTGCGGGTACAGACCCAGCAGCGGACCGTTGTCGGCGCCTTCCATGACGCGTGTCTTGGCCGTGAAGGTGGTTTCGACCTTGCTGGTCGCGGCGTCGAAACGCCAGTCCACGCGCGTGTCCTGCAGGAAGGCGTAGGCATGGCGGGTCAGCAGTTGCAGGCTCTCGGGCCGCTCGTCCGGCAGCGCGGCGGCCGACAGGTAGCCCGCGCCAGCCGGCAGGCGACCGATCCATTCGGTCGGAGAGACCTGCTCCCAGCGCACGCCGGTGGGGCCGAACATCGCATAGGGCTTGGTGCCGATGCGCAGGGCGAGCACGCGTGGGTCACTGACAGTGCTGATCCGCTCTCCGGCAGCCGGCAGCTTGATACGCACGTCGCCGCGCGACAGCGTGATGTGGGCGTACGGGCTGCCATGCGCCACCGTCACCTGCATCTGGTCGGCACCGCGGTCCATCGCGATGTCGACCGACCAATCCGTGGCCCGGGCGAGTTTGACCGGGCCCGGCTCGAAAGCTACCGGCGCGATCAGCAGCGCGTCGCGGTGCGGGTAGTGGATCTCGGTGGTGCGGAAATCGGTCGGCACCACTTCCTTGCTCGGCAAGGCCAGTTCCAGGCCGGCGGGCGTCGTCCTGACCGTCAACGGGTGCGCGAACAGCGCCTCGGGCTTGGGGTTGAAGATCAGCGTCGAGTACCACTGGTTCGTCGGGGCGGCCAGTTTCAGCATCGCATCGGTGCGGTACGGTGCCTGGGGTGGTGGCTTGTCACCCGCCTTGGGTAAGGCCTGGTAATTGCCGGCGCCCACCTTTACCGGCTGCGCCGCCGCGCCCAGAAGCACACCACCCGCCAGGGCGAGGGCCAGGAAGCCTTGCGTGATCAGTCTCATGTCGTATTCCTTGGCGGCGACAGCCGGCCGCAGCCACGAATGATACTGAAAGCGCTTTCAGGTCGCATCCGGAGGTTTTCCCCTAGTGGTTTACCCGTACGGAATGCGTCGGGGTGCGTCGAACGCCCGCACTAGGGAAAACACGGGGTCGCGTGTCGTTGACGGACCGGTCAAGCGCGGACTACACTTTCCGGCGCGTGTGAAAGCGCTTTCAGTCTATTCGGGCCCCACACCATGAACAACCTCCCCCGTATGCCCCGGCGTGCCGCGCACGCTTCCCGACATTCCGCTACGCGGGCGCGATCCGGAGTGGTCTTGACACGCGTGGCGGCCGTCGCCGCGGCGTTGACGCTGTCGGGCACCAGCCATGCCTTCGATTTCGGCCCTGACGGCATGTTCAGCCTGACCGGTTTTCACGAACTCACGGTCACAAACAACACCAACCAGTGTCCAGGCAAAAAATGCCAATTCGACCCCGAGCCCAATCGCCATTTCATCTGGGCAGACGACGTGGTTCCTGGCCGCAAGCTCAGCACCAAGGGCACCGTGTTCAACCAGACGCAGCTCTGGCTGAAGGGCAAGTACGACCTCCCCAACGGGTTCAAGCTGGGCGGGTCGCTGAGCCAGAACTGGCGTGACGGCACGGCGGACACGCCGGGGTTCTGGCGCGAGAAGAACGTCGCCGTGAGCCATGAAGAGTATGGAACGCTGACCATCGGGCACATGACCACCCGCACCTGGGGTTTCGCCGACTACCCGTTCGGTTCGAACATCGGCCTGTCCTACACCTGGGCCGCGTCCGGTGCCGGCTACCGCAACCTGACCCAGGCGATCCGCTACACCTCGCGCGTGCTGGATGTGGCTGATGGCGATCTGGTGCTGGAGGCCACCTACGACCGCGGCGACACATCCTTCAAGCTCCACAAGCCGCGCTTTCTCGAACTCTGGGCGCACTACGGCAAGGGTGATTTGTCCGTCGACGCCATGCTGCAGGACTCGCGCAACGGCGGGCCGTCGGCATTTGGCGCCGGCGTATTCAAGGGCCCGTTCTACAGCCCAATTGCCGAAGGAAAAGTCGGCGGAAACGGGCAAAGTGTGGTGTTGCTGCAAGCTGCCTATCGGGTGACCCCGGTCATCGAAGTGTCTGGCGCCGTACGGCACAACCGCTGGAGCGGCGCCTATGCGGCCGTGGTGGTGCCCGGCGTTCGGGCGCAGTGGAACAACCCGTTCAACGTCGACTGGGGTGGCACGCTCAACGGCGTGGCCAATCCGGGTTACCCCGCAAGCTCAACAGAATTTGCAATGGGTGCCCGTTACTTCATGGACAAATGGGTGTTCTCCACCGGTTTGGCCTATTTTGGCAAGGCCAGCACCACCAACCCGAGCGACCGTGGGCAGAACAACACCGCACTTGTCAACACCATCGGCGCAACTTACAACTACAGCCAGGATCTGGAGTTCAATGCGTTTGCCGGAATGGTCCATTTCGACAAGAAAGGCCTGGCGCCGTTGTCGTTTCCAGCCCATACCTTCGTTGGCCACGACTCACGCGTGGCCAAGGCCAGCAACTATTTTGGCGTAGGCGTCAAGTACCGGTTCTGAGCGTCACACGCCCGAGGAAAAAAACATGAAATCCGATCGAATCAAAGACCAGTGGCTGCGCCCTGTGGGCGCAATCCGCGCCGCGCTGGTGGTGGCCTGTGTGGCACTGCTCGCCGCCTGCGGCGGCGGCGGCGAGGTGGTGGTCGCGGTGC
Source organism: Rhodoferax sp. (assembly GCA_031383745.1). Taxonomy (GTDB): domain Bacteria; phylum Pseudomonadota; class Gammaproteobacteria; order Burkholderiales; family Burkholderiaceae_C; genus CAISIP01. The sequence goes on along the minus strand of JANMZX010000055.1, from coordinate 2,121 downwards.
CGGCCACCGCCGTGTCGACTACCAACTTGCGTGTGCTGCCAGTCGAATACCTGGCGCGCAAGGCGGTCAACTACGGCGCGTTCCGCACTGCGGACCGTGGTGCCGAGCTAGCGGCCCTGGTGGACCCGCTCAAGAGCGCGCAGATGAACGCCAACATCAAGCAGGACCTGGAGCTGCTTGTGGCGGGCAACTTCAAGCTCATACGCCTGTTCGACGTGTACGACGGCCCGATCGACCCGCTGACCGGTGGGGCGGTGGAAGGCATCGCCCACCGCGTGTTGCGCATCATTGCCGAGAACAACCTCGACATCAAGGTGCACCTGGGCTCCTACCCCAACAGCGTCAAATACGTGCTCAACCCGGTGGTGGCGGCCGACATCCGCGCCAAGAACCAGCAGGAACTCGATCGCCAGGTGGCATTGGCCAACGACCCGGTGTTCAAGAACATCATCCTCGTGGTCAGCGTCGGCAACGAGACCATGGTGGGTTTCTCGCCGGTGCCGATCCCGCCGGCCGACATGGCGGTGTACATCAAGTACGTGCGCGACCGGGTATCGCAACCCACCACCACGGACGACGACTTCCAGTTCTGGCGCGAGGCACCCCGGATCATCACGGACCAGGTCGACTTTGTGGCGGCGCACCTGTACCCCGAAATTTTCACCAAGTTCCCGGAAGGCCTGTTCTATTACGACTGGAAGCAGGAAGGTGTGGCCGCCGGGCCGGCCCGCGCGGTGGCCATGATGAATGCCGCCATCGCCAAGGGCCGCGAGGTCTACCAGCAGGTGCGTGACCGGCTGGACCGCAACGGCCTGACGGTGGTGCCGGTCGTGATCACAGAGGTCGGCTGGAATGCGGTCGACCTGGGCCAATTGCGTGGCCGCGCGCACCCGGCGAACCAAAAGATGTTTTTTGACCGGCTCGCCACCTTCCGCGCGGAAGGGCGGGTCGGACCGGGCCCTGCAAACATCTTCTATTTCGAAGCCTTCGATGAGCCGTGGAAGGGGGGCGACGACAAGTGGGGGCTGTTCAACGTGAACCGCGAGGCGCGGTTTGTGGTGCAAAACCTGTACTCGCCGGCCATATGGGAAGCCGGTACGTTCACAGAAGCGGACGCCGTGTTCTTCGCGCCCCCGGTGCCGAAAGTCGCCTTCGCAGCAAACAAGTACACCTTGTTTTCTGACGCGCCCGGGGCCGTGGTAGCGACCGGCCTGCGGGTAGACGCCTTCGATGGCAACAGTGTCAGCGCGCCAGAAGTGACCATGGCGGCGCCGCTATCGGGTGACGGCACCCGCGCCATCGAACTGACCCCGGCGCCGAAGGACTACGGATGGGGCCTGCTGTACAGCTCGACGACCCCGTACGGCAGCGAGAACCTGTCGGCCTTTGCTGCCACGGGAACCCTCAATGTGCTGATCAAAACCACCTACCCGGGCAAGATCGAGATCGGCATCTCCACCGACACCAGCTCCGGTGACGTGCAGGAAACCTACCTGCAGATCGCTAGCGGCGACTTCGGTTACCAGAACGACGGTAACTGGCACCTGGTGTCGATCCCGTTGCAGTCGTTCCTGGCAGTCAATCCGAATCTGAACCTGTCGATGGTGCTGACGCGTTTTGCGATCGCCGACCGGTATTCCTTCACCGGCAAGGCCCTGAACTCCAACATCACCACCAAGATCAACATCGACGGCATCCAGTGGTCGCGGTGACGCGCCGCCGACCTCTCGTTCCGGGGCAGCCCGGCACCTGAGGTCGGCGCAGAGCCCGCTCCCGGTACCGATGTGCCGGGCGACCATGGTCCACAGGGGAGTCAGCATGGCACCACAATCGATCGAACACGGCCTCGACCTGCCTAAACGGGCAATCGCCCTCGTACTCGCCGGCGGCCGCGGCAGCCGCCTGATGCAGCTGACTGACCGGCGCGCCAAGCCGGCGGTGTATTTCGGCGGCAAGTTTCGCATCATCGACTTTGCGCTGTCCAACTGCCTGAACTCGGGCATCCGCCGCATCGGCGTGATCACCCAGTACAAGAGCCACAGCCTGCTGCGGCATCTGCAGCGCGGCTGGGCCTTCCTGAAGACCGAGATGAACGAGTTCGTCGACCTGCTGCCGGCGCAG